>CAYMKZ010000013.1:0-1703 GCA_964391345.1 uncultured Alcanivorax sp.
AGGGTGGATAAGCGAAGCGCATCCACCATCGGCGATTGGTAAAACCCGGTGGATGCGCTTCGCTTATCCACCCTACGGGGTAACGACAGGCGGGATGGCAGGCTCCGTGACGCTGGTTCGCAAAGCCGCCCAGGCCCGGTAGACTGGGCCTTCATTTCGCTATGGAGAGCCTTTCCCATGAAACCCTTGTTGCCTCTGCTTTTCGCCGCCGCCCTGTCGATTCCCGCACTCGCCGCCGCCACGCCCGCGCGTCAGCAGGCGCCGGCCGACGCCCGCGTCTACATCATCAGCCCGCAAGACGGCAGCACCGTCGGGGAAAACGTCACCGTTCGCTTCGGCCTCAGCGGCATGGGGGTGGCGCCGTCCGGCGTGGAACGCGCCAACACCGGCCACCATCACCTGCTGATCGACGTCAAGGAACTGCCACCCGGTGATCAGCCGATTCCCAGCGATGCCCAGCACGTGCACTTCGGCGCTGGCCAGACCGAAACCGTGCTGCATCTGAAACCGGGCACGCACACCCTGCAACTCGATCTCGGCGACGCCGGCCACATGCAGTTCGATCCACCGCTGGTCTCGAAAAAGATCACCATTCACGTGAAGGCGCAGTAAACCCGGCGTACACTCTTTGCTTCAGTGTTCAGCAGCGGGAGACGGATCATGCGGCGGTCATTCTTTTCAGCCATCATCGCGCTGATGGCACTGGCGCTGACGGGCCCGGCGCTCGCCGCCCTGCCGGTGGGCGCCACCGCGCCCACCTTCACCGCGCCCGCCAGCCTGGCCGGCAAGACCTTTTCCTTCTCGCTCCGGCAGGCGCTCGCCAAAGGTCCGGTGGTGGTGTATTTCTACCCGGCCGCCTACACCCGCGGCTGTGACCTGGAAGCGCATACCTTCGCCAGCCACCACCAGCAGTTCGACCAGGCCGGGGCCACCATCATTGGCGTCTCCGCGGATTCCATTGAACGGCTCGACAGGTTCTCGGCGGACCCGGATTACTGCGCCGGCAAATTCGCCGTGGCCTCGGACCCGAAAGGGGCCATCGCCGCCGATTACGGGCTGACCATGACGGCGGCCCGCAGTGACGTCACCGACGTGCGCGGCGACAAGGTCACGCATGGCTTTCTGCCGCGCACCACTTTCGTGCTCGACCACAACGGCAAGGTCGTCGCGCGCTTTTCCTCGAAGGACGACCACCTCTCGCCCGTGGAACACGTCACCCGCTCCCTGGCCATCGTCCAGCAATTACAGGCGAAATCGCCCAAAGCAGATTAACGCCCCTACTTTCTTGCCATTCTGCACGGAGCGTCTTCTTGTCACTCGACACGGAGCCCCTCCCCGTCATTCTGCACGGAGCGGAGCGGAGTTGCAGAATCCGGGCCTCAGCACCCAACTGGATCCTGCGACTTCGCGCAGGATGACGCCTCCTTTGCAAGTGACACCTCCTTTGCAAGTGACGGCTCCTTTGCAAGTGACGGCTCCTCTGCAAGTGACACCTCCTTTGCAAGTGACGCCTCCTTAGCACGCGACGTCTCTTTTGCAGGAGGGCACACTTCCCCGTCATTCTGCACGGAGCGGAGCGGAGTTGCAGAATCCAGGCCTCAGCGCCCAACTGGATCCTGCGACTTCGCGCAGGATGACGGCTCCTTCACAAGTGACGGCTCCTCTGCAAGTGACACCTCCTTTGCAAGTGACGCCTCCTTAGC
>CAYMKZ010000013.1:1803-39705 GCA_964391345.1 uncultured Alcanivorax sp.
ACTTCCCCGTCATTCTGCACGGAGCGGAGCGGAGTTGCAGAATCCGGGCCTCAGCGCCCAACTGGATCCTGCGACTTCGCGCAGGATGACGGCTCCTCTGCAAGTGACGCCTCCTCTGCAAATGACGTCTCCTTTCCAGGATGATGCTTCCTTTGCGGGGGCGTCCCTTTTACGGGACGGTGCGGTAGACAGGTGGCAGATCGGCCATCGCTTATCCGATCTGTCGGCCGGCATGCTGCCCAACCAGCGCGGCCAGCCCACCCGCGCTGCCGAAATAATCGAGCAGTTCGATGGTCAGATGGGGAAAGCGCTGGCGCGCCTCCGCGACCTGAGCGGGAATATCACGAGCCACATGCCGGCCGCTGTTGAAAAACAGCGGATACACATAAACCGTTTCCACCGGCTGGTGTTCCAGTTGCTGCAACGCCTCCAGCAACGACGGCGCAGCCAGTTCCAGAAAACAGGCGCCCACCGCCGCGTATTCCCGGTGATCGCGAGCCACCTGCTCCGCCAGGGCACGCACTTCATCATTGGCCGCCTCGGCACGGCTGCCATGGGCCATGATCAGCAACGCCTTGCTCATTGGCCGTCTCCTGTCGAAGCCCCGTTACGGCGAAACGGCGCCACCAGGTGAGTGAGATTCTCCGTGCGCAGAATCAGCGCCAGCGCCATCAGCCGCCCCAGTTCCCCCTGTGGAAATCCGCGCCCCGCGAACCACAGCAGGTAAGGCTCCGGCAGATCCACCAGCACCCGGCCCTGGTATTTGCCGAACGGCATGGTGCGCTGGCAGACGGCGATCAGATCTTCGTTCTTGAAACTCATGGCGGATCCGGCGACAACAGTTGCGCGCAGATTAACGCCGGGAGCCGTCCGTTTCCAATCCGCTGTCGCCGCCGGCAGCGGCCACCTCTCAGTGATGCGAATGCACCGGACGGTGCGCCTCATCCGGCGTCAAGGCACAGCGGTGATCACTGTCGCCCATTTCCACCTGCAAAGTGGTGTGGGCGATGCCGAACCGCTGCTGCAAGGATTCCGCCACATGATCCACGAAGGCATCACCCGGAGCGCCCTGCGGCATTACCAGATGCACGGTGAGCGCGGTTTCCGTGGTGCTCATGGCCCACACATGCAGGTCGTGGATATCCTCGACGCCGGCGAAACCGCACAGGTGGTCCGCCACCTCATGCAGATCGATGTGCGCCGGCACCGCATTCAAGGCCAGTTTCAGCGACTCGCGCAACAGCCCCCAGGTGCTGTAGACAATGACCACCACGATCAGCAGGCTCACCAGTGGATCCAGCCAGTTCCAGCCGGTGAACAGAATCGCCGCGCCCGCCACCACCACGCCGAGAGAGACGCCCGCGTCCGCGGCCAGGTGCAGGAAAGCGCCGCGAAGATTCAGATCCGCCCGGCTGCCTTTGACGAACAGCGCGGCGGAAACACCGTTGACAACGATACCGATAGCGGCCACCACCATCATCGTGGTGGTGGCCACCGGCGGTGAAACCAGCAGGTGGCTGACCGCATCCCAGGCGATCGCGCCACAGGCCAGCATCAGGAACATGGCATTGCCCAGTGCCGCCAGAATGGTGCTGCCGCGCAGGCCGTAGGTGAAACGATGGTCCGGCAACCGCCGCGCCAGCACCGCCCCGCCCCAGGCCAGCCCCAACCCCAGCACATCGGACAGATTGTGCCCGGCATCCGCCATCAGCGCGGTGGAACTGGCCAGAAAACCGTAGCCGAATTCGATCACCGTGAAGGCGATGTTGAGACTCATGGCGATCAGAAACGCGCGCCCGAAATCGCCGGGCGCGCCCGGCTCGTGGCTGTGGCTGTGCTGACCGTGGCTGTGTCCGTGCACCGGCACCTCTTTCTGTCAGTACTCTTTCTGTCGGTAACGTACCGCCTACGATACCGCTAATTGCCGCCATCGACGATATACACGATGTGCCATCCGCGCCGGGATGGTACGCGGCGATCACTCCCGCAACTCACCAACGTGCCGCCGGGAAAACCACGGATACAACACCGGCAGCACCAGCAACGTCAAGGCAGTGGCGCTGATCAAACCGCCCACGATCACCGTCGCCAGCGGCCGCTGCACCTCGCTGCCCACGCCGGTGGCCAGCAGCATCGGCAGCAGGCCCAGCAACGCGGTCAGCGCGGTCATCAGCACCGGCCGCAAGCGCGAAACCGCGCCCTCGAACACCGCCTCGTGCACGGCATCGCCACGGCGCACCCGCTGATTGATCGCCTCCACCAGCACCACGCCGTTGAGCACCGCCACGCCGAACAGCGTAATGAAGCCGATCGAGCTGGGCACCGACAGATACTGGCCGCTGACCGCCAGCGCCAGAATGCCGCCGATCAACGCCAGCGGCACATTGACCAGAATCAGCAGCGCCTGCCCCAGGGAGCCGAAAGCCAGATACAGCAGCAAGGCAATCAGCGCCACGGCAACGGGCACCACCACCAGCAGACGTTGCTGGGCACGCTGCTGGTTTTCGTACTGCCCGCCGATGTCCACGCTGTAGCCGGGCGGCAGCGCCACGTCACGGGCGATGGCGGCGCGAATGTCCGCCACCACCGAGCCCATGTCGCGGCCGCTGACGTTGGCCTGCACCACCACCCGGCGCTGCACGTCGTCGCGGCTGATCTGCGGCGGGCCGGACACCAGCTCCACGCGCGCCACGTCAGCGAGCCGCACCCAGGCGCCGTCCGGGGCGCGCAGGCGCAAGTTGCGAATGCGCTCGGCATTGGCGCGCTCGGCATGGGCCAGCCGCACATAGATGTCGTAACGTTCGTTGCCGTTGATCACCTGCCCGGCGCTGGCGCCACCCAGCCCCAGGCTGACCAGTGTCATCACCTGATCGACGCTCAGCCCGTAGCGGCTCAGGGCCCGGCGGTTCGGCTCGATGACCAGTTGCGCCTCGCCGGCGACCGGTTCCATCTGCACCCCGGTGGTTCCGGGCACGGCCGCCACCGCCCGGTTGATCGCCGCGCCTTTCTCCCCCAGCACCGCCAGATCCGGGCCGAACAGCTTGATCGCCAGTTGCGCCTTCACCCCGGACAGCAACTCATCCACGCGCATGGCAATCGGCTGCGAGAAATTGAACAGCAGGCCAGGATGCACACTCAGCCTGTCCAGCATCAAGCGCTCCAGCGCCGCACGATTGTCCGCGCTGGTCCACTGATCCACGGGTTTCAGGCCGATGTAGATTTCCACATTGCTGACCGGCTCCGGGTCGCCACCCAGCTCCGGACGCCCCACCCGGCTCAGCGCGTAGGTCACTTCCGGGAAGGTCATCAGTATCCCTTCCAGCTTCTGGCTCACTTCCAGCGCGGTATCCAGGCTGGCCGACGGCGCCAGGGTGGCGCGCAACGTCAGCGTGCCTTCCTCCAGGGTCGGCACGAACTCGGTGCCGATAAACGGCAAGGTGCTCAAGGCCAGCAACAGCAATGCCACGGCACCGCCCAACACCCACCGCCATGCTTTCAAAGCCCGCGTCAGCAGCGTGCGATAACCCCGCTCCAGCGTCGTCACCAGCCGGTTGGGCTTGTCGCGCACTCCGCGGCGAAACAACAGCGCCGCCAGCGCCGGCACCACCACCAGCGCGGCGATCACCGCCGCCGCCATGGCCAGCATGATGCTCACCGCCATGGGCTGGAACAGCTTCGCCTCCACGCCTTCGAAGGCGAACAGCGGCAGAAACACCACCATGATGATGACCACGGCGAAGAACACTGGGCGCGCCACTTCCCGAGCCGCTCTGCTTATACGCAAGACAACAGCCTTCTCCGGATCCTCGTTTTTGCTTTCAGGCAATTCGTATCTGCTTTCGCGCAAGCCGGCATTGCCCTTCGCATCATCAGCCCGGCTCAGGTGCCGGAAGATGTTCTCCACCATCACCACCGAGCCATCCACCATCATGCCGATGGCCACCGCCAGCCCGCCCAACGACATCAGATTGGCGGACAGGCCCAACGCCGACATGACCAGCAACGCCATGGCCACGGAGAACGGAATCGACAGCAGCACCAGTACGGTGGCGCGCAGGTTCATCAGAAACAGCGCCAACACCACGACGATGAACAGAAACGCCAGCAACAGCGCCTCGGTAACCGTGGTGATCGCCCTTTCCACCAGTTTCGCCTGGTTGTAGAAAGGCTCGAAATGCACCCCCGCCGGCAGCGCCTGGCGGATACGCGCCACGCGCGCCTCGATGCCGTCGATGGTCGCCCTGGTATTCGCGCCCATGCGTTTCAGCACGATGCCCGCCACCACCTCGCCGAGCGGCCGGGGGCTGCCGGTCTCGTCGCGCCGGGTCATGGTCAGCGCGCCCTGGCGAATCTCGCTGCCGAAGCGCACCTGGGCCACATCCGCCACTCTCACCGGCCTGCCATCCACCACCTTGAGCGGGATGTCGGCAATATCGCGCAACCCCTGCTCGCCATGGCCGACCCAGCCCCGGCCGCGAATCACCAGCTGCTCGGCGCCACGATCCAGATACCAGCCGCCGGCATTACGGTTGTTGGCCTCGATCGCTTCCCGCACTTGCCGCAGATCGAGGTCGTAGGCGAGCAGCTTTTGCGCCTCCACGCGCACCTGGTACTGGCGCACCTTGCCGCCGAAGCTGAGCACCTCGGTGACGCCATCCACCGGCATCAGCAGCAGCTTCACCACCCAGTCGTTGAGGCTGCGCAGGGTCATGGCATCGATGCCCGAGCCCGGCTCGGCGGTGAGCAGGTACTGGTAAATCTGCCCGAGACCGGAAGTATTGGGCCCCATTTCCGGTGTGCCGGCCCCGGCCGGAATGTCCTCACGGGCGGCTTGCAAGCGCTGGAACACCAGTTGCCGGGCGAAGTAGATGTCCGTCCCCTCCTCGAACACCACGGTCACCATGGACAGGCCCGTCCGGGACAGCGAGCGAACCTCCGCCACCCGCGGCAGCGCGTACATCACCGCCTCGATCGGGTAGGTGATCAATTGCTCCACCTCTTCCGCCGCCAGGCCCGGTGCTTCGGTATTGACCTGCACCTGGACGTTGGTGACGTCCGGGAAGGCGTCCAGTTTCAGCTTCGGCAGTTGCCACAGCGTGACGCCGGTCAGCACCAGCAGCGCCAGCACCACCAGCAGGCGGTGGCGCACCGCCCCTTCGATGATCCGATTGAACATGCTTCCCCCTAGTGCGCGTGCACGTCAAAACCGGATTTGGCCATTTCACTGGCCAGGAAGAAGGCACCGTTGACCACTACCCGGGTGCCCTCGGGCAGGCCCCGGATCAGCCGTTCGGCTTCCAGTTGCGGGCCAACCTCCACTTCCCGTGGCCGGTAGCGGCCGGGGGCCAGCTCGGTGAACAATTGCCAGTCGCCATCCGGGCCGCGGGTGAGGGCGCTTTCCGGCACCGCCAGCCAGTCGCCGGCCAGCGGCAGGCTGAGCGTGACGCTGGCGAACATGCCGGGATGGAACAGATGCTGCTGATTCGGCACCGCCACGCGCACCCGCAGGGTACGGGTCACCGGGTCCAGGCGATGGCCAGCCTGAATCACTTGACCCTCCACCGCACGATCGCCCACGGCGATCCGCGCCGGCGTGCCTTCCGCCACCGTCAGCCCGGGCCGTGGCGGCAATGCCGCCTCCGCCCACAGCAGGGACTCGTCCACCAGCGTCACCAGGGAGTGTCCGGCAGCGAGCCATTCCCCCTGCTGGAAATGATCGCTGAGCACCAGGCCGTCATCCGGGGCGCGCAGGGTATAGCGGCCCGGCTCACCGTCACCGGCGATCACCGCCTTCACATCCGCTTCGCTGAGGCCATAGCCCAGCGCCTGCGCCCGCAACGCCTGATAACGGCCACGGGCGTTCAGGTAACGCTCATTGCCGACGGTACGCCGGCCCAGCGCGGATACCCGCTGCCAGGCATCGGCGGCGATACGCAGGCTGCTGTGCAGCTCGGCCATGGCCGGGCTGAACAGCACAGCGATGGGCTCGCCCTTTTTCACGTGCTGGCCGAGCGTGACACGCCGCTCGTGCACCAGGGAATCGATACGCACCGGCACGCGCCAGGTGCGGTATTCATTACTGGCCAGCTCGGCGGGCACAGTCAGATGGCGCACTCGCTGCGGCTGCCGTTGCAGCTCGATCACCGTCAGCCCGAGCGTGCGCTGCTGCGCCTCGCTCAGTGTCACTACGTCTTCATCGGCATGCGCGTCATCGTGCGTGCGCGCGCCGACGGTTTCCTGGGGCGTGCTCGCCGCCAGCGTCGTGGATACCGGCCACAGGGCCAGCATGAGCATCAGACAGAACGTTCTCATGAGTTGCCCTCCGGGCGGTGAGATGCGGTGATGGGAAGAAAAGCGCCGCCGCCACTGCCGCCGGCCAGCCCGTTGAGCCAGTCGCCCAAAGTGGCACTCTGATACAGCCAGCGCAGCCAGGCGTGCTGCATGGCTTCACGCAGATTCACGCCGGCCAGCCGTGCTTGCAGTTGCCGGTCCAGCCCTTGCAGGTACTCCTGGGTGGTCCACTCGCCCTGCCGCCAGACCCGCTCCAGCAGGGCGTCGCTCTCCGTCAGAGGAGCGGCCCTATCACGCCATTGCCGCCAACGATCGCGGCGCTGCTGGTAATCCCGCCATGCGCCTTCCAGCGCCGCCTGTTGCCAGCGGCGCTGCCGCTCCAGCCCGGCCCGCTGCCCTTCGGCGTCGGCCAGGGCCGCCTGATATTCCGGCACGCCGCTGTTGAACAGCGGCAATGGCATGGCCACTTCCACGCCCCACAGCGTGGCCTCCCCCTCGCGGCCGGCGCGCACGCCGATGGTCGGGTCAGTGTGCCGCTCGCGGGCCGCCAGCGTGACGCCACGCTCGGCCAGGCGCGCGCGCAAGCCAGCCAGACGAACCGCGTAGTTGTGGTCCAGATACTGTTGTGGCCGGGGCTCGGCCACAGCGCGCCAGCGTTCCGGAGCGGGCAGGGAAACCACGGGTTGCGGCACCGCCAGCACCTGACGCAGCGCGGTTTCCGCCGTCACCGCCTGGCTCTCCGCCGCCGCCAGCTCCTCTTGCACGCGGGCCAGTGCCAGGTAGATCAGCGTAGCCTCCACCCGGCCCAGATCCCCGCTGCTTTCGCGGCGATGGATCAGCCCGGTGAGCCGCTGTAGCCGCTGCTCCTGCTGATGGGCGGCGGCCAGCCGCTGGCGGGCCGCGTCCCAGGCAATCAAGGCATCAATGGCCGCCGTGGCCAGCCGCGCCCGGTCCCGTTCGGCGGTGACCCGCGCCAGCTCGGCGGCTACTTCGCCCACCGCCTCGGCGGCGCTGCCCTTGCCGGACCAGTCCAGCGTCTGGCTGAGGCCGACGGTGCCGGTGTTCTCGGCACTGTTCTCGTAATCGACGATCACGGAGGGGTTGTACAGGGGTTGCGAAAGCGCGCGGCTACGCGCCAGCTCGGCTTCGACCCGCGCCTGGATGGCGCGGCTGTCCGGCAGCTCGGCCAGCCGGCCTTGCAGCCAGCGCGCCCACTGGCCTGGCTCGGCCAGCGCGTCGCCGGCGGCCAGGCACAGGGCCAGAGCAATACCCAGGTGAAATACCCGGAATCGGGACATGAGACTGTCTCCTGGTCAGGAAATCGAAGGGCGCGAGGCCCATGAATCAGCGACAGGAAAAAGGGCACGGCCTCTCGGGAGGCGACCCTTCAGGAGACAATCGGAGGGCGATCGATATCGAACAGCGGAGACAGTGGCAACAGCGACGCGCGCAAGGTCTGGAATGACGCCGGTAACGGTGGAGTAGATACGGTGGCGAAGCGCAACGTCATCATGCCCTGGCACTGGCAGCAGTGATCCAGCAGGGAAGTCGGGGCGGTGCTTGAAACGGGAGCGCTGCCGATTTGCGTCCACACTGTTTCCGAGCCCGCCGACGGCCACTCGTGCTCGTGCCCCAGGCTGTCGGCCAGCAGCACGTGCACGCTGGTCAGAGCCAGCAACAGACAAATCAGCAAACGCGAACGCAACATCGGCAAACGACGGCACCCATGGAAATTGTCGCCAGCCTAGCCTGCCACGTCATCGGGAGCAAGACACATTCTGCTTATTCACGTAATGGCTGCATTACACCTTATGCCCCTCATAAGTGCCGGTGCCGATGATGAATATCCGGGAAATGCGCATGGCTGTGGGCAATTGCCGTGTGCGTGTGCTGATGAGTGTGTGGCTCGCATCCATCCCAAGGGAAATCGTGCAGGTGCTGGTGGTGGGCATCATGGACATGGCGATGCGAGTGCACGACGGCCTCATGCACATGCAAGTGCTCGTGGTGCTCGCTCAGATGCAACCAGATGCCAAAAGCCATGAGCGTCGCCGCAATCCAGAACATCCACGAAGTCTGTTCGCCCAACAGGAGGACAGCAACCGCAGCACCAATGAAGGGCGCGGTGGAAAAGTAAGCGCCCGTGCGCGCCGAGCCGACACCCCGCAAAGCCAGCACGAACAGCACCAGGCTGACTCCGTAGCCCAGCAGACCAACCCCCATCGCAAAGCCGACAGTAAGTGCGCCGGGAAGATGCGCTCCCAGCTCCAATCCGATCGTGGTGTTTACAATTCCGGCAACAGCACCTTTAAGACCAGCAATGAACAGCGCGTCTGATGTGGAAACCTTGCAGGTGAAATTGTTGTCCAGTGCCCAACACAGGCAAGCGCCGGCAATCAGCAGCACCCCGTAAACATCGCCTGCCTCGAGCCCTTTCGAAGGGCCAGGAATCCCCAACAGCACCGCGCCGGTCACGATCAGGACAAAACCAACAATGATGCGTCGATTGGCGTTTTCACGAAATACAATCCATGCCAGCAACGCCGTCAGCACAGCCTCAAGATTCAACAGCAACGAGGCCGTGGCCGCCAGCGTGTGTGTAAGGCCGAACATCAGCAGTACTGGCCCCAAAACACCGCCAAAAGCCACGGCCAACAGTAGCCACGACCACTCGCGTCCACTCAACGCTGGCGAGCGCCAGCCACGATCACGCATCAACCGAATCAGTGTCAGGCCGACACCACTGCCCAGGTAGAGTAGGCCGGCCAGCAGGATCGGCGATACGTCGTTCAGCAGCGTCTTGGCCAGCGGCGTGCTGGCGCCAAACAACGCTGCAGCGCCAAGCCCGGCAAACGCGGCAGATAGTGAGGGTGTGTAATTCTTCATGGCAATATATACTATACCCCCCTAGCCTATATTTCGAGATTGTTTTCCATGAGCCATACCCTTCGCGACAAGAAAAAGCTGCTGGCTCGTGCCCGCCGCATCCGCGGTCAGGTTGAAGCATTGGAGCGGGCACTGGATGAAGAGAAAGGGTGCGCTGATGTGCTGCATCAGATCGCGGCCATTCGCGGCGCCATGCAAGGACTGATGGCCGAGGTCATGGAAGGTCACGTCCGTGAGCATCTGACCGGGCCGGACGTAACCAGCCCGGCCGCGCGTACTCAAGCTGCTGACGAGCTGATTACCGTGCTGCGCACCTATCTCAGATAAAGCCCGCCCCATGAGCGCAACAACAAAACCATGTGCTCTCAGGCTCAAGTTGCGGTACAGCACGCGCTGGACCAAACATCAAGGTTAGTCAGCAAGTGGGCTCGACTTCTGGAGAGTGGCCCCTCGAACTCATCCAGAAGTAAAGGCTCGGCATGACAATCAGCACCAACGGCAACTCCACAATCAACCCGAACAAGATTGCCCTTGCCAGAGGCGCCAGCATTCCCGCTCCTTGTCCCACGTCCAGAGCCAGTGGCAGTAGTGCCAGTGCAAACGCCAGAGCTGTCAGGGCAACCGGCCGGGCACGGTTGATTCCGGTCTGCAATACCGCTCGCTTGAAAGACATTTTCTTTACCAGTACCTGAAACTCGGAGAAGTAGAAAATAGCCACCTCGGTCACGATACCGATGATCATCGTCAGCCCCATCATGGCTGTGATGTTCAGTTCAGTACCAGTAAGCCAGAGCCCGAGAAACACGGCACAAATCGCCAGTAGAGGCTGAACGATGATGGCCAGCGCCACGCAAAAACTCTCATAGAGAAACAGCAACAGGGTGAACACCAATGTCAGGGCAGTCATGAAAACCATTATCAGCCCACGAAACGCCTGTCGTTGCTGCTGATACAGACCGCCAAGCTGATAATGAACACCCGGCGGCATCACGCCCGGCCGGGCCAGCGCGGCTCGCACTGCACTGATGGTCGATCCCAGATCACGCCCGCTGATGCGGGCCGACACGCTGACCATACGTTTCAGATTCTCCCGCGTGATCTCCGGCTGCCCGGTGATCTCCTTCACGGTGGCCACTTCCCGTAGCGGAAAAAGCACACCTTTCGGGGAGCGAATCAGCAGATTCGACACCTGCTCCACTCTGGAGCGCTGTTCCGGCGGCACCCATACCCTGATGCCTGGAAAAGAAACCCCATTGCGAATCCGCGTAGCGACCAGACCATGCAGATAGCCGGTCAGTTGCCCGCGAATGTCCACCGGCGTCATGTCTTTCAGGGCCGCACGGGTCGGATCAATGCGGATATCCAGTGAACTGCCGGCCACCACGATGCCGTCTCTCACTTCGACGATACCCGGGATTTTCGCGATCCGCTTGGCGATCTTCGGAGCCAGCGTCAATAATTGCCCACCACTATTGCCGAACAGCTTGATCACTACCGGCTGGGGCTGGGAAGTGAGATCACCGACGATATCCTGCATCAACTGCCCAGTATCAATATTCAGTTCGGGGACTTTTTCCGCTACTTGCCGGCGAATCCTTTCCATCACGGTTTGTATGGGCGGCCTCGGAAACGGCTTCAGTTTGATGAAGTAATCGCCACGGTTGGCCTCGGTAATACCGCCACCCAATTGGGTTCCCGTGCGCAACGACCAGGTTTGCACCGCCGGATCGCGGGTTATGATGGCGCTGGCCTGGGTCAGAAGACGGTTGGTTTCTTGCAGTGACGCGCCCGACGGAGCCAGATAATCCAGCACGAATCCGCCTTCATCCTGCGATGGCAGAAATCCCGAACCGGTCTGCCGGTAGCCAACAAAGCCGGCCACCAGCAACAGCAGCAGCGACAGCAATAGCCACCACGGCGTCCGCAAGGTTCTGCCCATCACCCACCGGTAAACAGCCTTGAACTTGCGGGCCAGAATACCGTCCCGTTGCATGGCGACATCCGCCGGCCTCAACAGCCAGCCGGCCAGTATCGGCACCACCAGCCAGGCGACCAGGAACGAGATGATCAACCCGCCCGCCATAGTCAACGACAACGCGGCAAAGAAGGAACCCGTGACACCGCCCAGAAACGCCAGCGGCACGAAGATGATGAGAGTGGACAGCGAAGACCCCACCAACGGCTGAGTGAACTCCATGGCGGCGGCCAACAGCGTGGCCGGCGCGTGACTGCCCGTTTCATGCATGCGCCGCACGAGATGTTCGATGACCACCACCGCGTCGTCGATGAACAGCCCGATCGCCGCGGCCATGCCGCCCAGCGTCATGATGTTGAAACTCTGATGCAACGCCTTCAGCAGCAGGACGGTGATGGCCAGAATCACGGGCACGACGATGGCAGCCACCAGTGCCATTTTCCAGTTGCGCAGGAAAATCAGCAGCACCAGAGCGGCGATCGCCACGCCGATCAGCACGGCATCACGCACGCTGATGGCCGAGGCACGGACCAGATCACTCTGGTCGTACCACTGGTGCAATTGCACGTCGGCGGGAATCAACGCCTTGTTGGCCGCCAGCTTTGCGTTCACCTGATCGACGATGCCGATGGTGCTGCTGCCTGGTTGCGGGTAGACGTTCAGCAACACCGCCGGCCGGCCGGCCGCCTTGACACTGACCCACCTGGGGACGACAGACGGGTGGACCTTGGCGATATCACCCAGACGAACCACGCCATCATTGCCGGTCTTCACGACCACTCGGCGAATATCCTGCACGGATCGCAGGCGGCTGTCGGCCACGGTCAGATATAGCTGGTAGTGGTCCTGCAAGCGGCCCACCGACTGGAAAACATTTTGTGCCGCCAGCGCCCTGGCAATATCCGCAAAACTGAGCCCCAGTTGTCTGAGCCGGTTGGGGTCCACATCGACATGGTATTCGGCGATTTCCCCGCCCTGGATTTCCACATGGGCCACTCCCGGCAGGCTGGAAAGCAACGGCTTGAGCTGATATTCCGCCAGATTGCGCAAGGCAACCGGGGTCTCGCTCTTCGAGGTCAGGCTGTAGCCGGTCACCGGGTAGAGACTGGTTTCCATCCGTTCCACATCGAAAGTGGTGCCGGCCGGGATTTGCGACAACGCCTTGTTGACAGCCCCTTCGACCTGCAGTTTTTTCTTGACGGTATCGGTACTCCACTTGAAGTCCACGATGATTTCCGCCGCGCCACGACTGGTGGTGGAATAAACCGCCACCACACCCGGCACGCTGCGCACGGCCAACTCCAGGGGGCGGGTCACCAGCAGTTCCATCCTTTCTGCCGGCTGATCCCCTGCGGCAAGACTGACCCGCAGCCGCGGGAAATCGGTACGGGGGAACAATGACACGGGCAGCCCGGAAATGCTGAGCACGCCTCCCAGCGCCAAAATCATCACCAGGAAAACGAGGGAACGCCGATGACGCATGAGCCAGCCCACGGAGCGTCTTTTCATGCGTCTCATCTCCTATGGTTTGTCCCGCACCGCCACGCCGTCTTCAAGGCCGAAGTTCCCTTGCGTCACCACCACGTCACCCGGCCTGAGGCCGGACACGCCCACCTGGTCCCCCGAGCGGATCAGCAACTGAACGGCAATCTTGTTCGCCTTGCCGTCCCTGACGACAAACACATAATTGCCCTGCTTGTCCTTGAGCACGGCGGAGCGACTGACGGTCGGCGCCTTCATTCGTGCCAGAGATATTCTGCCCACCACCCAACTGCCGGGCGGCAGCCCCCTGCCGTCACCCGGCACAGGAATCCCCACGTCGATCAGCCCGGTTTGCGGATCAACCTGATGGGCAATGCTGACGATATGACTTTCGATGAAAGCAGAGCCTTGCGTAAATGCATTTTTGATGAACACATCATCGTGTACACGAGCGCGATCAAGCTGACCGGGAGTCAGTCCGAAACGTATCCACAGGCCGTCAGCCGGTACGATCTCGCCAATGGGTTGCCCTGCCGTTACCCATTGCCCGCCGTTGACTCGCCATTGAACCACCACACCGTCACTGGTGGCCTTGATGAGGTGAGCCTGGCTACCCACACCTCCTGCCTGCAATGAGGCCAGCTCAAGCTGCGCCTTTCTGAAGTCGGCTTTCGCACGAACCAGCGCCCCATCGTCGGCCAGCCCTTCTTCGTGCAAGCGCCGCACGCGGCTCAGACTCTCCCGGGTAGTATTCAGTGTGGCATGCGCTTGCAGCCAGGCGGCCTGGCTGGATGGAGAGTTCAGTATCGCCACCAGCGTCTGACCTTTCTTCACTTTCTCACCGGGAGAGACAAAAACGCCGCCGACGATCCCTGCTTTGCCCGCTGTCAGCCACTGGAGTTTTTGCGGCCGAGGAACAACCTTGCCCACCACTTGGGCGACCTCATCGAGTTGCCGAACTTTGACCACTTCGGTCTTCACCAGGACCGAAGGCCCGGCAAACGCCGGTGCACTCACCAGTAATGCCCCCGCCAGAACCACCGACAACAATGACAGTAGAGAAACAAACAGCCCTCGATTACTCATGACGAAGCCTCTTCGGTGGCGACCTTGTTCGCGGAGCCGGTCAGTGGTCGAGCCAGCAATACGGACAACGTCATGGCGAGTTTTTCGCTGTCCACCCGCAACTGGGTCATCCCGAGACGGGCATTCGCCCAGTCAAGACGCAGGGATACCCGTCTCGACAGAGTGATGTCGCCTCGCCGGTATGCCTTGTCGGCGGCCATCGCCAGAGCCTTGAGATGCGAAGCGTTTTCTTTCAGCCGCCGCCACTCCCCGATCGCCGCCACTCGCTTCTCATCGACCGTCCGCACTTCATTGACCGCTTGATCGAGACGTGCCCGATACTCGGCGTGCAATACTTTCCGGGTGGCCTGGTCAATGGCGATCCTGCCGCGGCTGTCATTGAAGAACGGCAGCGTCACGGTGACGCCCAGCCCTACCGTGCTCACTCCCGCCGTGTCATTGGCACGCTGGAAACCGATACTGACGATGGGGAATTGAGAGAGTATGTCCGCGCGCAACAGAGCATTCTGGCTCTGGTAACCGGCGCCGAGTGCAAGCAGGTCCAGGCGACGCCCCGCGAGACCGGAGATACCCTCTTCGATGGACGACGTACCGGGGGCAAGAGCAGCCGGTGCGGGAAAATCCGGCTCGCCCAGGCTCCGCGCGTCGATCTTCTCCACATCGAGCAGTGCCGCCAGTTGGCCCCGCGCCTGAATACCGGCCATCTCGGTGTTTCTCATCCGGCTCCGCAGATTCTCCGCCTGAGTCAGAACGGCAAGATAGTCCGCGGTTGCCATATCCCCTCTGGCATGAGCGTTGCTGGCCGCGGCCAGCAATGTTTCAACCAGACGCGCCTCTTTACCGAGTTGCTTGAGCGCCTCGGCTGTCTGCCAGACATCCAGGTACGTACAGCGGGCCTTGAGGCCAACCTGAATGCGCTGCCACTGCCAGGCCAGCAAGCGGGCGGCATATTGGGCTTTCGCCGCTTGCTGTTCGTCTGCTCTGGTCAGCAGGTTTTGTAGCGACTCTGTCAATCCCAGGCTCCAGGCATTCAGATGATCGGGACCACTGAAAGGGTGATCCAGAGAAAAAGACAGCGTCGGGTACGGCAGATAACCCGCCACCTGGGCTTTCTGTCGGGCCATCTGTACTTTTTGCCAGGCCGCCCGCAAAGACGGATCGCGGAGCACGGCAAGAGCCACAGCACGCTGCATGTCAAGCTCGTGCGGCGCCAGACTCGACAACGGCACCGAGCTGCTTTGTCGAGGTAGAGGCCGCGCCTGGTAACTGGCGCAACCGGACAACAGCAGCAAGGCCAGGATTCCACCCGCCGCCAAATACAGCAGTGGTCGTTTGCTGTCATGGAAGAACGGTTTTGAAGCAGGCATTTTCCTGTTACTCGCGACGGCTGGCTGTAGTTTTCATGCTAGACCGCCACCCTTAACAAACCCTTTCGTCAGCCGGCTCCAATGAAATTGAATTCACAAAATCCGATATCCGCGTCAGGAGGAAGCGGCATCGGCGACAGCGGGAATAGTGGTGGACAAACGCACCTTCGAACGATCAAGAAGGTCGATGAAGCGCGGCCCCGACAGATAAGCAAACTCGCGTCTGCGAGCTTGTATGTGCGCGCAGTATTGTTCTTCATGAGTTTCGTTCGCGGGATGGCACATGAGCAATCCGCCATCGGGCAACTGGCGCAACCAGACAGAAAACAGCGCGGCAATGTCGGCTTGTTCCGAAAGAGAGTAGACGCCAGCGAAAGCCGAATTCAGTTTGAAGCCAGCAGCCAGCGCCTGCTCCCGGAAGGAACCGCACAACCGACGCAGAAGCGCCCCCTTCATCGGCGCATCGGCCGTGGACACCAGCCCTGCCGGGTCACGCAGTGCCGGTAGCCGCGTACCGTAGCGTTCTTTGATAATTTGCAAAAACACAGTCCGTATTCGTGGCAAAGCATGGACATGCTGGTGTCCATCCACATAATCCGGAGACGCATGCCAATACTCTTCGAACAGATCCAGCTGGCGGTTCAAATTTTCCTTTAAAGCAAACTCATCAAGCCTGCCAAGAGATATGCGCATCAAAAGCTGGCCCAAGGACTGATCCGTTGTTACCAGATGCTCAGTCAGGTTGAAGTGCAGGCCAACGGCGAGATGCGGGCGATACGGGCTCAACGCAACGGCGGCCCGTGGCCAGAGCGCACTCTGGCTCATGCAACTGACAGCGGACAGCCGGCGCTGCTCCACCAGTTGCAGAATGCCCGCATTGATCGCCGGATGCAGGCCGTAATCGTCGGCACAGAGTGTAATGTGGCGTGTCATCGGAACGCCCACTGACGGCTGAAAAGAAACGTCATGCCCGCCACCAGACCCAGCACCAGCAGCAAGGCCAGGCGGTAATCGAGAGGGGTGTAACGCAGCAATACCGCGTACATCAGTTCGTTGGCGGCAAAGCTGGCCAGCGCCACCAGAAAGAAGCGCGGCAGGGTTTGCCGTCGGGAAAGATGCGCGGCATCGAAAGTCCAGCGACGGTGCCCCGCATAGCTGACCTGAAAGGCGACCAGAAAAGCCAGTACGTTGGCGACCAGCGGCGCCAGACCGGTCGGCACCAGCAGCGCCACCACCACCCAGTGCACGGCAAGGGCACTGATACCGACCACACCGAAGCGTCCGATCTGCATCATCTTTCGGCCGAATCCTGGTGGAAATCCAGTTGCCGCCGCACGATGTAATGCGGCCGGTTTTTCACCTCGGAAAAAATCCGCCCCACGTATTCACCAAGGATACCGATGCACAGCAGCTGAATGCCGCCCAGCAGCGTCATGCCCACCGTCAGTGTGGCCCAGCCAGGCAGATCGACGCCCTCCACCAACGTGCGCAAGACGATATACAGACCATAAAGAATCGAGCCCGCCGAAATGGCCACGCCCGTGGCGCTGGCCAGCCGCAGCGGGGTATCGGAAAACGAGAAAAGACCATCCAGCGCCAGCCTCGACAGCCGCGCCAGATTGAAATGAGAGTGCCCGGCCCGTCTTTCCTGCACCTGGAAAGGAACCGCCACGGCCTTGAAGCCCACCCAGGAATAGATGCCCTTCATGAACCGGTTATACTCCGGCAGTGCACGAATGGCGTCCACCACCGCTCTGTCCATGAGACGAAAATCACCGGCGTTGGCGCGAATGTCGATACTGGCGTGATGGCCGATCAGGCGATAGAACGCATCCGACGCCAGACGCCGCCAGCCGGGCTGGTCCTCCCGATCCTCGCGCACGCCGTAGACCATGTCCGCACCGGCACGCCAGTGATTGACGAAATCATGCAGCACGCTGACCGGGTGCTGGCCATCGGCATCCATGATGATGACAACGTCGCCATCGGCATGATCCAGCCCGGCAGTGATGGCGTTTTCCTTGCCGAAGTTGCGCGACAGCTGCAATAGCTGTAGCGGATAGTCGCGTGCCAGAATCGTCACTTTTTCTTCCGTGTCATCCCGGCTGCCGTCATCCACAATCAGAATGCAGAACTGTCTGGCAAGCTTGCACAACATTTCGCTCAGTTCGGGGATCAGGCGCGGCAGCGTGTCGGCTTCATTGTACGCCGGCAGTATGCAGGTCAGCGTGGCCGGTAATGATCGTACCGGCCTGATGGGCAGTACGGTGCTGACGATTTCAGGGGCGGACTCACGAGCGACGGTATTCATGATTATTGTCCGGCGGCGGGGGGAGGGTCTTTGCTTTCAAGCAAAGTGACGTAATTGAACCGTTTCTTGATCGCCAGTCGGCTGCGCAAAGAGGCCGGAATGCGGCTCACGTCTTTGCTGCGCGCGACGATGAAGACCACGGGATGGCTATTCATGAAGCGCGCCAGATCCGTATCCGAATCAAGCTGATGCTGTGTATCACCGGAATAGAAACTCGCGGAGTAATAACTTTTCAGGTAGTAACCGATCGGCGCGGCGCTGGAAGGACGCAGTGCATTGTATTCGGCAATCACCGGCTTCTGACTGAGTTTGGGTTGCCAGGACACCGGCGCCAGACAGAACAGGTAAAACGCCACCGCCCCTATCAGGGATGCCGGCACGGCCAGCCACGGCAGCCGGCCCGCCAGCGGGTGCTCGGTTTTTTGCCCGTACAGCCAAGCCATCAGAGCCGCCAACGGCGGCAGTGCTTCAAGTGGATAGGTGGCAATGATGTTGCGAGCGAAAAAGAAGAACACCAGCGGCATCAGCGCCGCCATGAGCAAATAACGAGAGAAGCCGTGGTCGCGGCTGAAGGTCTCTTTCCAGCCACGCGGCTTGCGTTTGACCAACCACACCAGACAGACCAGTGACCAGGGAAAAGCCCCTTCCAACCAGAACAATACAATGGTGCCCATGGGATGCAGATGATCGCTGCCGTAACGATCACCCCAGCCACTGGTGAGATAACGTTTGAAGTTTTCATCGATGAAAAAGTAATGCAAAAAGCCCGGTGTGCGGTGCTCTGCCATCAGATACCAGGGCAGAAAGATGGCACACATCAACAACAAGCCACCCACCCACGGCAGGCTCTTCACGGAGGCGATGAAGTCCCTCTGCCACAAGGCCCAGAAGAAGATCGGCAATCCGGGCAGCACGATCGCCACCGGCCCTTTGGCAAGCATGCCGATGCCGAAGGAAGCGAACAGTACATAGCCCCAGAGCCTGCGGTTGCGCTTGCGTCCATGGCGCGCCTCCCAGAACGCGATCAAACTCAGCGTGGTGGCAAACAGCAAAGTGGTGTCGGTCATCACCGTGCCGGCCACCACATAGACCAGCAACATGCTGGCCATGATCAACGCTGCGAGAATACCACTATCGGTTTTCTGCTTACGTCCGATCCAAATGCCGATCATGGCGATGGCGGCGACCATCAGCAGCAGGTTGGGAAGGCGGGCAGTGAACTCGCTGACGCCAAACCACTTCATGCTGAGGGCGGATACCCAAGTGGACAACGGCGGCTTGGCCCAGAACGGCGTGCCATAGTTGCTGTGCAGGGTTATCCAGTCGCCGCTGGCGACCATCTTGCGGGCAACCTCGCCGTAACGGGCTTCGGTATCGTCATTGAGCGGAATCGCCGCCATGGTGATCAACCGTGTCACCAACAATAAAAACAGCAATACAAAGGCACGGTGGCGATAGGATTGGGCGGTGAGCGTCACGGGGTTTCCTGCTGGTTTTGGTCCGCCCAGCATGAAAGGAAAACCTTAAGAAACCCTGAATATCGTGAAATTGATTTTCCCGTCCGGCGCAGTCCGGCGAGTATCAGATCTCAAGAGGCAGCCACCGGCCATGTTCGTAGCGTTGCAACGCATTTCCTTCGTAGCGCCACAGTAGTATCCAGCCGTTGTCGCACAACTGCCCCAGCACCGCATTGCGCGCCACGATGCCCTCGATCACGGCAGCGGGAGCATCGATGACCACGGTCAGCCGAACAGGCTGGTGGTACCAGCCTGTTCCGTTGTGCAAGGATTGCCGGGGCAGGCCAATGCGAAGATCACCCCCGTTGCCTTCGAATACTCCCACATGGCCATCCACGACGTTGTGCAACACCTTGTTGCCCGCACCGTAGTGCAGAGGGTCGCATGTCGAAGCGTGGTACTGCCAGGACAACCAGTGAGTAACCAGCATCGGGCCCATCATCAGCGCTTCCAGAACGCTGCCATCCGTGTCGAAGCGCGTGTCGTAATCATGCAGGTAAGCGCGACCGAGCACTCTGCCCCGGCTGCGATCCCGCGGGCCGATAATGAACGCGGCGTTGCGAGTCAGGCCCCATTCCGGGCGGGTCTGGGAGCCATCATTGGCTCTGCGCCGGAAAGACCGCAACAGCGCCTGGGGCGCCAGTTCCGTATCCATCCACAGCGCCGGCGCACGCTCGCGGCGAATGCGATCTCCCGCCAAGGCAAAAACCTTCTCCATCTTCTTCCAGCGTGCCTCGGCCGCGGGGGGTAGAAGGTCAAGATCGAACCCTGTCACTTCATCGGTAGTGGTATTGTGCAACGCCCCCATGAAAACCGTGGCGGACGGGATATCAAGCCCGTGCGTACGCAAACCCTCCCGCACTCGCGGCTCATTCAGCAACTGCGCCAGCGCACGCGCGTTGGCCTCGCCAGGCCGTCCGTAACAGGCACCGCAATCCAGTGTCGATGCGTGCGCATTGTTGGCACTTTGCCCGGCATGACCACACAATATGACCAGCGGCGCCAAGCGATCATCAAGCCCCATGGTGTGCAGGACGCCCGCCGCCAGTGCCACCTTTTCATCCAGATCCAGCCCGGCGATCAGCGGCCGGCACTGCTCCTGAATCGCGGGTGGCAAGCCGATACGGTCCATGCTGATACGCGGCGCTGCCGGCGGCTTGATCCATCGGGCGATCTTGCCGAGATAACCGACACCAAACGCTTCCACGAAAGAAAACGTCGCGTTCGACCAGCGTACGGTGCCAAGCCACTGATCGAGACGGGCCAGCCGCTTCCAGCGCACCGACCGGGCGCGCTCTGACCGTGCTTCATCAGCGACAGCCTGTCCCGGCGCCGTCATCACATCCTGTACTGCGATACTGGGATAGGCCAACCCCGGCAATTGCGGCCGGTGGATGTTGGTTCCCAATGGGTTGTAGTGTATGGGAATACCGAAAAAACCGGCAAAAGCCCGCGTCTCGACGTCCGGCCACACCGCTTCCAGCGAACGGCGCATGAGCTCACTGCGTGTATCGATGCAGAATACGGCCTGCACTTCGGGCTTCCGTGTTTCCGCCGTCGGCGTCGGCGTGCGCAGTGTCTTGGCAAGGTCACGCTGGAAACTCGCTTCCAGCGCCTGCTGCCACACTTCATCCACCACCAGCTCGGCGTCTGCCTCTGCCACCCGCCGGTCAAAATCCCGCCAACTGGCATCGAGCACGGCAAGCGCTGAACGCCGCTCGGCAGACGGTACCGCGCGGGCAAGCAGGGCTTCCCATGCGACCCGGCACGCAAGCAACTCGCGCAAACGCGGGTCGTCTTCTCCAGCGGGAATCTTCTGCCAGCCAATATAAGCACACCAGGAGGCCCAGCCGTTGATCGACAGCAACAACGCCTCGAAGTAGCTCTCCCAAACCGACGCATCCAGCGACAGCTCGGCCAAAGCCCAATGCACGGCGTCCTCCGCGCTCGCCGGCAACGCGTGAAAATGTTTCATGAGCCCCGGCAAGCCCAGCCTTGAGCTCAGACCATGGTCGCCCGCCATGCTTTCGCGCCAGAAACCGTACAAGCTGGGACTACCCGAGGCACGCCAATCCGCCTGGTGGCGATCAAAATAGGTTGCACAGGTCTGGCTCATCTGGAACACGATGGCCGCTTGCCACGGCCAGCGCTTGCTTTTCTGGACGTCGTCGTCGAGCAAGTCCACCAGCAGCGGCTCACGACGCACACTGGGCGGACCCGCCAGCTCGGCAATACACTGTTCGGCGGTCACCGTACAGGTTTCACGGGCATCGTGGATCGCCCGCGCAACATCCAGATCGCTACGCGTAATACGTCCGGCCTCCCACTCCTGTTTGATGTAATCCCGCGCGGGGAAAACACGAAAATCACCAAGCACGGCCAATCGAGCCGCTACCCGGCGGATCGGCAGACCGATACGCCGCCAGTGCGGGTTGACCGCCACAGCCTGATCCAGAGGCCAGGCGGGCATGATACCGGCGCACGCCTGTTCCACGGCATGGCGCACGATTTCCTTGTCTGGTGCGGCGCCCAGCGCGGCTGATTCGTCTTCCAGCGGTCCATCAGACATGGCGGAACTCATGATTCGGATCGTCCACAGGCAGGTTCACGTAGATTGCCGAGAGCGGGCAGTGTCTGGCGACCAGCGCCGGCCCAACGAGCGGGCCACAGTCGCAATACCCAATGGGTATAGCCCTCGTCCATGTAAAAGCCGGCGTATACCCAGCGACGCACGGTCACGACCGACTGCGGGCGCAGCTGAAACAGCGTCATCCACAGATACATGATGCTCATGCCGACCAAGGCAACGATGCCCGCGGCCGCCAACGGATCACTCTCCACACCGACCGGGGCACGATCCATGACGCCAGCAGCGAGCGTCAGAAAAACAGCGGCAGCAAGAGCTGTCGTGATACGCGCCAACATGATCCCATGGCGTCCCGGCCCTACCTTCGGAACCCAAAGAAGCGGGGCCCAGGCCAGCGCCAGCACCGCGCTCCACCACCATGGCCACAAGTGGTTGCCCATCCAGGCCTGCAATACGAACACGGCCACGAAAGCAACAGGCACCGCAACGATCATGCTGAAACCGGAGTTGCGCACCGTTCCTGTAATCAGTTTGCGACCACACTCCTCGACCGTACTGGAGGCGTTCAGGAAGTTGTGGGCTTTGTACAACGAATGGCCCAACAAATGCAGTGCCGCGAACAAATACAGCCCCAGACCGCACTCCAGCAGCATGAACCCCATCTGGGCGATGGTGGACCACGCCAGATGCACTTTCTGGCTGACACGCGTCAGCAGAACCAGGCCCGCCACCATCGCCGAAACCAGCCCGAACACCACCAGCAGCCAGCGGGCAGCCAGCGACACGCCAAGCAAGGGAGCGAACAACACCAGAACATAGCCTCCCAGATTGACCACCCCGGCATGCAGCAACGCCGACACCGGTGTCGGCGCCTCCATTACCTGCACCAGCCAGCCGTGCACCGGCATCAACGCGGTGCGGGCAATGACCGCCAGCACCAGGCAGAATCCACTCCAGGCCAGCGTCGCGGAGGCGTGGCCGGCGGCGATATAGGCCCACAGGGCAGACAGCGACCCGCTCCCCACCTGCGACCAGGCAAGAGCCGCGGCAATGATCAGAAGTGCATCAGCGACGCGATCGGTCACTTTCTTCTTGTGGGCTGCCAGCAGTGCAAACGGGCGGTCCCGGTAAAAACACAACAAGTAGTGCATGGCTTGGCCGATGGCAGCCCAGGCGACGATCAGAACAACCCAGTGATTGGCCAGCAGCAGCAGATGCACCGCGGCCAGTACGGCGGCAAGGGAAGCAATGTACACTGGCTGGCGTGGCTCGCCATTCAAATGTTTGGATGAATAAACGCCAATGGCCGCCCCGAGCAACTGCACCAGCAGGCTCACCCAGGCACCGAACTGGTTGGTGGCAAGCCAGCCCCCTGTCGCATCACGGGAAGGCATCAATGCCAACTGGGACACCAGCCCGGCCAGCGAAAAAGCCAGCGCGATGAGAGCAAACCGGTTGAACCGACACCACATGCGCCGCACTGGAACACGACGACGCCATGCCCACGACACCTCCGCCAGCATCAGTATCACGGGCACCAGAGCAAGCGCGAAATTCAATCCGTACCACATGTTCAATCGCATCCATGACCAGCAACGAGCGCATTCTTCAAGTTTTTACTTGTTCTGTAAATTATATTTACTCTATGGAATAGTTCTATAAAATAGAACGATGGATATCAATCAGCTCAACTTCAGGCATCTGTTCTACTTCTGGCGTGTGGCAAGGGAAGGCTCCCTCACGCAAGCAGCCCAGCAGATCCACACATCCCAGTCCGCCCTCTCCACGCAGATCAAGCAACTGGAGAGCCGCATGGGCAAGCCTCTGTTCGACCGCCACGGGCGGCAGTTGGAGCTCACAGCGACGGGCCAGCAAGTCTTTGCTTACGCCGATAATATTTTCGGGCTCGGAGAGCAGATGCTGGGGTGGCTCGAAGGTCGCGACAAGGACACAGTCCATGTACGTGTGGGGAGCGTCTCGACCATGTCGCGCAACTTTCAGGCCAACTGGCTGCGCCCGCTGTTCAGCGACCCAGCGGTGGTGCTGTCCGTGGATTCGGATTCGCTGGAGGCACTGGTGGATCGTCTGTTGCGTCATCGGCTGGACGTGGTGCTGGCCAACCAGCCAATTCCCTCCGATCCGTCCCGCCCGGTATCCTCACGCTTTCTTGGTAGCCAGGTGATTTCACTGGTCGGCCGCGCCGATCGCTGGGCGGGCGCCACACTGCGTGTACCTCAGGATCTCGATGCCGTGGAAATGGCCATGCCCAGCACACGCCACAGCGTGCGCGCACAGTTCGATGCCTTGTGCTTCTCCGCTGGCATACAGCCCAAGCTGCGCGCCGAGATCGACGACATGACCATGCTGCGGCTGGTGGCACGGGACAGCGGCTGGATCACGGTATTACCGGAAGTGGTGGTGCAAGACGAGCTGCACTCTGGTGAGCTGGTGCACGTCGGCCAGTCTTCGCAACTCAGCGAACACTTCTATGCCATCACGATTCAGCACATCCACCCGGTGGATCCGCTCAATCAGCTATTGCTGAACCCGGTAGCCGGGGATGTTTTCACCTGACATCGGTCACCCCCTAACCGTCGCTCACACATCAGTCGTCTTTCTTGTAGAAGCGGGAAATATCCTTGAGTACCTGCATGACCTTTCCCTGCAACTGCTCCCGCGCCTGCGCTTCGTCGGCCACCGGTTTGTCATCCGCGGTAAGGTATTTCGGACCGGTCAGGCCGGCATTGCGGGTAGGCAGAATGACCTTGTAGCGGCTGCCGATATAGGCCACGTGATCCCAGTTGGCGGACAGGCGGTAACGCCCCGGCGTGGGCGTCAGCAGATTGTCGCCTTCGCTGTAATCCGCCACCGGCGTGGTTACCCCCATCAGCGGCATGAGGGTGGAAACGAAATCCAGATGGCTGGTGGGGTAATCATGAACGCCATGGCCCTTGCCCGGAATCCACAGCACCAACGGGGTATGGATCTGGGCGTTGTGAATTTCCGAGTTGTGCCCCCAACGCCCCTCGTCCATGAACTCTTCGGCGTGGTCGCCGGTAATGACGATGATGGTGTCCTTGCGCAGATCGTGCTGCTGGACGTAATCAAGAATCTTGCCCAGTTGCATGTCGAGAAAATGCACTGAATTGATGTAGCGGTTCTTGATTTTTTTCATATCGCGTTTCAGGTCGGCCACGTCTTCGCGCGCATAGTTGAAATGCTTGAGGTAGTCCGGACGAATCACGCTGTAATCCGGAAACTGGTAGCGCGCATGGGGTGAGTTGAAGAACATGAAAGCAAAGAACGGCGCTGATTTCTGCCTTGCCTTGTCGATGAAACCCAGCAGCGCCTTGGTGTTGTAAATGTCGTTCTGCCAGGTGGTCGGCTCGCTGTTGTGCGCGTGCAGTTCGCTGGCCGGGAAACGGGCAAAAACGGTGCGGTTGAATTCGGGATAGGTGAAATCAGAGCTGGTATAAAGACCGAACTGGTAGCCGCGATCCTGCAACAACTGGATGAAAACCGGTTCACGCTGGGCGTTGAGAAAGGAGAACCAGTAATTGCCAGGCAACCCGTAGAACATGGAGAAAACGCCTTGTCGAGTGCCGTTGCCACCACTGTAATGATCGGTGAAGCGGTGTGCCGATTGCGAGAACTTCCACAGGTTCGGCATGATCTCCGGCGTCAGCATGTCGGCGCGCAGCGATTCGGAAACCAGCCAGATGAAATTGGGCGACCAGGGATGATCATCCGAAACGATCGGCGCCAGCGGGTAATTCAGCCGCCCCTGCTTCACGTAAGCATCCTGCCGTACCACTTCGATACCCAGCGTTTTGGCCAAACCACGCACACGGGTGTGGATGAAGAAAGGCACTTCCTGAGCGGTGGCAACCGCCGGATGCCAATCGACGATGCGGCTGAAACCGAACGACAATTGGCAGGCGACCAGCAATACTACCCAGGCCATCAGCGTCCGCTTCAAGGCCCGCCGCGACGGCATCCACTGGCGCGCCGCCGCCAGCCGACAAACCAGCAGCCAGATCACCTCCCCGGCCACCAGCACGACAACCTTGATGGCCACGTCCAGATAGGAGCTGGCGGAGCTGTCCAGTGATGCCAGCCCACCGGGCGTGGTCAGCAGGTTCCAGACGAAACCATTGAAATGAAATCCGTACATGGCATACAGACGCGCGTCTATATGCAGCATGGCAATCAGCAGCGTAACGTAAACCACCCCCAGCAGCCCGGCCAGCCAGAACGACAAAAAGCCCGCCAGCCGGGTGAGAATCAAACCGGGGAGAAGGAACAGAATCGCATAGCAGAAGGTAACCAGTGCGGCGAAAAAGAAGCTGCCAACGCCCGTCTCGAAATGGCCGCCGATCATGGTGGCCAGGAGCATGGCAATAACGACGAAATTACCCAGCCAGAAGGTGCGCAATGCACCATTGCCAATCGCGGTCATAAGAGTGTCTTGCTACGGAGAGTTGATGAGCGGCCGGCCTTCCATGGCCTGTATCGGTGAATCAGCGGTCAACGCGAATGAAACGCGCCAGGTGCAATGAGTGGAAGAAACGGCGTTGCGGAGTGTCGTGCATCAGCGCGAAACCCACCTCACGCAGATCTTCCACCAGCTCCGCCAGCGGCGTGTGATTCTGCCGGTTGCGCTTGCCAGTGAAAAGCTCGCGCAAACGCCGTTTGATGCCCGTGGCGGACCAGGGCGACAGATAGGAAATCAGCACGTGCTCACCGCTGACACGGGCCAGTTCCTGCACCAGTTGCCGACGGATGTCACGATCCGCGAAATGGTGTATCAGGCGGAAACAGATCACCGCGCGAAAATGCTGGTCGTTCCAGGGCATGTCGAAAATATTGCCTTCCTGAGCACTGACACTGAGCCCCTGCCCGGTAATCATTTCGCTGGTGTAGGCCACCGCCGCTGCGCCCAGATCCATGGCGCTCACCTCCCAGCCTTGCTGGGCCATCCACAGGCTTACGCGACCGGCGCCACAGGGCGCATCCAGCACCGGAGCGCCCTTCGGCAGTTGCGGAAAGGCACGTTGCACCAGCGCCATCTCGGCCTGGTGGCGAGTCGGGTTGCGGGTGGTGTATTTGTCGATACGCCATTCTTCAGTCTTCACCCTCTCACGGGCGTAGCCGCCATCCTTGTTCTGCTGGGCGGGTTGTTCGCTATGCTGAGCGATATTCTGGTCACTCATGGAGTCTGTACTCATGGTCAGGCCGAAAGGGCGGGAAAACGGTAGCCGTCCAGGCCGGGCGCATGGCGGCGCGCGACGCGCACCATCAGCTCCACCTGATCCGGAGTCAGAAAAGGGCAGCGGCGCATCAACTGCCGCAGATCGGCACGGGCGGCGGCGGCCACCGTGCGATGGCGCCGGCTGCGCTCCAGATCCAGCAAGCGCACCTCCAGCGTGTCCGGGTTGACCAGCACATGCGCCGGATAGCAGGAACCATGGCACCAGCGATGACAGTGCAACGTCCCCAGCGCCACCACGGTGGCTTCCAGGGCCTGGTCGAGCAGCGCGCCATCTCCACGCGCTGCCAGCTCGGTAAGGCTCAGATAGCCGTTCGGCGCCAGCGTCACCAGCAGCGCCGCCGGCCCGCGTTCGCCGTAACAGACCCAGTCCACCACGGGTGCGCCCAGCGTGCGAAAATGCGTCAGCGACAGGAATTCCTGGTAATACGTAGGCCGGGCACGGCCCAGGGAGGAAAAGGTCCGCCGCCTTTGGCCTTCTTGGCGTTTCAGGTAGGCGGTCCGGACACGGCCGTCCGCATCACTGAGCGTCATGCGCACCACTCCGCTCCAGCCGCCGCGCCGGAAATTGGGGTCTTCGACCCAGTTCTGGGGCTGCTCCCAGAAGGTGTCGTAATCCGATAATATTTGTTGTTTCAATGGCCGCCGCCATTCGGCAGCGACTCGGAAAAGGTCCATAGTGTTGCCCTGAAAGCGAGCCGCATGACCGGCTCGAACGCCCATATCGTGCGGGATCAACCTTAAGTGAACCTGAACTGAAGGCAGTTCCTTCAGCGCTTGCCGCCGGCACGCCGGATTTTCCCCCATCCCTGGCCAGTCGATTTGTGGTAGCGTCAGCGTTCTTCTTTATACGTTTGCTCGGGAAATCATGATGCTGATAAAAGACGCTGCTGCGGTGATCACGGGCTCCTCTTCCGGGATCGGTGCCGCCACCGCACGCCTGTTCGCCGAACAGGGCTGCCACGTGATGATCAACTACAGCCACAACCGGGACGGCGCCGAAGCCGTGGCCAAGGACTGCCGCGCCCTGGGCGTGAAAGCGGAAATATTCCAGGCCAACGTGGCCGAGGACGAACAATGCCGCGCCATGGTGGATGCCGCCGTCGATGCGTTCGGGCGGCTGGATATACTGGTCAACAACGCCGGCACCACCCGTTTCTGCCCCCACCAGGATCTGCACGGACTACAGAAGCAGGACTTTCTGGATATCTACAGCGTCAACCTGGTCGGCGCTTTCCAGATGACCCGCGCCGCCGAACCGGCGCTGCGCAAGGCCGGCAAGGCGCACGTCATCAACACCGCCTCCATCGCCGGGCTGGCCGGAGTCGGCAGCTCCATCGCTTACGCGGCTTCCAAAGGCGCACTGTTGACCATGACCAAATCCCTGGCCCGGGTGCTCGGTCCGGAGATTCGCGTCAACGCGGTTTGTCCGGGGTTCGTGCAGGGGGAATGGCTGAAAGAGGGGCTCGGCGAGGAAGGGTATGAAGCAGAGCTGGCAAGGAGAAAGGCCCGTTCCGCACTCAATGACACCGCCACGCCGGAAACGGTGGCCCAGATCATATTGGGCATGATCATCGGTGGCGACCTGGTCACCGGAGAGGCCATTCTGGTGGATGGCGGCGCCCACCTCACGCAAAGCGGCGTGCGTCGATAGTTCATTATGGAATTAAAAAACAATAATTAATTCTTTTTATGTATTAACTATTAACGCTATAGTGTCCTCCTGATATTCAGGAGGGCCCATGAGCGATCCCATCGATTACCTGATCGTCCCCGGCTGGCACGGTTCCGGCGCCGATCACTGGCAAAGTCACTGGCAGGCATTGATGCCCAACAGCCGCCGCACCCAGGTCGGCGACTGGGAGCATCCGGAACGGGAAGACTGGATCGACAGCCTGCAGCGCGAAGTCACGGCTTCAACCTCCCGCCGTCAGGTGATCGTGGCGCACAGTCTCGGCTGCATCGCCGTGGCGCACTGGGCGCAACACTATGGCCAGCAATACAGCGATCGCATCCTCGGCGCCCTGCTGGTGGCGCCCGCGGATGTGGAGCGCCCCGACGCGGCGGCAGCGTTGCGCGGCTTCGCGCCGATCCCGCTGGCAGCGCTGCCGTTTCCATCGCTGCTGATCGGCTCCACCAATGATCGCGCCGCCAGCGCCGACCGTACGCTGGCACTGGCCGTTCACTGGGGCAGTGACGTGGAGATTCTCGAGCATGTCGGCCATATCAACAGCGCCTCCGGCCATCACCAGTGGATCGGCGGCCTGCGCTATCTGGCGCGGCTGATCCAGCGGCCGTACAGCCCGCTTTTCATCCCTCTTGCCGCCCGTCGGCGCGCCTGAAATGCATCCGGGCGATTGACTCCGGGGTGGCCCGCACGTTTACTGTCACTCCATGTCAAAGCGCCGCCCGACTCCGACCATCCTGACCCTGATCCTTTTCGGGTGGACACTGCTGTATGCCAATCCGGCCTACGCAATGCCGGCTCCGGCTCCGGCTTCGCCGGCGCCGCACTGCGCGTCGATGGCGGCCGCCAGTTCGGCTGGCGAGCACCCTCATGCGCATCATCACAATGGTGCGTCCTGCTCGTGTCCGCACGCTTGCCAGAGCGGGCCGGCGATATTCGCCGCCATGGCGACGGCCACCACTCTCACCAGTTCGCATGCCCACCCGCCCGTGGTGGTTCGCCACTCCAGCGGCTTCACGACGCCGCCTGACCGCCCTCCTTCTGCCTGATCGTCGTTCCCGCTTTTCATTTTCGACAATCAGGAGTTCTCTCATGGATTCACGACGCATCCGCTTTACGCGGCGCCGCTTCGTGCAGGGCCTGGCCCTGGGCGGCACCACACTGGGCCTGGGGCTGTCGTCCCGGCAACTACTGGCCAGTCAGAGCCATACCGGCTCCGCCGAACTGAGCGGCAGCACTTTTCATCTGAACATCGACGATCTCGGCGTCAATATCACCGGCTCACCAGCACGGGCCACGCTGGTCAACGGCAATCTGCCGGCGCCCACCCTGCATTGGCGGGAGGGCGATACCGTGACGCTGGCGGTCACCAACCGCCTGTCACACCCGACCTCCATTCACTGGCACGGCATTCTGCTGCCGTTCCGGATGGACGGTGTGCCCGGTCTGTCGTTCGACGGCATCCGGCCCGGCGAGACCTTCACCTACCGCTTTCCCGTGCGACAAAGCGGTACTTACTGGTATCACAGCCACTCCGGTTTTCAGGAGCAGAGCGGCCTGTACGGGGCGCTGGTCATTCATCCCCGCGAGCCGGAGCCCGCCGCCGCACAGGCCGACCGGGATTACGTGGTGGTGCTTTCCGACTGGAGCGACGAAAACCCCGAGCGAATCTACGCTCACCTGAAGTTGCAAAGCGACTACTACAATTTCAACCAGCGCACGCTGTTCGACACGCTGCGCGATTTCCGCGAGAAGGGTCTCTGGCAAACCATCCAGGACCGGCACATGTGGAACGACATGCGCATGAGCCAAAGCGACCTTGCCGACGTGACCGGCCACACCTACACCTACCTGATGAACGGCAACAGCCCGGCCGGCAACTGGAGCGCGCTGTTCAAGCCCGGCGAGCGAGTGCGGCTGCGCTTGATCAACGCCAGCGCCATGTCGTTCTTCGACATCCGTATTCCTGGCCTGGACATGACCGCCATCGCCATGGACGGCCAGGCCGTGGAGCCAGCAACCTTCCACGAATGTCGTCTGGGCGCGGCGGAAACCCTGGATGTCATCGTCACCCCGACGGAGCGCCGCGCCTACACGCTGTTCGCCCAGAGCATCGACCGCAGCGGCTACGCGCGCGGCACGCTCACCCCCGAGCCCGGTCTTGCAGCCGAGGTTCCGGAACTGGACCCGCCACCACTACTGGGCCACCGGGAAATGGGCATGGGCGCGATGGCCGGCATGGATCATTCCGGCGGCGGCATGGATCACGGGGCCATGAAAAACAGCCACATGAACCACGGCGGCATGAGCCACGGCAGCATGAACCATGGAAGCATGGGCCATGGAAGCATGGACCATGGAAACATGAACCACGACATGCACGACAAAGGCCACACCATGAACATGCCGATGGCCGAAAAACAGCCGCCCGCCACCACGCCCTTTGCCGTCTCGAACAGCAACCCGGACCTGCCGCCACGCACCAGCGCCGACCAGCACGCGCCCACCGAGTACGGCCCCGCCGAAGCCATGCGCGCCATGGCTCCCGCTGCCGCTCTCGACGACCCCGGCATCGGCCTGCGCGACCGTCAGTGGAAGGTGCTCACCTACGCCGACCTGCAGTCGAAATGGCTGTCCCACTCCAAGGCTCCAGACCGGGAAATCGTGCTGCACCTTACCGGCAACATGCAGCGCTACCTGTGGAGCTTGAACGGCATCCCCTTCGCCGATGCTCAGCCTCTTGATCTGCACTACGGCGAGCGGGTCCGCCTGACCCTGGTCAACGACACCATGATGAACCACCCGATTCACCTGCATGGCATGTGGAGCGACCTGGAACTCGACGACGGCCGCCTGCTGCGCAAGCACACCATCGTGGTGAAACCGGGGGAAAAACTCAGCTATCTGGTAGACGCCGACGCCCCTGGCCGCTGGGCCTACCACTGCCATCTGCTGTACCACATGGCCGCCGGCATGTTCCGCGAGGTTCGCGTGCTTCACAAAACGCACAAACACAACCGGCATCACCGGCCCTTGAGCGGCCAGCAAAGCAACCAGGAGGGGCAGGCATGAGAATCTTGAGAGGCACGCTGGCCGGTGTCGTGATGCTGGCCCTGACGCAACCCTCCACGGCCATGGAGATGGGCGCCACCCGCTTCGGCCAGGTAAAGATCGACCAACTGGAAGTGCGCGATGCGGACCACGGCACCGTCGCCGCCTGGGATCTGCAAGCCTGGTACGGCGGGGACCTGAACAAGCTGTATTTCTACAGTGAAGGAGAGCGGTTGCTCGATCACGGCGGCGCCACCGAGAGCAGCGAAAGCCGGCTCGCCTGGAGCCACGCCCTGGCGCCCTTCTGGGACGGACAACTGAGCCTGCGCCGAGATTGGCAGCCGGATCAACCAAACCGGAACTGGGTCGGCATCGGCGTACAGGGGCTGGCGCCCTACTTCTTCGACACCCAAGTGAATCTGTTCATCGGTGAAGCCGGGCTCAGCAATCTGCGTCTGAAAACCGAGTACGATCTGCTGTTGACTCAGCGGCTGATTCTCAGCCCGGAGCTGGAGGTCAATTTGTACGGCAAGGGCGATCCGGACAACGGCATGGGTGCCGGCCTGACCAGTATCGAAGGAGGTTTGCGGCTACGCTATGAAATTCGCCGCGAATTCGCGCCTTATATCGGCGTGCACTGGGAAAAGCAGTACGGCGACACCGCTGACTACACGGCAAGGGCCAGTGGCGACGCACGGACCACCAGTCTGGTGGCCGGCATCCGCGCCTGGTTCTGAGTCGCGAGAATCAGCACTCAACCGCCGGTCATGTTCATGAAGCGCACCAGTTGTTCGCCCTCGGCGAGATCGAACTGGTGCCGTTCCGGTTTGATCTCCATACCCCGGTACAACGCTTCGCGCAGAGGCCCATCGTCGTGCGGGTGCTCCCGCAGCGGTGCGCGCAAATCGACGCTGTGCTCGTGTCCCAGGCATAGCAGCAGGCGCCCTTCCACGGTGATGCGTACCCGATTGCACAGGTGGCAGAAATTGTGGGAATGCGGCGAAATGAAGCCGATGCGGCTGTTCTCGAAGCCCGCCACCCGCCAGTAGCGTGAGGGGCCGGCACTGGTGTCTGTCAGGGGCAGCAGGGTATAACGCTCGCCAAGCCGTTGCCGCAGGTCCGCGGAGGAGACGAACGTCTGCTCGCGGCAATGTTCGTTGATGTTGCCCAGCGGCATTTCTTCGATGAAGGCGATATCCAGGCCTCTTTCCAGCGCGAACGTCACCAGATCAACCACTTCGTCGTCATTGCGGCCGCCCAGAATCACGCTGTTGAGACGAATGCGCCGGAAGCCGGCACGCTGCGCCGCCGCGATACCCGTCAGCACCTGGTCCAGGTTGCCGGTGCGGCTCAGTTCCCGGAAGCGTTCCGGGCGCAGCGAATCGAGGCTGATATTGACGCGGCCGACCCCGGCGGCCCGCAAATCATCGGCCATGCTCGCCAGGCGGGCGCCATTGGTGGTCAGCGTCAGCTCTTCAAGGCCCGGCAGCGCCCCCAGTTGCTGTGCCAGCCATACGATATTGCGCCGCACCAGCGGCTCACCGCCGGTAAGGCGAATGCGCCGCACTCCCTCGCCCACTAGCACCCGACCCAGACGAACCATTTCCTCCAGGCTCAGCACCTGGCTGCGCGGCAAAAACGTCATGTCTTCCGCCATGCAATAGACGCAGCGGAAATTGCAGCGGTCGGTTACCGACAGCCGGACGTAATCAATGGTGCGGCCGAAACGATCTTGCAACATGGCTCAACGGTAGCAAGCTTGACGCCACCCCGCTACCAGATCAGAGATGAATGCCGGTCTTTCCCGGCTGTCCGCACAGTCACCGACCCCGTTTCTCCGGTATCTCGCCAGAAGGCGTAGTAAACCATCCAGCTCGCACTCGTTCTACGAGTCATGAATAAAAGGTGGTAGCACAATTCCGTCTGCACTATTGGTCCACCCTGTCTTCGGCCCGTGCTGCGGGTGTTATTCATAGCGCCACCGCCCGCTGGGCGCCAAGTGCAACTCATGCAGTTATAGCAAAAACTCAAACCGCATTCATGCTTTAACACCCATAATGTCGCATGTCAATCCCGGATGGGCCACGCAACCCGGCACAGCCCGATCCTCCGGTTGGCCAGGCCCGCCAGCGGGCTGTTACCATGCGCAACCCGGACTCGACGTCCTTCATTCATCAACCCCAAGAAAGGGGGCTCCATGCAAATCGCAGACGACAAGGTAGTGGGCATTCACTACACACTGACCAACGACGCCGGCCAGACGCTGGACTCTTCCCATCAGCGTGAAGAACCACTGACTTACCTGCATGGCCACGGCAACATCATCCCTGGCCTGGAGAAGGCGCTGCTGGGCAAGGCCAACGGCGACAAGCTGAGCGTGACCGTGAGCCCGGAAGAAGGCTACGGCGAACGCCACGAAGGGCTGATCCAGCAAGTACCGGCCTCCGCCTTTGAAGGCGCCGACGGCAACCTGGAGCCCGGCATGCAGTTTCAGGCGCAAACCGAAGCCGGCCCGCGCCTGTTCACCATCACCCAGGTGGAAGGCGACCAGGTCACCATCGACGGCAACCACCCGCTGGCCGGCGAAACGCTCAATTTCGACGTGGAAGTCACCGAAGTACGCGACGCCACCGATGAAGAAAAGCAGCACGGCCACGTCCACGGGCCCGACGGTCATCATCACTGACAGCTTCAGGCGGCGGCCCGTCCGGGGCCGTCCATGAGCACTTTCGGCCCTGGCACCACGCCAGCAGCCCGACTCATCTCGCTTTGGTGCATGAGGAGCATACTCAAAGACAATACTCAGAGTACAATTGGACGAAGATCCAGAGTACAATCAGACGGACCTATAGAGTACAATTAGACGCTAACCAAGGGTGCAATTGGACGGAGCATGACGACTCAATCCCCTTCTTCCTACATCCCCCGGCGTCTCACACCCATGCTGCGTGAAGCCCTGCTGGATACGCCCGTAGTCTGCCTACTGGGGCCACGCCAGTGCGGCAAATCAACACTGGTACGACATTGCGACCCCGATCGCCCTTACATCAACCTGGATGACCGCAACTATCTGAATCTGGCGCTTGAAGATCCGGAGGGGTTCATCGATACGCTGCCAGATCAGGTCGCCATCGACGAAATTCAACGAGCCCCCGAGCTTACCCTGGCCATAAAACGCAGCGTTGATGCAAACCGGCGGCCAGGACGTTTCTTGCTCACCGGCTCCGCCAACCTGTTGCAGCTCCCTCGCCTCGCCGATTCACTGGCCGGCCGCATGGAATGCCTTTATCTGCATCCATTCACGGAAACGGAAAAACAGGAAGCGCCAGGACAATTCCTGCATCTCTGGTACAGCGGAAAGCTCGACCGGAGCCTACCGGCAAGCCCTCGCCCCGGCCCTAGCCAGCTACCGGATCGGCTGGTTTCGGGCGGCTATCCCGATGCATTTGTCCGCAGCCCCAAGCGCGCACGGCGCTGGATGCAACAGTACCTGCAATCCATCATCCAGCGAGACATCCGTGACGTTGCCGAAATCAAGGATGGGCAGGACATTGCCCGCCTGCTGGAATACCTCAGCCATCAAACCGCCATGCTGCTCAATGTTTCCGCCACCGCCAACGCGCTGGGGCACACCCGCCCCACCATAGAGCGCTACCTGGGCATTCTGGAAAAGCTCTTTCTGATTCGCCGGCTGCCCGCCTGGCATTCCAACCACAGCAAACGACTGGTCAAAACACCAAAAGTCCATGTGTGTGATAGCGGTCTGGCCGCCGTTCTCAGTGATTTACGCCCGGAACAATGGAACTCGGAACGCACACGCTTTGGTCACCTGCTGGAATCCTTCGTGGTTCAACAGATCGTGGCCATGGGTGGGTGGCACGAAGACGAAACCCGTTTCTGGCATTACCGCGACAAGGACCAGACCGAAGTGGATCTGGTCATCGAGACTGGCGGGAAAATATGGGGCATTGAAGTAAAAGCAGCCACCACGATCAAAGCCACGGACAGCCGGGGATTGTCACGCCTCGCGGATATTGCTGGAGACCGGTTTCGCGGCGGCCTGGTACTTTACGATGGCCATGTGGTGCTGCCCATCGACCCGAAAGCCAATATTCATGCAGCACCGATCCGCCTGCTCTGGGAGCTCTAGCTTCGGATCGGCAGCCACCCCCGCTCAAGCGGCGGCCCGTCCGGGGCCGTCCATGAACACCTCCAGGGCGCGGCTCCAACTGGCGCGAGTGGTGGTGGCCAGCACCGTGGTGGATTCGGCGAATTCATCCGGCAGCCTCAGGCTGTACAGCCGATAACGCTCCCGGTATTGCGCCACCACCGATTCGGGCAGCAGCGCCAGCCCCATGCCGGCGCTGACACAGCCGGCTATGGCGTCCAGACTGCCCAGCTCGTGAATGCGCGGCGCCGCCAGATGTCGCGCCGCCAGCATCTTCTCAATGGCGTGCCGGTAACCACAGCCCTGCCGAAACGCCAGAAAGGCGCTGCCGGCCAGGGTGCGGGCATCCGGGAACGCCTTCATCGGCCGGCCGCTCACCAGTACCAGCCGCTCGCGGAACACCGGCCGCGCCAGCAGATCGCCGCCCACTTCCGTGGCCGCCACGAACACCGCATCCAGCCGCCCGGCGCGCAGCTCTTCCAGCAGATCCGCGCTGGTGCCGGTGCGCAACTGTACGGCAATCTCCGGCCAGCGTTCGCTGAACGCCGTCAGCATGGCCGGCAGATGCACCGCCGCCGTGGTTTCCATGCTGCCCAGCCGCAGTTCGCCGCCCGGCTCGCCGTCGCTGCGGAAGCGGTCCCTGGCCTGGTCGTGCAGATCGACGATGCGGCAGGCATAACCCAGCAATTGCCGGCCCGCCGGGGTTGGCGTCACCGGGGTGCGCCGGTGCAGCAGGCAGACGCCCAGCTCCGCCTCCAGCTTCTTGATGTGCGCGGTGACATTGGATTGCACCGTGTGCGAGCGTTCGGCGGCGGCACTGAAGCTGCCGGTGTCCACCACCGCACGAAAGATTTCCAGAGATCGGATCAGCATTGGAAGCTCCACCATTCATTGATAGTGATGATAACTATCTTGATCAATCACTTCCAGAGATGATGGGTTTCTGTTTAACTGCGCCCTCACACGCTCGCCGATGACTACCCAGGAGCCGTCATGTCGTCCATCAGCCCTACCCGCCTGATCATCGCCGGCATCGCCACCTCGCTGGCCGGCATTGGTCTTGGCCGCTTCGCCTACGCCGCGCTGCTGCCCGGCGTCATCAGCCAGGGCTGGCTGAGCACGGCGGACGCCGGTTACGTGGGCGCCGCCAATCTGCTTGGCTATCTGGTCGGTGCGGTGCTGGCCAGCCGCACGGAACGGCGGGTCGGCGCCTCGGCATTGATCAAGGGCTCGACCGTGCTGATCGCGCTCAGCTTCCTGCTCAGCACTTGGCCGGCGCCGGTTTGGTGGTTCACGCTGTGGCGCTTCGTCGCCGGTGTCACCGGTGCGTTCCTGATGGTCGCGGTGCCCGCGCTGGTTGCCGCCGGGCTGCCCGAGCATCTGCGCAAGCGTGGCGGCACCTGGATGTTCACCGGCATCGGCATGGGCGTGGTGCTCTCCGCCACCGCGGTGCCCACGCTGATCGGCTACAGCCTGTCGCTGGCCTGGCTGGCCCTCGGGCTGCTCAGCCTGATTCCACTGGTGCTGACCTGGATTCGCTGGCCCACCCCGGCACCAGCCAGCCATCACGCCGAGGGAGCCGTGCAGTCTGCCACCCTGCTGCTGGTATTCGTCTATCTGGCGTACCTGATGGACGCCATCGGTTTCGTGCCACACACCGTATTCTGGGTCGATTACCTGGAGCACCACCGTGGCTTCAGTAGCAGCGGCGGTGGTGCCCAGTGGGCGATCCTCGGCGTCGGCGCCTTCTGCGGCCCCTTCTTCGCCGGCGCCCTGGCGCGCCGTGTCGGCTGGCACCGTGCCCTGGTCACCACCTTGCTGATCAAGGGCAGCGCCGTGCTGCTGCCGACGATCTTCGCCGGCCTGGCCGCCGTGTCGCTGTCGTCGTTCCTGGTCGGCGCCATGATTCCCAGCATGGTGGCCTGCACCGCCGGCCGCATCGGCGAACTGCTCGGAGCGGCCCGCCAAACCGCCGCCTGGGGCCGCGCCACCGCGCTCTTCGCCGTCGGCCAGGCCGGCGCCGCCTACGCCATGGCGCCCATATACGCCCATTCCGGCAGCGGCAAGCTGATCTTCGAGATCGGTGGAACGGTACTGCTCAGCGGCGCCATCCTGGTGCTGATTTCCCCGCTGCTGGCGCCGCGTTCGCGGCCGTTGAGCGAATAACTTTCGCCCCGGCTTCCCCGCTGCGGGCCTATCAGGCTGCTATGGTGCTAGAGTTGCTC
>CAYMKZ010000014.1:0-39665 GCA_964391345.1 uncultured Alcanivorax sp.
CAACGAGAAGGAACTGCCGGACGCCTTCCTGCGCCGCTGCTTCTTCCACTACATCAAGTTCCCCGACGCCGCGACCATGATGAAGATCGTCGACGTCCACTTCCCGGAGATCCAGAAGGATCTGGTCAGCGAAGCGCTGGAAATCTTCTTCGACCTGCGCAAGGTGCCGGGCATGAAGAAAAAACCGTCCACCAGCGAGCTGATCGACTGGCTGAAGCTGTTGATGGCCGACGACATTCCGGAAAACGTGCTGCGCAACCGCGACACCAAGACGGCCATTCCGCCGCTCTACGGCGCGCTGGTGAAAAACGAAGCGGATGTCCAGTTGCTGGAACGGCTGGCCTTCATGAGCCGCCGCGAACGCTGATCACCACTGTCTGCTGAAGAGAAGCGCTTATGCTGATCGGTTTCTTCGAAGACCTGCGTACTCATCGGGTGCCGGTGACGTTGCGAGAGCTGCTGGATCTGTTTGATGCTCTCAAACATCACGTGGCATTCGGTTCCGTGGAAGATTTTTACATGCTGTCGCGGGCGGTGCTGGTCAAGGATGAAAAGTTCTACGACCGCTTCGACCGTGCTTTCGCCCATTATTTCGAGGGCCTGGACAGCATCGAGCCGGAATGGCTCAGCCAGGCGATTCCCGAGGAATGGCTGCGCAAGCAGATCGAGAAAAACCTCAGCCTCGAAGAACGGGAAAAACTCAAAGGGCTGGGCAGCCTGGAGAAGATTCTCGAAGAGCTGAAAAAACGCCTGGATGAGCAGGAAAAGCGCCACCAGGGCGGCAACAAGTGGATCGGCACCGGCGGCACCAGCCCGTTCGGCGGCTACGGAGAAAATCCCGAAGGTATCCGCATGGTCGGCCCGTCACGCAACAAACGCGCCGTGAAAGTCTGGGAGAAGCGGGAATTCCGCAACCTGGACGACTCCGTGGAACTGGGCATCCGCAATATCAAGCTGGCGCTGCGCCGGCTGCGCAAGTTCGCCCGCACCGGCCGCGAGGACGAACTGGACATGGATGACACCATCAAGTCCACCGCCCGCAATGCCGGCCTGCTCGATATCAAGATGCGCCCGGAACGGGAAAACCGCGTCAAAGTGCTGCTGTTCTTCGATGTGGGCGGCTCCATGGACCCCTACATCAAACTCTGCGAAGAGCTGTTCTCCGCCGCCCGGTTGGAGTTCAAGCACATGGAATATTTCTACTTCCACAACTTCCTTTACGAAAGCGTGTGGAAAGACAACCGCCGCCGCTGGGAAGAGAAAACCCCCACCTGGGACGTGCTGCACAAGTACGGCAACGACTACAAGGTGATCTTCATCGGCGACGCCGCCATGAGCCCCTACGAAGTGAACTCGGTGGGCGGCTCCGTGGAGCACTGGAACGAAGAGCCCGGCGCCGTCTGGTTCCAGCGCTTCATGGAAACCTACGAAAAGGTGGTATGGCTGAACCCGGAACCGCAAAAAGCCTGGCAGATGACCACCTCCACGCAGTGGGTCAAGCAACTGGTGGACAACCACATGTACCCGCTCACCCTGCGGGGCATGGAAGAGGCGATGCGCTACTTGAGTAAATAAAGAGCCTGAGCAAGTGGCCCCGTGCGCCGGTCGCTATTCCCGGCCGGCGCCGTCCAGGAAACTCTTCACCAGTTCCAGCGGCAACGGAAACATGATGGTGTTCGAGCGATCGTTGGCCACTTCGGTGAGCGTCTGCAAATAACGAAGCTGCAACGCCTGCGGCTGAGCAGCCAGTGTATTGGCGGCCGCCACCAGCACCTCCGAAGCCTCCTTTTCGCCATTGGCGTGAATCACCTTGGCGCGGCGTATGCGTTCCGCTTCCGCCTGCCGGGCGATCACCCGCACCATGTCCTCGGTGAGATCGACGTGCTTGATTTCCACGTTGGAAACCTTGATGCCCCAGCTGTCGGTCTGTTCGTCGAGAATGGTCTGGATATCCCGATTCAGCTCATCCCGTGAGGCCAGCATGTCGTCCAGCTCGTGCTTGCCGAGCACCGAGCGCAGGGTGGTCTGCGAGAGCTGGCTGGTGGCGTCGTAGAAATCCTCCACGTTGATCACCGCCTTCTCCGCGTCCAGCACCCGGAAATACACCACCGCGTTGACCTTCACCGAAACGTTGTCCCGGGAAATCACGTCCTGGCTGGGTACATCGAGTACGCGGATACGCAGGTCCACCTTGACCATCTGCTGCACGATCGGCACCAGCAGGATCAAACCGGGGCCCTTGACGCGGTAATAGCGGCCCAGCATGAAGATCACGCCACGTTCGTATTCCCTGAGGATACGGAACATGCTGAAGACGAAAGCAATGACAAGAATGGCCAGCGCCACCCAGAAATACGCGATCATGAGTCAATCTCCACGTCGAGGGTCAGTCCATGGCGGGCCAGCACGCGCAAGCGGTCACCCCGCCGTACTGGTCCGGCGGCCCGTACCCGCCAGACTTCTCCATGCAGACGGGCCTGGCCGGAGCCGTCGAAGTCGCCCAGCGCCACGGCAATTTCGCCGATCAGTTGCCGATCTCCGGTCACCAGGCGGGAGCGGTATGCCTTGAGCGCCAGCCGTACCAGCACGATCAGCAGCAACACCAGGCCAACGCCGACGGCGGCGATCACCGGCAGAGCGGTGCGCACGGCCGGCGGGCCGGTTTCCATCAGCAGGCTCGCGCCAATCAGAAAGGCGACCACGCCAGCCAGCCCCAGCATGCCGAAGGAGAGCAGAAAGGCTTCGGCAATGACCAGCCCGGCGCCCACCACCAGCAGCCCCAGGCCGATAAGGGTACTGCTGTTGATGGCACCGTTATCGCTTGGTGCGTCGGCGACTCGTTCAGACTGCCCGCTTTCATTCGCTGCCACGGACAGGGCCATCGGAACGGCGCCATCCGTATCGGCGGCGGGCGACGGTGGGGCGGCGAAAACAGGGGAGAGGAGAGCGATCAGCAGCAGCGCCGATCGCCCCATCGATGTCAACGGCATCATGGCAAACCATCGTCCCGTCAATGAATACCTCCACTACAGTCGCAACCCCATGAGACCCTGTTTGTCCGCCGCCGTAAAGAGGAGGGTGCGGGGGATCGTAAAACCTGCGCAAGTTTTGCATTTGCGGTCTTCTGTCATGGCGCACGCTCTGTAAAAATGTGTAAATCGCCGCCGCGGGCGGTCAACTTGAATGCGGTTGCCACGGGTACGTCATGCGTTTGCCGATTTTTACTGGAGGTTCGGTCGTCGCCGCAGGGCTGTTGCTGGCCGCGGCCGCGATGGCGGATGTGCCGGGAGTACCTTCACTGCCTGCCCATGGCTCCGCAACCGCGTCCAGCCATCATCCGGCAACCCCGGTGTTGATGGGGAACGCGCCGGCGCAGTGCGGCATACCTGCCAGCACGCTGTTCGACTCCAGCCCGGTGGTCCGCTCCGGAAAAGCTCCTTTTTCGCTGCAAGTGGAGGCCGGGCCGGTCGGCGATCAGGATATTTTCTACAGAGGCATGATGGATGTCGCCACCACCGAGGGCAAAGGGCCGGTAGTGGTGATGCAGCAAATGGACCATCAGGCCATGCAGCTTCAGGCCAGCGCCGGCATGCATTACAGCATTCCTTCCGCGCCGTTCAACCTGGCTTTCATCATGCGCAATCAGACGGAGATGGAGTCGTCCTTTTCCAGCAGCGCGCAGCAGCGGCGCCTGTGGGGAGCGGACCCGTTCGCACCTGATGCCGATTCTTCCGCGCGCACCATGACCGGCACCGGACAGACTCTCAGCGAGGCCGGCCTGACTCTGGATCATGCCTTCCCGTGGGGTGTCGATCCCCTCGGTTTCGACGCCGCGCTGACCGCCCGCCGCCAGGATCTGTACAACTATGATCTGCCGTTGGCGGGCTATCAGGGCTACCAGACCGCGTCCCTGGAGCAGTACGGGCTGGATGAAGAGCAGGGCATCAACATCGACGCCGGGCTCAGCAAAACGCTGTATGGCTTCGACATGGCCTTTCGCGTCGCCAATCTGTTTCCGCACGGCATGGAGCGGGATGAAGACATTTACGGGACCAAGACCTCAGCCACCGTGGCCACCAGTCTGAACTGCGGCTTTTCGACGGCCCGGTTGCAGCTCGGTTGGGATGCACGCAACGGCATCGGCAGTACGCCGGACCAGCGATATGCCACCGCCGGGATGGTATTCAGCGCGGCCACGGCCGGGATTTCCCAACCGCAGGTGCACGTCGGTTATCGCCGCGACCTGATCGACAGCCTGGATTCGACCGCATCGCTGGGAGTGGGCTTCTCGCCGTCGCGGGGGCTCGACCTGGGCATCTCGGGAATCCACGCCCGCAGCGGTGCTTACGGGGTGATGGCGGAGCTGGGGTTCAAGCTGCGCTGAACGAAGTGGTTTGGCGGAGGGCAGTCCTGTCTTGCTGGGTTGCCTTGTTCAATATCTTATTTAACATAATATATATTATACGTAATTATCACACTCAAACTGCCCTGAACCTTGTATGCCGCCCGGCCGCGGTTCTTGCCACGTTTCGCCACCCATCTTGTCTCGCCGCCCGGTAAAAGCCGGTAAAAACGCCAACGCAACCCAAGCCAGACGCCATTTCCTTGCGTAGAGTTGAAACCACTCGCTGATGCCCGGCTGTGGTGTTACCGAGATGCCGATCCGGATGATCGGAATAAACAGATGACAGGAGAATGTTATGCGTAGCTCATTCAAATCCGCTCTGGTTGCCACTTCCATCGCTCTGGGGGCGACGCTGTACGCTGGCGGCGTCATGGCCGCCGAACAGGCAAACCCATCGGAAGCGCACTCCTCGGACATGACCAAGGCGGTCAGCGACACCTGGATCACCACCAAGGTGAAAGCCGAGTTGGCGACCACCGAGGGCGTCAACAGTACTGATATCTCGGTGAAAACCACCAATGGCGTCGTTACCCTGATCGGGGTGCTACCCGATGACACCATGGTGCAAAAAGCAGTGGCCGCCGCCAAGAGCGTTGAAGGTGTGCAAGCGGTAGATGATGCCGGTCTGAAGGCGAAATGACAGCCAGACCGGCGCCACACACCGGCCTGTAGAAACCAGCCTGTAGAAAGAGACAGCCTGCTCCATGGCGCTGCCACTGAGCTTCCGTTGAGTCAGCCACGCCATGGAGTCAGGCCCGCGCGTTACTTCGCTGCGTGCTGCTCGGCACGGCGAAACACCGGCCGGGTGTCGCTGGAGGCCTCTTCATCATAGCGGTAGCCCGCTTCCGAAAATTTCAGCAAATCCCGCGGCTCCCTGATGTTTTCACGCAGTATCCAGGCGCTCATTATCCCGCGCGCCTTCTTGGCGTAGAAGCTGATGATCTTGTAGGCGCCGTTTTTCCGGTCCTGAAACACCGGCTCGATCACCGTGCCCGGCAGCGCTTTCGGGTGTACGGATTTGAAATACTCATTGGATGCCAGGTTGACCAGCACATCACTGCCCACCGCCTTGAGATCCTTGCGCAGTTGTTCGGTGATGATATCGCCCCAGAATCGATAGAGATCCCCGCCCCGCTCGTTATCCAGCCGGATGCCCATTTCCAGCCGGTACGGCTGCATCAGGTCCAGCGGGCGCAGCACGCCGTACAGACCGCTGAGAATGCGCAGCCGCTGCTGCGCGGCTTGCAGATCGTCGGCGCTGAAACGGCTGACGTCCAGCCCGGTGTAGACGTCACCCTTGAAAGCGAAGATGGCCGGCCGCGCATTATCGCGGTTGAACGGCAGCGACCAGCGAGCAAAACGTTCGACGTTGAGATAGGCTATCTTGTCGCTTACCTTCATCAGGCTGGCCAGTTGCGCCGGTGACAGCTCGCGGGCACGCTCCACCAGTTTCTCGCTGTGCTTCAGCAGCCGGGGCCGGGTCGCTCTGAGGGCCGGTAACGGCGACTGGTAATCCAGCGTTTTGGCGGGTGATACCACTATCAGCATTGGCTTCTCCTTTACATCGGGCATGGGGGATTATAAGAAGACCATGGCAAGAAGATAGCACTCCAGGACGGGGACCATCACTTTTTTGCGCTGTTGCGCAGGAGATTCATTTACATGCGTTTTTTGCTGATCATTGTCGTCATTGCCGCCGTGGCGGCCTTGTTGTGGGGAACCTGGCAGATCGGGCGCCGGGTGTTCTATGCGACGCTGGTGGCCGTGCTGGCGGCCCTGGCGATCTGGGTTTCCGCTTCACTGGTCACCAACAATGAACGCCGTCAGCCGGCGGCGACGGATTCGGTGACCGTTACTCTGCAAGCGGTTCACGAAACCGAGACCAGCTATCGCATCAAGGCCGACATCAGCAATCACGGCAAGCGTCCGGTGGCCAAGGTGTGGCTGCAAGCGGAGGCACTGCATTGCACGTCGTCTTCCGCCTGCGATGTGCTCTACCAGCAGCAGCGGCCGGTGCCGATACACGTGCCGGTGGACGGCAGCTACCCGCTGGCGCTGATGATCGACAAGCCCTCCCCCGCGGTGAAGGTGGACCGCTGGCGGCTCAAGGTGCTCAAAGTGCAGGTTTACGGCCACTGAACGCACGGGGCTTTGCAATCGGCGACCAAAGAGTCACAATGCCCGCTGCTCCGCGCCGGGTGCGCTGCCCAAGCGGAGCCTTGCTGCTATTCGCCCAGGAGAGACCATGGCGCTGATCCCCGGCCAACCGACTCCCATCGCTCCGCACGCCTGGCGTGTTCTGGGGCGCAATCCCGGCATGATGACCGGCCCCGGAACCAACAGCTATCTGGTTGGTGATACCGCATTGACCGTCATCGATCCCGGGCCGGTGGACGCGGAGCACATGCACGCGCTGCTCAATGCGGCCGACAGGATCGGCAAACCGATCGAGCGCATCATCGCCACCCACACCCATCGTGACCATTCCCCCGGCGCCGCGGCGCTGGCCGAGGCCACCGGCGCGGAAAGGCTTGGCCCGGCGGTGCTCGACGAGAGCCACCAGGACGAAACCTGGCAACCGGTACGGGTGCTGAAGCACGGTGACAGGCTGGACTGCGGCGGCGTGGTGCTGGAAGTCATCGCCACACCGGGTCACGTGGGCAATCATCTGTGTTATCTGATGATCGACGAAAACCTGCTGTTCACCGGCGATCATCTGATCCAGGGCTCCACGGTGGTGATCGCCCCACCCTCCGGCTCCATGCGCGCCTATCTGGATTCACTGGCGCTGTTGCGTGATTACCCCATCGACACCATGGCGCCCGGCCATGGCGAGTTGATAGAGGACCCCATGGGCGCCGTCAGCCATACCATCGATCATCGTCTGGAGAGGGAGCGCAAGGTCTACGCCGCCCTGGACGAGCACCCCGCCACGGTGCAGGAACTGGTCGGCCGCGTTTACCAGGATGTGCCGGCGTTCCTGCACGGCGTCGCCTGTCTGTCGCTGGAAGCACATCTGATCAAGCTGCGCGACGACGGCCGTGTCCACCACCAGCAGGACAAATGGTCGCTGTAAGCCGTCGGCCTTTGCGGCGAAACTCGCGGCAAAGTGTGGCTTACAGCCAGCCCTTGCGCTTGAAATACCAGTAAGGCGCGATGCCGGACAGAATCATCAGGCCGATCACCGCCGGGTAGCCGATCTCCCAGTGCAGTTCCGGCATGATGTCGAAGTTCATGCCGTAGATACTGGCGATCATGGTCGGCGGCAGAAACACCACGGCGGCGATGGAGAAGATCTTGATGATCTGGTTCTGCTCGATGCTGATGAAACCCTGCGTGGAATCCATCAGGAAGTTGATCTTCTCGAACAGGAAGGTGGCGTGGGACATCAGCGTATCCAGGTCGTGCTGGATCTCCGAACAGGTGCTGCGCCGCTCGCGGTCGGCGCGCACATAGCGCTGAATGAAAGAGATTGAGCGCTGGGTATCCATCAGACACAGGCGAATCTTGCCGTTGCTGTCCTCCAGGTGCGCCAGCTTTTCGATGTTGTCCTCCAGCTCCGCTTCCTGATCTTCCAGCACCAGATAGCTGACGTCCTCCAAATCCCGGTGGATGTCCTCCAGATTGTCGGCCAGGTTCTCGGTTTTCTGTTCGAGAATGCTGAGCAGAATGTCCAGCGGCTCCTGCACGCGTACCCAGCCGCGCCGCATGCGCATGCGCATGAGCCGGAAATCCGGTAGCCGCGAATCGCGAAACGTCAGCAGCCGCCCCGGTTGCAGCACGAAAACCACGGTGGAAGTGCGGTGCCGGCCCTCCGCCTGATAGGTGAACAGGGAGTGCACGTGCAGGCCGTGTTCATCATGGAAGAAACGCGCCGACGACTCGATCTCTTCCACGTCGTCGGAATCCGGCAGAGACTGGCGAAACAGGTGCTGAACCTGGTTGCGCTCTTCTTCGGTGGCATCGACAAGATCAATCCAGCTCGCCGCATCGGCGGTGGCGGGCGTCAGTTGCTCGACATCCCGCTCGCGGAGCACCCCGTTCTCGATATCGTAGACGTGCAGCATGCTAGACTTCCTGTTCTTCGGCGCGGCCGGCCATGACCGCGCCAGCAATAAGAAAATGCAGGGCTTAGATAGAGCAGCGCGCCATGAGTGTCAACTCTACCGTGAAACAGCTTCAACGACACGCCAGCGCCGAACACCTGGGCAAAGGCGCCCTGTTGTGGCGTATCGGCGGCATTCTCGGGCCCGCCGCCGACACCCTGTTGCACACGCTTTGTAACGAACTGGACTGGCAACAGCCGGTTCTGCGGCTGTATGGCCGCCAGCATCCGGTCCCGCGTCTGACCTGCTGGCTCGGTGAGACGGGCGTCGAATACCGCTATTCCGGGCTGGTGCACCGCGCCCGCGGCTGGCCTCGCTCACTATCGCCGCTGCTTGCACAACTGACCCGGCTGACACAACGCCGGCCCAATGGCGTACTGGCCAATCTCTATCGCGACGGCAACGACGCCATGGGCTGGCACAGCGACGACGAAGCCGAGTTGGGCCCCGCACCCTGGATTCTTTCCTACAGCCTGGGCGCACAGCGGGAACTGGCCTTCCGCCCGCTCGGCAGTCACCGCCAGAGCCGAACGATTGTACTGCATCACGACGAATTGCTGGTAATGGCGCCATCGGTGCAGCGCCATTTTCAGCATGCCCTGCCCCGCCGCCGGCGGGTGCGCGAGCCCCGCCTCAACCTGACCTTCCGCGAGATCGTGCCGCGCAACTGATCCCGGAACAGCACGGCTAGCCCCAGAACAAATAACTGAGCAGCACCGCCGCGGTCAGCCCGGCGGCATCGGCCGCCAGGCCACACCACAGCGCGTAGCGAAAATTGCGGATGCCAACGCTGCCGAAATAGACCGCCAGTACATAGAAAGTGGTCTCCGTGGAGCCCTGCATCACCGCTGCCATGCGGCCTGCCAGGGAATCCACACCGTAGGTCTGCATCACTTCCAGCATCGCCGCCCGGGCTCCCGAACCACTCAGCGGTTTCAGAAACGCCACCGGCAGCGCATCCACGAAGCGGGTGTCCCAGCCCAGCGCGGTGGCGCCATGGCGGATGCCGTCCAGCAGCGCCTCCAGCACACCGCTGGCGCGCAACATGGCGATCGCCGCCAGCATCGCCACCAGGTAGGGAATCAGCTTCACCGCCAGCGTGAACCCTTCCTTGGCCCCTTCCACGAAGCAATCGTAACTGTCCACCTTGGTACGCCAGGCGGCGTAAAAGAACAGGCCGACCACCAGCAGCAGAATCAGATTGCCGATCAGACTGCTGAGCGTGGCGCTGAGATCGGGTGGCGCCAGCCACACCGCGGTGCCCAGTAGCGCCAGCAACCCGGCCCAGCCGGCGGCCACCGTCAGCAGCAAAGGATCGGACAGACGAATCTTCTGGATACGCGCCGTCAGCCAGATCCCCACGAAAGTGGAAACGGTGGTCGCCATCAGCATCGGCAGGTAAACCAGCGCCGGGTCGCTGGCGCCCTGCTGGGCGCGGTACATCAGCACGGTCACCGGTACCACGGTGACCGAAGAGGTATTGATCACCAGAAACATGATCTGGCTGTCGCTGGCGCTGCGCGGCCTGGGGTTGTCGTTCTGTAGCGCCTCCATGGCCTTCAGACCCAGCGGCGTGGCGGCGTTGTCCAGCCCCAGCATGTTGGCGGCCAGGTTCATCGACACGGCGGCGCCGGCCTCCGGGTTGCGCTCCAGCGACGGCATCAGCCTGGACAGCAGCGGCCGCACACCGGCGGCCAGACGGTCGGCTACCCGGCTCTGCTCGGCGAGCCGGAACAAGCCGCTCCACAGCGCCAGAATGCCGATCAGACCGAGGCTGACCTGCACGGCGAGATCGGCCGCATCCCACAAGGCCCCGACCACCCGCCCCGGCGCCTGCAGGTCGCCCAAGGCAAGCTGGAACAGCGCTCCGAGAATGCCGACAATGAAAAATCCGGTAAACAAGCGTTGCACGATATCCTCTTTTGCCGGGTTTTCGCCGAAACTGGGAGCCTGGTCCATTCTTTCAATGACCCGTCAGGCTCGCAAAGATCGGCCGTCTACTGCACAATCAACGTTGCCTACGGGGGGACAGCGGCAAGAATGAACCCTGGCACTCGCTGCCGGTCCAACACCGGCGTTTCCAATTCTGCCGAACAAGATAAACGATTGAGTAAGCCAATGTCCGTTTTTCGAAAGCTGGTTGGCATTTTGCTGGCCGGGCTGCTTCTCGGTAGCGCCCTCCATGCAGGGGCCGCCACTTCGCACCCTGCCCCGCAGGTCGAAGGTCAGATCAAGCCAACCGGAGTGCAACGCGAGGCCACCGAAGAGATTGTCGATCGCCTGCAGCAGCACTACCTGCAACTGAAGTTCGACGACGCGCTGTCCCGGAAGGTGCTGGACCAGTACCTGAAAGACCTGGACCCCAACCATCTGTACTTCACCCGCGGCGATATTGACGACATTCAATCCTACCGGAACAAGCTCGACGACCAGCTCGAAGACGGCGTGCTGGAGGGCGGATTCACCATCTTCAACCGCTTCCAGACTCGGCTTGAACAGCGCCTGACCCAAGTCGTCGCCACCCTGAAAAAGGGCTTCAAGGACTGGCAGTTCGACCCCCACACCGAGGTGGAACTGGATCGCACCAAGGCAGACTGGGCGCCCGATCAAGCCGCCCTGGACCGTATCTGGGACAACCAGTTGAAAAACGCCGTACTCTCCATGCGCCTCAACGGCACCAGCGACAAGGAAATCCAGAAGCGTCTGGTCACCCGCTACGAAAGCCAGTTGAACCGCGCCCGGCAAAATACCCCGGAAGACGTGTTCCAGACCTACATGAACGCGCTGGCGCAAAGCTTCGATCCGCACACCACCTACTTCTCTCCGCACAATTCCGAGAACTTCGACATCAGCATGAGCCGCTCGCTGGAAGGCATCGGCGCGGTGCTGCAGTATGAAGACGGTTACACCAAGGTGGTGCGGCTGATTCCCGGCGGGCCCGCCGCCAAGGATGGCCGGCTGAAACCGGCCGACCGCATCGTCGGCGTCGGTCAGGGCGACAAGGATCTGGTCAACGTCATCGGCATGCGCCTGGACGAAGTGGTGGACAAGATTCGCGGCCCCAAAGGCACCCGCATACGCCTGGAAGTGATTCCTTCCGGCAGCACCGGCGAGCACAATACCCGCATCATCACCCTCACCCGCAACAAGGTGCTGCTCAAGGAGCAGGAAGCCAAGAAAGCGGTGTTGACGCTCGACCACGACGGCAGAAAACTGAAAGTGGGGGTCATCGAGATTCCCGCCTTTTACCTGGATTTTCAGGCTTTCCACCGTGGCGATCCGAATTTCACCAGCACCACCCGCGACGTGGCCAAACTGCTGTTGCAACTGCGCAAGGACAACATTGACGCGCTGATCATCGACCTGCGCAACAACGGTGGCGGCTCGCTGCTGGAGGTCAACAAGCTGGTCAGCCTGTTCATCAACCGTGGCCCTACCGTGCAAGTTCGTGAGGCCGATGGCCAGGTGACCGTCGAGCACGACCAGTATCCGGGAGTACTCTATGCCGGGCCGATGGCGGTGCTGGTGAACCGCTACAGCGCCTCGGCGTCGGAGATTTTCACCGGCGCCATGCAGGATTACGGCCGTGCCCTGATCGTCGGCAGCCAGACTTACGGCAAAGGGACGGTACAGACGCTGCTGGACCTGAACCACGGCAAGCTGAAGATGACCAGCGCCAAGTTCTACCGCGTCTCCGGTTCCAGCAATCAGAACCTGGGCATCATCCCGGACTTGCAAATGCCCACGCTGATCGACAAGAAAGAGGTGGGCGAAAGCACCATGCCGAACGCCATGCCCTGGGACGAGATCGCACCGGCGAAATACACCCCCATGCTGGATCTGGTGCCGCTGTTGCCGACCTTGCGCAAGGAGCATCAGGCGCGCATCAAGGACAATCCGGAATTTCTCTACGTAAGAAAGCTGCGCAACCTGCTGGATCAGGCGCGCTCCCGCAAGGAAGTGTCACTGGATATCAGCAAGCGGCGTTCCTGGCAGGAGCACTTCGACCAGCAAAGGCTGGCGATCGAGAACGCCGTGCGCCAGTACCGCCATGAAAAGCCGCTCAAGGACATGAAAGCGCTGCGCGATCTGGATGAAAAACGGGCCGAAGCCTCACCCGCCGACGACGAGCCGATGAAGAAGGACGCTTATCTGAAGGAAACCGGGCAGATTCTCGGCGACATGATCAGCCTGCTCCACCAGCCGGCACGGCGAGCCGTGGCCGGCTGAGTCATTACAAAAGCCTCCCATCCAGCAACAACTCTCCATGACGGCGCGGTCAGGTGTTAAACTTGCCAGTGCCGTCGTGTCGGCGCTGGCCTGACCGGCCTCAGCCATCGGCCCGACCGCTTTCCTGTCCGTCCACGTGAGGATCTATGGCACGAAAAACTGTAAAGCGGGTGAAAACCGGTTCCCTCGAGCGCCGCTTTTCCCTGGCCCGTGCCGGTTTTCTGGCCGGCGCTCGTTATGCCACCGCGAGTGCCGGCAACCTGTTTGGCTCCGCCGATCAGCGCGAGCAACGCCGCCGCCACAATCTTTCCGAACGCGCCAACGAACTGGTCGATGAGATCGGTCAATTGAAAGGATCGGTGGTCAAGATAGGGCAAATGATGGCGCTGTTCGGCGAGCATTTTCTGCCCCCGGAAGTCACCGCGGCACTGCATACACTGGAAAACGACACCACCGCCCTTGAATGGCCGGCAGTGCAGAAACATCTGCGCCAGCAACTCGGCACGCTCAAGCTCAACGAGCTGGAGGTGGACCCTGAGCCGCTCGGCGCCGCCAGTCTCGGGCAGGTTCACCGCGCCCGGCGCAAGAGCGACGGCGCCGAGCTGGTGCTGAAGATCCAGTACCCCGGGGTCGCCGACGCCATCGATTCCGACCTGCGCGCCCTGGTGCACCTGCTGAAACTGAGCCGGCTGGTGCCGATCACCGAGCAGTTCAATCAATGGCTGGACGAAGTGCGCGAAATGCTTGGCCGTGAAGTGGATTACGACCTGGAGGCTCACACCACGCGCCACTTCAGGAAGGCGCTGGCGGACGACCCGAGGTTCATCGTGCCGGAAGTCTACGACGACTATTCGACGCACAGCATCCTGTGTCTGTCCTATGAAGCCGGCGTACGCATCAACGACCCCGTGGTGAGTGGCCTGAGCCAGCAGAGACGCAATTTTCTGGGGCGTGCCATCATGGAGCTGTGCTGCCGCGAAGTGTTCGAGTGGGACAAGATGCAAACCGACCCGAACTTCGGCAACTACCTGATGCGCGTCAACGAGGACGGCGAGGACCGCATCGTGCTGCTGGATTTCGGTGCCATTCGTGATTTCGACGACGAAATACTCGCCCCCGGCCGGGAAATGATCCGCGCCTCCTGGTATCACGATACCGACAGACTGGTGCGCGCCATGCGCTCACTGGGCTTTCTGACTGGCGACGTGCCGCGCCGCCTGCTCGACGATTTCGCCGCGCTCTGCTTCGAGGCCATCGAGGCGCTCCAGGACCCGGATCGCTTTCCGCCACCAGACTCGGTGATCAACGACAAGGGGGAGTACCTGTGGGGAGAAAGCGACCTGCCCAATCGCATCATGAACCGTGCCAGCCGCACGGCCCTGTCCGTCTATTTCGCGGTGCCACCCAAGGAATTCATTTTCCTGTTTCGCAAGCTGCTGGGTGCTTATACCTTCTTGCATGTCATCAAGGCCGAGGTTCGCGGTGATACCATCCTCAGGCCGTTCGTGGCCATGCGCGAGCAGCAGGACCGCGAGATCGTCACACGCAGAATCGCCCGACGCTGAAACCGCCCCGCGAAAGACACCCGGCACTGGCCGGGCATCCCTCACGCGCCGGGGCAGGCTTACTGGTTCTGAGAGGAGTCGGAGCCCCCTTCAGTACCGGTTTGCGGCTGTTGGCCCTGGTCCGTGGAGGAGTCGCCGCCCTGCGGGGCGCCGCTTTGGTCCTGCTGGCCGCTCATGCCGTTTTGATCGGCACCGCTCTGACCAGACATGCCACCCTGGCCGGACATGCTACCTTGGCCGGACATGCCGCCCTGACCCTGCGTCATGCCGCTGCCTTGCTGTTCCTGCGTCGGCTGTTGACCTTGATTCTGATCGTCACCACTCTGACCGCAAGCGCTCAGAGCGATACCCAGTGCCACTACCGCCGCGACCGCGGCAGCCTTCATGGTTTTGTGGTTACTCATAACACACCTCCCTGATTTCATGTATCGGGTATGAGTGGTGCTATTTCTAACATGACAAGCGGGTGTCTGATTGTTATAGATAGCAAAATCATTCGGCAATGGCAGATGGAAAAGGCAGTTCGTCATGCAGACAGACGTCACCACCGCAGAGAGATGGGCGCCTCTGGTACGCCCTGGGGATCCCTACACTCTTCACGCCCGCAGGCTGCTGCTGTTGCGCAGTGGCCACCCGGAAGTCCGCAAGCTCAACCTCAAACAGGCGGAGGGGTCCTCTTCTCCTTACGGTGACCGCATCTGGGACTCCAGCATTCTGCTCATGAGCGAGCTGAGCCGCGGCTGGCACCTCAAGGAGGATTCCCACATGATGGACATCGGCTGTGGCGCGGGGCCTCTGGCGGTATTCGCCGCCCAGCGCTTCGCTTGCCGGGTCACCGCCGTGGATGCGGATCCCGGGGTTTTCCCGTACGTGCACTTGCACGCCGGCGTCAATCAGGTAGAGGTGGAGACACTGAAACGCCGTTACGAGGATCTGAGAGACGAGCTCAACGATGTGGACCTCATGGCCGGCGCGGACATCTGCCTCTGGGAGGGTCAGGTGCCCGTGCTTTACAGCCTGATTTGCCGGGCGCTGATCCGGGGCGTGCAGTACATTCACATCGCCGATCCGGGGCGCGCGCCCTTCCAGCATCTGGCGCAGCTTTGTCTGGACCACTTCGGCGCCCGCGCCTGGGTCAAGAAGCGCCGCACCCGGGTTCCCTATCTCATGCGCGCCCAGGTTCTCACCATCAAGGGGGCTTGAAAACGGCCTTCCGGGCTGAAAACGGTCAACCGGGATTGAAAATAGTGGCGCAAACACCATTTTCGAGTTTTATCGCCCGCTGTCAGGATACCGAGTCGAAGCCATGAGTCAGGACGAAAACCAGACCGTTACCGAACAAGCCACACCACAAGGCGCATTGGCGCTGCCCGAGCAGAGCCTGCCGCAGCGCGTCTATCTGATTCCGGTACGCCACCGGCCCTTCATGCCCGGCATCGTGCAGCCGTTGCTGCTCAACCCGGAACAATGGCAGGCAACTCTGGAACGGGTCGGCCAGACCCCGCACCACGCCCTCGGCCTGGTCTACGTCGGTGATCACGACCCCGACGAGGTCAGCGTCGATGATTTCCCCGAGTATGGCTGTCTGGTGAAAATCCACGCGGTCAACACGGAGCAGGATCAGTTGCAGGTGGTCGCTCAGGGGCTGGCGCGCTTCCGCATCAGCGGCTACATGAGCCGCAAGCGTCCGTTCATGGCGGAGGTCGGCTATCCGGTCCCGCACGACGAGCTGGATGACAACCTGCGCGCCTATGGCATGGCGATCATCAACACCATCAAGGAGTTGCTGCCACTCAATCCGCTCTACAACGAAGGACTCAAGCACTACTTGCAGAATTTTTCGCCGCGCGACCCTTCGCCGCTGACCGACTTCGCCGCCGCGCTGACCAGCGCCAGCGGCGACGAGTTGCAGAGCATTCTGGAAACCGTATCGCTGAAAACCCGAATGGAGCGGGTGCTGACGCTGGTGAAAAAAGAAGTGGAGGTGGCGCGCCTGCAAAACCAGATACGCGAGGAGGTGAACGAAAAGGTCACCCAGCACCAGCGCGAATTCTTCCTCCGTGAGCAGATGAAAATCATCCAGCGCGAGCTGGGCCTGGAGAAAGACGACCGCACCGCCGACGCCGACGAATTCCGTGAGCGCATGAAAGCGCTGCAACCCCCGGAGGCGGTGGAAAAGCGCTTTGCGGAAGAGCTGCGCAAATTCAGCGTGCTGGAAACCGGCTCCCCGGAATACGCGGTCACCCGCAACTACCTGGACTGGCTCACCAGCGTGCCCTGGGGCAAGTACTCCGAAGACAACCTGGATCTGGAACACGCCCGCGAAGTGCTGAGCGAGCATCACAGCGGCCTTTCCGACGTCAAGGATCGCATTATCGAATTCCTTGCCGTGGGCGCCATGCGTGGCGAGGTGAAAGGCTCGATTCTGCTGCTGGTGGGTCCGCCCGGCGTGGGCAAGACCAGTATCGGCCGCTCGGTGGCGGAGGCGCTGGGACGCCGCTTCTACCGCCTGAGCCTGGGCGGCATGCGCGACGAGGCGGAAATCAAAGGCCACCGCCGCACCTACATCGGCGCCCTGCCCGGCAAGCTGACGCAGGCGCTGAAGGATGCCGGCACCGCCAATCCGGTGATCATGTTCGACGAAATCGACAAGCTGGGCCAATCATTCCAGGGCGATCCGGCTTCCGCCCTGCTGGAAGTGCTGGACCCGGAACAGAACCAGGACTTTCTCGATCACTACCTGGATGTGCGCGAGGACCTCAGCCACTGCCTGTTCATCTGCACCGCCAACACGCTGGATTCCGTACCCGCTCCATTGCTGGATCGCATGGAAATCATCCGCCTGAGCGGCTACATCACCGAAGAAAAGGTGGAAATCGCGCGCAACCACCTGTGGCCGCGCGCCCTGGAGCGGGCCGGTGTGAAACCCGGCCAGTTGAAGATCAGCGACAGCGCCCTGCGCCAGATCGCCGAGGGTTATGCCCGTGAGGCGGGGGTGCGCAACCTTGAAAAGCAACTGAGCAAGATCATCCGCAAGGTGGCGGTGAAACTGCTGTCCGGGCAACGAAAAATCAGCGTGACCGGCAAGAATCTGCAGGATTTTCTCGGCGCGCCCTACTTCCAGAAGGAAAAAACCGAACGGGGCGTGGGCGTGGTCACCGGCCTGGCGTGGACCGCCATGGGCGGGGCCACCTTGTCCATCGAAGCCAGCCAGGTGCACACGCAACGGCGCGGTTTCAAGCAGACCGGGCAACTCGGCGAGGTGATGAAGGAATCCGCGGAAATCGCCTACAGCTATGTGGGCAGCCACCTGCGCGAGTACGGCGGGGACGCCGACTGGTTCAACGAATCCTTCGTGCACCTGCATGTGCCGGAAGGCGCGACACCCAAGGATGGCCCCAGCGCCGGGATCACCATGGCCACGGCACTGATTTCGCTGGCCACCGGCAAGCAGTTGCCGCGCAAACTGGCGATGACCGGCGAGCTGACCCTGACCGGCCAGGTGCTGGCAGTGGGCGGTATACGTGAAAAGATCATCGCCGCCCGCCGGGTCGGCATCCGCGAAATCATCATGCCGAAAGCCTGCGAGCGGGATTACAACGAGCTGCCCGACCACCTCAGGAAAGGCATGACCGTCCACTTCGCCGGCCATTACCGGGACGTGCAGCGCGCCATCTGGGGAAAACAGGCATAATGATGCCGGCAGGCCGCCGCCCGACCCGCGCCGAGCAGCCCCAGCGCTATATCGTGCCGGAGTGCCGGGAGGCGGTGACGCTGCTGTACGGCGATGATGCTATTCTGGTGGTCAACAAGCCGGCCTTCCTGCTCAGCGTTCCTGGCCGTGCGCCGGAAAATCAGGATTGCGTCAGCCGCCGCCTGAGCGCCGCCTACGGCGACGTGCGGGTGGTGCACCGGCTCGATCTGGATACCTCCGGGGTAATGGTGTTCGCCCGTACCCGGGCGGCACAGAGCCAGTTGGGCCGGGCCTTCCAGCGGCGTCAGGTGAACAAGCGTTACCAGGCCCTGGTGCAAGGCATTCCACGGCAGCAGCAGGGCGAGATAAACTTGCCGTTGATCGCGGACTGGCCGAATCGCCCGTTGCAGAAGGTCTGCCATGAAACCGGCAAACCGGCGCTGACCCGCTGGCAGGTACTGGACAGTGATCGCCGTGCCGACTGTTGCCGGCTGCTGCTGTCGCCGGTGACCGGACGCAGCCACCAGTTGCGCCTCCACTGCCGGGAGATCGGCCATCCGATTCTCGGCTGCGATCTGTACGCGCCGCCGGCGGTGCTGGCACGCAGCGAGCGGCTGATGCTGCACGCCTGGACACTGGCCTTCAATCACCCAGCCAGCGGGTTGTGGTGCCAGTTCGAAGCGCCGTTGCCCTTCTGACCCGCGGAGTCCTTTTTCATCGACCACGGAGCGCCCATGAAATCCGCCATTCTGCCCCTGCTGGTATTGCTGCTGACGGCCTGCGCCACCTCGCCGCTGGGACGTCATCAGTTCGTGTTGATACCGGCCGCCGAGATGGATCAGATGGGCGCCACCGCCTTCACGCAAATGAAGCAGAAAGAGCCGACCGAAACCGGCACCAAGCAAAGCCGCTATGTCACTTGCGTCGCCAACGCCATTACCGGCGTCGCGCATACCGGCGAGCACTGGGACGTGGTGCTGTTCAAGAGCAAGGAAGTCAACGCCTTTGCCCTGCCGGGTGGCAAGATTGGCGTGTATACCGGACTGCTGAAAGTGGCGAAAACGCAGGACCAACTGGCCGCGGTATTGGGGCACGAGGTGGGCCACGTGCTGGCCCAGCACGCCAACGAGCGTTTGTCCTTGCAGTACGCCACGCAGACCGGCGCACAGTTGATTGCCATTGCCGCCGGCGGCGATCCGGCACAGCAACAGACGCTGCTCAGTCTGTTGGGGGTCGGCGTGCAGTACGGCGTCGCCCTGCCCTTCAGCCGTACCCAGGAGTCCGAGGCCGATCTGATCGGCCTGCAACTGATGGCGCAGGCCGGTTTCGATCCGCGACAGGCGGTTCAGTTATGGAAGAACATGGACGCTCAGGGCGGCGCCCAGCCGCCGGAATTCCTTTCCACTCACCCCTCCAACGCCAGCCGCATCGCGGACTTGCAGGCGCATTTGCCGCGCGCGGAACAGCTTTACCAGCAGGCACGCGCCGCCGGCCGCTCACCGCACTGCGGCTGAGCGGTGCCACCTACCGGTGACTGATTATTTGTAGTAGGCGTTTTCGGTGACGCTGTGGTCGGTCTTGTCACGCACGCCGGCCAGTTCCGGCAGGCGCTCCATCAGCGTGCTTTCCACGCCCTGACGCAGCGTCAGATCGACGGACGCACAGCCCTGGCAGCCACCGCCGAATTCCAGGATCGCCCAGTTGTCGTCGGTCAGTTCCAGCAGTTGCACGTTGCCGCCGTGGGAAGCCAGGTACGGATTGATCTCCGCATACAGCGTGTAGTTGATGCGCTCTTCCAGCGAGGCGTCCGGGCTGATGTCCGGTACCCGCGACTTGGGCGCCCGGAAGGTGAGTTGGCCGCCCATGGAGTCTTTCTTGAAGTCGATCACCGCATCTTCCAGATAGCGCACGCTCTTGCCTTCGACAAGGGCATGAAATCCCTCGTACTCGAAACGCTGATCGTCCTCTTCCTGCTCCCCTTCGGGGCAGTAGGCCATGCAGCATTCAGCATGAGGCGTGCCCGGTCGCTCGACGAAAATACGCACACCGATGCCCTCCTGATCCTGGCGGGACAGCAGGTCACGCAGATATTCCTGAGCGGTGTCTGTAATGCGAATCAGCGGTTCGGTCATTCCGGTTCCTGGTTGGGACTTTCCCGACTATTTTAGTCAAGTATTGAGGCGTTGCAAAGACAAGAAGGCGGTTCAGGGTCGCTTTTCGCCGGGATCGTCCTGGCCATCTCTCATCAGCACGCTGAGGCGCCCCAGCCGCACCGCCTTGCCGATACGCCCACCGAACCAGCGCAGTTGGGCCATGCGCAGCAGGATCGCCAGGGTGATCACCAGCAGCGCCGCCACGAACCACCAGAACGCATGCGGATCATCGACTCCCGGCATGCCGCCGATATTGATGCCGAACAGGCCAGTAAGAAAACTGAGAGGCAGAAACACCGCACTCACCGCAGCGAGAAAATACATGCGATCATTGGTGATCTCGTTCTGGATGGCGAACACTTCTTCCTGCAACAGAGTGGCCTGATCGCGGGCGGCATCCAGGTCCTCGATCAGCCGCTGCAAACGTTCCCCTGCCTCCCGGATCAGCTCGCCGTCATCGTGCTCGAAATGCGCATTGGCCTGCAACCGGCTGATGGCTTCGCGCTGCGGAGACAGATATCGGCGCAGGCCGATGGCCCGCCGCCGCACGCTGCTGATGGTATGAGTCAGAGAGCGGTCAGGCGACTGTTCCAGAGCATCGGAGCACTGACCCACCAGATCTTCGATTCTGCCGATCACCCCTTCGGTGCGCCAGGTCATGGCATCCACCAGCCAGGCCAGCAATTGCCAGGCATTGACCGGTCCTTCGCCACGCAACAGACCATCACCGATTTCCGACAACGACAACAACTGACGATTCTGGCTGCTGATGATCAGATTGCCCTTGATCCACAGGCGGATGGCGATCATGTCCTCCGGACGGGCATCAGGGTAGAGGTTGACGCCGCGCAGATAGACCAGCAACCCACCGCCCACCTCCGTGGCACGGGGCCGGGTGTCTTCGGCAACCAGCGCATCGCTGACCGTTTGCGGAATCGCGGGTTGCGCCAGCAGCCATTGGTGGCTTTCATCGAAGGTGTAATCCAGATTCAGCCACAGGGTCTCGGCAGTTGCTGCTCCATCGGGCCGTCCTTCCGTCAACAGGAAGGGCCTGGCGCCACCCTGACCGTCCATGCGCAGGGCCAGTTTGACCCAGAGCGGATTTTCCGCCATCGACGACCTCCCCGTGCCGGACGGACAACTCAGCGAGGGTCAGCCCGCCACCTTCACCACCACCCGGCCGCGCACGCCACCGGCGAGAATGCGTTCGAACCATTCGGGCAGTTGCTCGCGGGTCACTTCCGCGCCTTCCAGCGTCGCCAGATCCGGCTGCCAGTCACTGGCCAGCCGTTGCCATACCCGCTGCTTGGTTTCCAGCGGCAGTTCGACGCTGTCCACGCCCAGCAGGCCGACGCCACGCAGGATGAACGGGAATACCGTCAGGCCGTCCAGACTGGGCGAGCCGGCCAGCCCGCAGCAGGCGGCGTTGCAGCCGTATTGCAGGGTTTTCAGGGCGTTCACCAGCATCTCGCCGCCGACGCAATCAACCACCCCGGCCCAGCGCGCTTTGCCCATCGGTCCCTTGCCGGCGGCCAGTGCGTCACGGCCGATGATTTCCTGCGCACCCAGTTGGCGCAGCCAGTCGTGGGCGTCCTCCTTGCCGGTGACCGCCACCACCTGGAAGCCGAGGCGCGAGAGAATCGAAACGGCAGTGGAGCCAACGCCGCCGGTGGCGCCGGTGACCAGCACTTCACCCTGCTCCGCCTTCAGGCCGGCCTCCAGCAGCGCGTTCACGCACAGCGCCCCGGTCAGCCCGGCGGTGCCCAGCACCATGGCGTCGCGCGCCGCCAGGCCGTCCGGCAGCGCCACCAGCCAGCCGGCGGGAACGCGAATGTAATCGCCATAACCGCCGGCGGTGTTCATGCCCAGGTCATAGCCGGTGCAGATGACCGTGTCGCCGGGCTTGAAAGGCCCGCTCTCGGCCTGCTCCACGACCCCCACGGCGTCGATACCGGGGGTATGCGGAAACTGGCGCGTCACGCCCTTGTTGCCCGATGCGGACAGCGCGTCCTTGAAATTCAGCGACGACCAGTGAACCTTCACCAGCACCTCGCCGGCGGGCAGATCCTCTATTTCACGCTCACCCAGGCGGCTGCTGTAGCCGTCATCGGTCTGTTCGGTGATCAGTGCCTTGAAACTCATACGTACTCCTTGGCCAGTTGTCAGGAATAAGGGCGGCGGCTGCCGCGCTGCCAGAATCGGTCGATCAGGCGGGTGGCCGCAATTTCCATGGAAAAGCCCAGCTTTTCCGCCAGCTTGCGTTTGCGCTGCCAGCTCAGTGCGTAGATGTCCAGCGAGTCCTTGCGGCTCTGCAAGTACTCGTCGCTGGTCATGATCTCGTCCACCAGGCCCAGTTCTTTCGCGCGCGTGCCGAACCAGTGCTCGCCGGTGGCAACACTGTCGATATCCAGGCTGCGGCGGTGCTCACGGACGAAGTTCTTGAACAGTTGATGGGTCTCATCCAGTTCTTCCTGGAATTTCTGCCGCCCCTTGTCGGTGTTTTCGCCGAGCATGGTCAGGGTGCGCTTGTACTCGCCGGCGGTCATCAGTTCCACGTCGATATCGTTTTTCTTCAGCAAGCGATGGACATTGGGAATCTGTGCCACCACGCCGATCGAACCGATGATGGCAAAGGGGGCGGCAACGATGCGCTCGGCGATGCAGGCCATCATGTAACCACCGCTGGCGGCCACCTGATCGACAGCAATGGTCAGTTTCAGCCCGTGACTGCGCAGCCGTTTCAGTTGCGAGGCGGCGAGCCCGTAACCGTGTACCAGCCCGCCGGGGCTTTCCAGCCGCAGCAGCACCTCATCATCAGCGCCGGCCACTTCCAGCAACGCGCTGATCTCGCGGCGCAACTGCTCGACACCGCTGGCGTGCATATCGCCATCGAAATCCAGCACGAACAGCCGTGGCCGGGATTGGTCCGCGGTGCCGGCTTTTTTGCGCTGCTTGGCCTTGGCCTTCTCTTCCTTGCGCTTCTTTTTCTGCTCCGCCTTGCGTTGCTTGGCCGGCAGCACCTGCGCCATGACGCTGTCGCGTAGATCCTCGAATTCGTCGTTGAGAAAATCCACTTGCAGATGACCGCTGCGCTCGCCGTCGCGATGACGGTTGCGGGTAGCCGCCGAAAGGATACCGCCGACCACCACCAGAATCGCTATTACCAGAGTGGCCACCTGGGCCAGAAACATGCCGTACTGGGTAAGAAACTCGATCACCTTGTCCGTTCACCTGTCGAGGGGCGCGCCCGCGCCCGGTTTGGGTGGCGCTACCATAGCGCGCAATAGCCCGGAAATTCCAGTTCTGTCTGTCCTTGATCGGCAGGCCCGCTATGCCTGCGCTGCTCGCCAGTCGTCGATCAGCAAACGGGCAATGCTGCCGGGCATCGGGATGTCCGGCAGCTTCGAGTGGTGAAACCACTGGGCATCGATGATTTCATCATCATCGATACGGATCTCGCCGCCCGCGTAGGTGGCGTGAAAGCCGAGCATCAGTGAATGCGGGAACGGCCAGGACTGGCTGCGAAAATAACGCAGATCGCGGATGCGCACTCCGGTTTCCTCCATGATCTCCCGGTGCACCGCCTGTTCCGCGGTTTCACCCGCTTCCATGAAGCCGGCCAGCGTCGAGTAGAAGCCCTCCGGAAAGCGATTGGAGCGCCCTAGCAGCGCGTATTCGCCGTCGCTCACCAGACTGATGATGCACGGCGTGATGCGCGGGTACTGCCGGTAATCACAGGCCGGGCAGATCATCGCCAGTTCGCGTTCATGGGCCTCGGTGGGCGCGCCGCAACGGCTGCAAAAGCGGTGGTTGGCCTGCCAGCCGAGCACTTGCACGGCGCGGCCGGCCATGGCGAACAGCCGCTCATCCACGGCGGCCAGCAACTGGCGCAGCGGGTACGGGTACAGAGGGCCATCATCCAGTTCATGATCCGCCTGCCGGCAAACGTAGCAGGGCTCGCCATCCAGCAGCCCGAGGTAGCGATAATCGGGATGCCCGCGCAACAGGAAGGTCGGCAAGCGGGGAATGCCGGGTTCGGCATAGCGGTCAGGATCGAGACACAGCTGCTGATCGTGAATCACGAAAACCAGGGCCTCATCGGCGTCTCTGGGCACCGGCGTGGACAAGTCCATGAGGATGGGTGAGTCAGTACGGGCCACGTATTTCCTCCAAACGATGGGCAACGGCGTTTAATGTCGCACATCAGTCAGCCGCTCGCACGTCCCGCGTCGCTGAAGCGGAAGAGAAAAAATGAACGCTCGTCTCATGTTACCGCAAACCCGGGGCATCACCATCACCATCTCCGCCGGTGCGTCTTCGCGGAAAAACGCTCAGCTTCAAAGAAACCAGAAGGCCAGAATCACGACGGATGTGGGCAGCAGCGCCGACAGGAAGATACCCGAAGCATCAATGGTCTCATTCTGGAAACTCCCTTTGAGGATTGAGTAGCCGGCCGGATTGGGGGCGTTTGCGATGACCGTCAGTCCGCCCCCGGTCACGGCGCCAGCGACAAGCGAGTATCTGGATGCCGGAGTCAGACCTTCAACCAGCGAGCCGAGATAGGTGAGCGCCGCGTTATCGGTAATGGCCGTCAACACGATCGCACCGTAATAGAGGAGGGTCGGGCTCATTTGGGCAAGCAGCGGTTGCAGCCACCACTGCTGTTGACCACCCAGAACCACCAGACCGGCCAGGAAGAAACCGACCAGCAGCCCTTCACGCAGAATGAGCCGATTCTGGTGTTGCGGGTAAGCCGTCGCAATCCCCATGAAAAACAGAAACAGCCAGGAAAACACGATGGGATGATGAGCGAAGGCAACGATTCCGACCAGCAGCAGCAGGTGTACCACGATCAGCCCGATTGGCGTTCTCACCTTGTCCGACTCTTGCTTCAGAACAATGCCGCTGAGCTCCTTCCGGAACAACCAGGTAATACCAGCCGCGTTGACAAAAGCAGCAAGTGCGGCGCGCCAGCCGAAATGCTGCATCATGAAGAGCAAGTCCCACTTCCAGGTACCGGCAACCATGAGCACAGGGGGGGCTGCATAGGGCGTCAGCGTTCCACCGATCGAGATATTGACGAACAGCACGGCAATGGTGGCGTACTGTAACCGACGAGACAGCCCTGCGGAGTAAAAGCGATCACGCAACAGCAGCGCGGCCAACGTCATGGCCGCGGGCTCGGTAATGAACGAGCCCAGCAAAGGCACCAGCCACAGCGTGACGAAAAACATTGCAATGGGAGGTGCCAACGGCAACAGTCGCGACAGTCGATCAACCAGTGACAGTGACACATTCAAAATCGGCCGGCTTGCTGCCACCACCATGACAGCAAATATGAACATCGGCTCGGTAAAGTCTCGCGATTCCAGGTATCCAAGCGACGTCGACATGCTGCCGCTCAGGGCCAGATAGATGATCAACACCATGGCCCAAAAGCCGAATACGACTTCGACTTCGGCCAACAAGTGCCAAATACCGGCGTGAGCTGACTGTCGGCGTGCCAATTTATTGAACAGTTTGACTGAAAAGGTATGGATAATCGCGGCAGCGAACAAAGCGGTCGCGCCGATTTGCAACACTTCAGGATCCAAGTTTCACCCCTTGGCTGATATGGGTATGCGCTGATGATGCCATCAAATTCTATTCTTCCCAGAGCGACTGCTGGCCGTTCTTTTCGCTCATGGAGCGCAGTTTCGCCAGGTGCCGTTGCAGGTCTTCCCCGCTGGCCTGCACCACGCGCAGTGATTCACGGTCGGCGCCAAGCCGGCGGATCGCCTCGGCGGTGGCGCCCCGGCCCGGATCGCTGCCGTCGGCGCCCAGCGACAGCCGGGTCTGGCCGCCGGTCATGGCCAGATAGACGTCCGCCAGAATCTCCGCATCCAGCAAGGCGCCGTGCAGCTCGCGGTGAGTGTTGTCGACGTGATAGCGGCGGCACAGGGCATCCAGGCTGTTTTTCTGGCCGGGGTGCAGCTCGCGGGCCATCTTCAGCGTGTCCAGAACCCGGCAGCGCTTTTCCACGCTGCCCATGTGCGACCCCAGCAGTCGCAATTCGTGGTTCAGGAAGCCGATATCGAAAGGCGCGTTGTGAATCACCAGTTCGGCGCCTTCGACGAACGTCAGGAACTGTTCGGCGATCTGCTCGAAGGTCGGCTTGTCGGAAAGAAATTCGCGGGTGATGCCGTGCACCTGCAAGGCGCCCTCATCGATGTCGCGCTGCGGATTGATGTACAGATGCAGGGTGTTGCCGGTCAGGCGGCGGTTTTCCAGCTCCACACAGCCGATTTCAATGATGCGGTGGCCGGCGGAAGTATCCAGGCCGGTGGTTTCGGTATCCAGTACGATCTGTCTCATGCCCTTGCCTTCATCTCGTCTATGCCGCGGTTGGCGAGGTCGTCCGCCCGCTCATTGCCGACATCCCCGCTGTGTCCCTTGACCCAGTGCCAGTGCACCTGGTGCACGGTGCAGGCGGCATCCAGCCGCACCCACAAATCCTGATTGACCACCGGCTTTTTGGCGGCGGTCTTCCAGCCGCGCTTTTTCCAGTTCGCCAGCCACTCGGTAATGCCCTTGCGCACGTATTGCGAATCGGTGGTCAGATGCACCTCGCAGGGGCTTTTCAGCGCCTCCAGGGCGCGGATCGCCGCGGTCAGCTCCATACGGTTGTTGGTGGTGTGCGGCTCGCCGCCATACAGCTCCTTTTCCGTGTTCCCATAGCGCAACACGGCCCCCCAGCCACCGGGGCCGGGATTGCCACGGCAGGCGCCGTCGGTGTGGATCGAAACGGTTTTCAAAAACTCACTCCCTGTTTATTCAGTACTTTGTTCGTTCAGTACCCGGTCAGGCTCATTTGGCATCATGTGAGCGGCGCCAGCGAGCCAGCGGCACGGTGATGACGGTAGGCCGCTGACGGCGGAAACGGTGACCGGAGGCCATCAGCGGCCGCACCATGGCGGCGCGCTTGCGGGCCACCAGCAGGTAGACGCCGCCATGACGCCACCACAGATGCCGTCCCAGCCAGTCCAGCCAGCAGAGCCGGGCGCGGCCCCGATCGGAGAGCGGCAGGGTATGGAAGCCGGCGGCCTGCCCTTCGACCTCGAAACCGAGCACCTGCAACCAGTCGTTGAGCCGGTAGGGGCGGAAGTAGCGGCCCACCCAGGCGGGACGCGGCCGGCCAGCGGTGAACCAGCGCGCCAGCCCGATGGCGCTGAGCGGCTGGAAGCCGACCACCGCCAGCATGCCGCCCGGCGCCACACAGCTGGCTGCCTCCCGCAGCACCTGGTGCGGGGCATCGTGAAATTCCAGACAGTGATGCAGCAACAGAGCATCCAGGCTGTTTCTGGCAATCGGCAACGCCTCCAGCGAGCCACTCAGGTGCGCCTGCGCATGATAGCCAAAGGCCAGCGACCAGCGCCCCGGCAGACGGGCGTCCTGCAACAGATCCCGGTTGCGTCCGGGGCCTATTTCCAGCGCCCGCTGCCCCACCAGACGCGGTGCCCAGTCCGCCAGCAGACGGCGCTCGGCGCGGATCACCGCCTGCCCCGCCGGCTCCTCCAGCCAGGCATCAAAGCGCTGTGGCGCGTCGGCCGGATGGCGGCCGAAAGGGATACGCGATAACGGCGGCAACTGCATCGATGACAATTCTCCGTCAGGTTCTGTACCCTGGCAGGCTGCTGAAAAACGTTTTCGAGGCAGCCAGAGCAAGGCAAAAATAGCCGAGAAAGCGGAGTTTATGTGCAATAAATGAGCATTTTGAGGCTATTTTTAACGCCGCTATGGCAACGCAGATAGTTTTTCAGCAACCTGCTAGGATCTCTTGCTCAGACACAGGGTAACACGCCATGCTACAGGACCCTACGGCGATCGCCGCCTTCAGCGACAATTACATATGGGCGATTCACAACGGCCGCGACTGCATCATCGTCGATCCCGGCGACGCGGCGCCGGTGCAACGCTGGCTGAGCCAGCAGAGTCTCACTCTGAGCGCCATTCTCATCACCCATCATCACCCCGACCATGTGGGTGGCGTGGCCACGCTGTGCCAGGACCGTTCGGTGCCGGTCTATGGCCCGGCGCAGGAACAGATCCCGCGGCGCGACCATGCGCTGAATGACGGTGATCACGTGCGGCTGGACGCCCCGGCCCTGGAACTGGAAGTGATTGCCGTGCCGGGCCACACGCTCGGCCATATCGCCTTTTACGCCAGCGACCCGGGCTGGCTGTTTTGTGGCGATACCCTGTTCGCCGCCGGCTGCGGACGCCTGTTCGAAGGTACCCCGGAGCAGATGCACGCCTCCCTGGAGCGTCTTGCCGCCCTGCCCGATGACACCCAGGTGTTCTGCGCCCACGAATACACGCTGTCCAACCTGATTTTCGCCAGCACCGTGAGCCCCGCGGACCCCGCCGTCAGCGAACGGCTGCAACGGGTGCGGGAGTTGCGCGACGCCGGGCACATCACCTTGCCGTCCACCATCGGCGAGGAGCGGCATACCAACCCGTTCCTGCGAGCCGCCGAACCGCAGTTGCTGGCGGCGGCCACGGAGCACTGGGGGGAAGCGCCATCCGGGCCCGTGGCCACCTTCGCCGCTTTGCGCCGCTGGAAAGATTCTGCGTGAATCGGCGGGCGAGAATTGGTACGGTGCTGTTCAGGATTGATGTGCTTTCATGATGTCCGTCGAAGAACCGGGATCCGATGCGGAGCCGTGGAACGGCTCTCTCCGCAAGATCAGTCGCATGATCAACCGCAGGATCAGGAGTGGTTCAATAAGCCTGTTTTTGCTTGCCGGCGGCCTGTTCGTTTCTTAGAATCAACTTCAATTTTATAACCTATACCATTGTTATGAAAAGATTTTTGGGCTGTATGGCCCTGGGGATAGCCTTGTTATCAGGTGGCTGCGCACTGGCGCCACAGGAAGATCCGTTCCCACCCATGCCGGCGGCGACAGCCGAGGCCGACAACCCGTCCCTGGCCAACGACGTCAATGAGCCGGAACCTTTGCCGGTGCGGCACGATGACCGCCAGCCCCACCAGAGCGACGGCTTGTGGAGCGTGATCCGGGCAGGTTACCGGCTCCCCGAACCGGACAACCGGCGGGTGCGGGTGGAACGGGACTGGTTCGCCGACCACCCTTCCTACCTGGCACGGGCCACGGCCCGTGCCGACCGTTATCTTTACTTCATCGTGCAAGAGGCACGGAAACGGCACATGCCACTGGAGCTGACCCTGCTGCCGGTGGTGGAAAGCGCCTTCGACCCCTTTGCCTACTCCCACGGTCAGGCCGCCGGCCCCTGGCAATTCATTCCTTCCACCGGCAAGTATTTCGGTTTGCAGCAAAACTGGTGGTACGACGGCCGCCGCGACATCGTGCGCTCGACGCGCGCCGCGCTGGACTACTTGCAGAAGCTCGCGCAGCGTTTCGACGGCGACTGGCTGCTGGCGTTGGCCGCCTACAACGCTGGCGGTGGTACCGTGTCGCGGGCGCAGCGCGCCAATGCGAAACGGGGCAAGCCCACTGATTTCTGGCACCTCGACCTGCCTGATGAAACCACCGCCTACGTGCCGAAACTGCTGGCCGTGGCGGAGATCGTCAAGGATCCGCAGCGCTACGGCGTGACCCTGCACCCGATCGCCGACCAGCCGTATTTCAAGATCGTCGATGTCGGCAGCCAGATCGATCTTGCCCAGGCGGCCAAGCTGGCCGGTATCTCCATGCGCGAGCTGTATCTGCTCAACCCCGCGTACAACCGCTGGGCCACCGCCCCGCACGGCCCCCATACCCTGCTGGTGCCCGCCGACGATGCCCTCCGCTTCAAGGAAGGGCTGGCGGCCCTGCCGGTGGATCAGCGGGTACGCTGGCGCCGTTATCAGATCCAGCGTGGCGACTCGCTGATCGCCATTGCCCGCGACTACCACACCACCCCGGCGGTGCTGCGCAGCATCAACCACATCAGCAGCAACCGGATCATCGCCGGCCATACGCTGCTGATTCCATCACCGGCGGCCAGCAACAACGAGCTGGCCGTGGCCAGTAGCTCCACCAACCGCCGGCAACGAGTGAACTATCAGGTAAGCAGCGGCGATACCCTGTGGAGCATCGCCCATCAGCATCAGGTCACGGTCAGCGCCCTGGCGAAATGGAACCACATGAGCCCCAAGCAAACGCTGAAAATCGGCCAGACGCTCGCCATCTGGCGTGACACCACCGCGCCGGCTTCATCGCAGGCCAGTGCCCGCAAGATGATCCGCAAGGTGCATTACTCGGTACGCCGCGGCGATTCGCTGTACGCCATCGCCGATCGTTTCAACGTTTCCGTGGGCCAGATTCGTGACTGGAACGACAGCATCGACGACAATCAGTATTTGCAGCCCGGTGATGCGCTGACGCTGTACGTCGACATCCGCAAGGCGCCCTGATGTCGTTGCCGCGCATGTTGTAATGTACAAGGGTCCGGGGAACCCTGATTGCCGGACGGGTTCCAAATCCTGGCCTGCGAGCGTCGAACCGACCTTATTACGGAGCCAATAATCACAATGCCCGGCGTCAGGACTGCCCTCTCCGCACGATTTCATCTGTGTTGCGCGCTGCTGTTCGCCGGCTTGCTGGCGGCCCCCCCGGGGCTGGCCGCCATCCATGTCAGCAACGCCATCGCCATGCACGGCGCGCCCAAATATGGCGCCGGGTTTCGTCACTTCGATTACGTCAACCCTCAGGCACCCAAGGGCGGCACCCTGAAGCTGCACGCCATGGGCAGCTTCGACAGCTTCATGCCCTGGCTGCCCAAGGGAACCTCGGCCGCCGGCATCGGCGCGCTCGGCAACAGTTATCTGTTCGACAGCCTCACCGTGCAAAGCCTGGATGAACCCTTCACCGAATACGGCCTGCTGGCGAAAACCATCGAATGGCCTGATGACCGCAGTTGGGTGGCGTTCACCCTGCGCGACAACGCCCGCTTCGCCGACGGCACGCCGGTGCTGGCCAGCGACGTGGTGTGGACCTTCCATCAGCTGGTCAACCACGGCGCTCCGCTGTACGCCTACTACTATGCCGACGTCGCCGACGTGCAGGCACTGTCCAAACGCAAGGTGAAGTTCACCTTCAAACCCGGCGACAACCGCGAACTGGCGATGATCGTCGGGCAGTTGCCGGTGTTCCCCGAACACTACTGGAAAGGCCGCGACTTCGAGGCCGCCACTCTCACCCCGCCGCTCGGCTCCGGCCCTTACAAGGTGGCCAGCTTCAAGACCGGCAAACAGATCGTCTACCAGCGGCGCCAGGACTACTGGGCCAAGGACCTGCCGGTGATGCGCGGCCGCTACAATTTCGATCGCATCGTCTACGACTACTACATGGACGACACGGTGGCGTTGCAGGCGTTCATTCGCGGCGATTACGACTTTCGCGCCGAAAACAGCTCCAAGAACTGGGCCACCGCCTACAACGGCCCCGAGTTCAAGGACGGCCGGCTGATCAAGGAGGCGGTCAAGCAGCATAATCCGGCAGGCATGCAGGCCTTTGTCTTCAACACCCGGCGGCCGCTGTTCAAGGATCCCAAGCTGCGCGAGGCCATGGACTACGCCTTCGACTTCCAGTGGGCCAACAAGCACCTGTTTTACGGCCAGTACAAAAGGACACGCAGCTATTTCCAGAACTCGGAGCTCGCCGCCACCGGCCTGCCCGGCCCGGCGGAGCTGAAGCTGCTCGAGCCGCTCAGGGATGAATTGCCGGCACGAGTCTTCACCCAGGCCTACCAGCCGCCCAAATCGGACGGCTCCGGCCGGCCGCGCGCCAACCTGCTCAAGGCGCAGGCCATGCTCAAGGCCGCCGGCTACACCGTGAAGGGCGATCAACTCTACACCCCCGGTGGCCAGCCCGTGCAATTCGAGTTTCTGCTCAACAGCCCGCTGTTCGAGCGCATCGTGCTGCCTTTCGCCCGCAACCTGGCGGTACTCGGCATCAAGGCCAGCGTGGTGCGCGTGGGCCAGTCGCAATTCGTGCAGCGGGTGCGGCAGTTCGATTACGACATGATCGTCGCCGGCTGGGGACAATCCGCTTCACCGGGCAACGAGCAGCGCGGCTACTGGACCAGCGCCGCGGCCCATCGTCCGGGCAGCCAGAATTACGCCGGTATCAGCAGCCCGGCCATCGATCAACTGGTCGACGACGTGATCAGCGCCAACAGCCGTGAGCAGTTGGTCACCGCCTGCCGGGCGCTGGACCGCGCCTTGCAGTGGGGCTTCTACGTGATTCCCAACTGGTACACCGACGTTTACCGGTTCGCTTACCAGGCCCGGCTCGCCCACCCAACCCTGCCTGAATACGTCACCCCGGACGGGGCGCTCGATCTCTGGTGGGACAAGGACGCACGATAATGCTGATTTATGTGCTCAAGCGGCTGGCGCTCATCATCCCTACCCTGTTCGGCATTCTGCTGCTCAATTTCGTCATCGTGCAGGCCGCACCGGGCGGCCCGGTGGAGCGCGCGCTGGCCAAACTGCAAGGGGTGCCGGCCGCCGGGCAAGGCCCCGGAGGCGGTTTCGCAGGCGCCACCGCCGATATCACCGCCTCCACCGGCAACCGCAATTACAAGGGCGCTCATGGCGTACCGCCGGATCTGGTCAAGCGCATCGAGAAACTCTACGGCTTCGACAAGCCCGCGCCGGAGCGCTTCTGGCTGCTGGTGAAGCACTATCTGAGCTTCGATTTCGGCGTCTCCTACTATCGTGACAAGCCCGTCAGCACGCTGATTCTGGAACGGCTGCCGGTGTCCATCTCGCTGGGACTATGGAGTACGCTGATCGTCTATCTGATCGCCATTCCGCTGGGGATCCGCAAGGCGGTGCGCGACGGCAGCGCCTTCGATGTCTGGACCAGCACCGCCATCATCGTCGGCTACGCCATTCCCAGTTTCCTGGTCGCCATCATTCTGGTGGTGCTGTTCGCCGGCGGCTCCTATCTGGAGTGGTTCCCGCTGCGCGGGCTGGTGTCGGACAATTTCGCGCAGCTGTCGATGTGGGGGAAGGTCTGTGACTACGCCCATCATGTTTTCCTGCCCACGGTTTCCATCGTGGTCGGCAGCTTCGCCGCGCTGACCATGCTGACCAAGAATTCGTTCATGGACGAGATCGGCAAACAGTACGTGCAGACCGCCCGCGCCAAGGGGCTCAGCGAAAATCGCGTGCTCTACGGCCACGTCTTCCGCAACGCCATGCTGATCATCATCGCCGGCTTCCCGGCGGCGTTCGTCAGCGTGTTCTTCACCGGCGTACTGTTGATCGAATACATTTTTTCGCTGGACGGCCTCGGCCTGCTGAGTTTCGAGTCGGTGATCAACCGCGATTACCCGGTGGTGTTCGGCACGCTGTTCATTTTCACGCTGCTGAGCATGCTGCTGCGGCTGATCTCCGACCTGATGTACATGTGGGTGGACCCGCGCATCGACTTCGAGCGGAGGTCACGATGAGCGACGCAATGCCGCTGTGGCGGCGCCAGTGGCGGGCCTTCAAACGCAATCGCCGTGGCTACTGGTCACTGCGCCTCTTTCTGGTGCTGTTCGTGATCAGCCTGGCGGCCAACTTCGTCGCCAACGACAAGCCCTTGCTGGTGCGTTACGACGGCCATTTCTATTTCCCGGTGTTCGCCAGCTACCCGGAAACCACCTTCGGCGGCGCCTTCTACACGGAAGCGGATTACCGTGATCCCTATGTGCAGAAGCTGATCAAACGGCAGGACGGCTGGATGCTGTGGCCGCCCATCCATTACGGCTACGACACCATCAACTACAACCTGAAAGTGCCGACGCCGGCACCGCCGTCGTCGGAGAACTGGCTGGGTACCGACGATCAGGGGCGTGACGTGCTCGCCCGGCTGATCTACGGTTTTCGCACCTCGATTCTGTTCGGCCTGCTGCTGACACTGGGCTCCAGCGTCATCGGTATCGTCGTCGGCGCGTTGCAAGGCTATTACGGCGGCTGGCTGGACCTGGCCGGGCAGCGCTTCATGGAAATCTGGTCGAGCATGCCGATTCTCTATCTGATCATCGTGCTGTCCAGTTTCGTGGTGCCCGGCTTCTGGATTCTGCTGGTCATCATGCTGCTGTTTTCCTGGATGACGCTGGTCGATCTGGTGCGCGCGGAATTCCTGCGCTGTCGCAACATGGAGTACGTGCGCGCCGCCCAGGCGCTGGGCGTGCGCACGCCGGTGATCCTGTTCCGCCACATGCTGCCCAACGCCATGGTCGCCACTCTCACCTACCTGCCGTTCGTGCTGAACAGTTCCGTGGTGATGCTCACCGCGCTGGATTTCATCGGCTTCGGGCTGCCGCCGGGCTCCCCTTCGCTGGGCGAACTGCTGGGCCAGGGCAAGGCCAACCTGCAAGCGCCCTGGCTGGGGGTCAGCGCCTTCGTCACCCTGGCACTGATGCTGTCGTTGCTGGTGTTCATCGGCGAAGCCGTGCGTGATGCCTTTGATCCGAGGAAACTATGAGCCTGCTACAGATCCAGGGATTGAGCATTGCCTTCGACGGCGAACCACGCCCGGCGGTGAACAATGTCGACCTGACCTTGCAGGCGGGCCGCATGCTGGCGCTGGTCGGCGAGTCCGGCTCGGGCAAATCACTCACTGCCATGGCGATACTCGACCTGTTGCCGGACAGCGCCCAGCGCCGGGCCAAGGCCATCCTGTTCGACGGCGACAACGTGCTGGACTGGCCGGAAAGCCGGCGCCGCGCGCTGCGCGGCGGCCGCATCGGCACCATCTTCCAGGAGCCGCTGACGGCGCTCAACCCGCTGCATACCGTGGGCCGGCAGATCGGTGAAACCATTCGCGTTCACCAGGGGCTGGGACGCGCCGCCACCCGTCGCCGCTGTCTGCAACTGCTCGAACAGGTGGAGCTGCCCGGCGGCGAGGACATGCTGACGCGCTACCCCCACCAGCTCAGCGGCGGACAACGGCAGCGGGTGATGATCGCCATGGCGCTGGCCAACGACCCGGCGTTGCTGATCGCCGACGAGCCGACCACCGCGCTGGACGTGACGATCCAGGAAACCATCCTCGAACTGCTCAAGCGCCTGCAGCAGGAGCTGGGCCTCGGCATTCTGCTGATCAGCCACGATCTGGGCCTGGTGGGCCGCTTCGCCGAAGATGTGGCGGTGATGCACAACGGCGAGATCGTCGAGCGGGGCACGGTGGATCAGGTCATGGAGCACGCCCGGCACGAATACACCCGCCATTTGCTGGCCGCCGAACCGCAAGGCCACCCGGAGCCACGGCCGGTGGACAGCCCCACCCTGCTGGACGCCAGCGATCTGTCGGTACGCTTTCGGGGGCCGCGCCGCAGTCTGCTGCGCCGTGGCGCGCCTTTCGTCGCCGTGGACGGCGTTTCGCTGAACCTGCGGCGCGGGGAAACACTGGGTATCGTCGGCGAATCCGGGTCCGGCAAATCGACACTGGCGCTGGCGCTGCTCAGGCTGATTGACGCCGAGGGCACCGTTTGCCTGCTGGGCAAATCGCTGGAGACGCTGCACGGCGCCGGCCTGCGCCCCTGGCGGCGGCACATGCAGGTGGTATTCCAGGACCCCTACGGCAGCCTCAATCCGCGCCTGACAGTGGCCGACGCGGTGGGCGAAGGACTGCGCGTGCACCACAAGACCCTGGACAGAACTACCCGTGACGAACGGGTGCGGGCGCTGATCGCCGAGGTCGGGCTGCCGGCGGATTGCCTGCACCGCTACCCCCATGAATTCTCCGGCGGACAGCGGCAGCGCATCGCCATCGCCCGGGCGCTGATTCTGGAACCGGACCTGCTGATTCTCGACGAACCCACCTCGGCGCTGGACCGCAGCGTGCAGGCGCAGGTGCTGGAACTGCTGAAGGCCCTTCAACGGCGTCACGGCTTGAGTTATCTTTTCATCAGTCACGATCTCAAGGTGGTTCGCGCCATCAGCCACCGGCTGCTGGTCATGCGTCACGGCAAGGTGGTGGAGCACGGCAACACCGAGACGATCTTCCAGGCACCGCGCAGCCCCTACACCCGCGAGCTGATGGAGGCCGCCTTCAGCCGGCACAGGAAACAGGCCGTTACATAATGCATGCGCCGGGCGCCTTTCGGACAGGGCCGCTTCCCTGTACTAAGAGGCTGCAATCAAGAGGCTCGCGGACAGCGCGCTACGCACCCCGCTCTCGCGGCCAAACCAGATTTCACATTTCGAGGACAGACCATGGGTTTTCTTGCAGGTAAACGATTCCTGATTGTCGGCGTTGCCAGTGACCGCTCCATTGCCACCGGCATCGCCGAGGCAATGCACCGGGAAGGCGCGGAGCTTGCCTTTACCTACCAGAACGACAAGCTGAAAGGGCGTGTACTGAAAGCCGCCGAGCGCTACGGCAGCAAGGAGGCCCTGTGCTTCCCTTGCGACGTCACCTCGGATGAGGAAATCGCCAAGGTGTTCGAAGGTCTGAACCAGCAGTGGGATGGCCTGGATGGCGTGGTGCATGCGGTGGGCTTCGCGCCGGCCAACGAACTGGACGGCAACTTCGCCGACGTGGCCACCCGCGATGGTTTCCGCATGGCGCACGACATCTCCGCCTACAGTTTCGTGGCGCTGGCCAAGGCGGCCAGACCGATGATGCAAGGTCGCCAGGGCGCCCTGCTGACGCTCACCTACCATGCTTCTCAGCAAACCGTACCCAACTACAACGTGATGGGTCTGGCCAAGGCCAGCCTCGAGGCCTCGGTGCGTTATCTGGCTTCCAGCCTGGGCCCGGAAGGCATTCGCGTGAACGGCATTTCCGCCGGCCCGATCCGCACGCTGGCCGCCTCCGGGATCAAGAAATTCCGCACCATGCTCGATTACAACGCCGACAAGGCGCCACTGCGCCGCAACGTCACCATCGAGGAAGTGGGCAATACGGCGGCGTTCCTGTGCTCGGACCTGGCCTCCGGCATCACCGCCGAAATCACCTATGTGGATGCCGGTTCCTCCACGGTGTCCATGTCTTTCCAGGAACCGGAAGCATAATTCACACGGCAAAAACGGGCGCCACGACCGGCGCATGAAAAAGGCCGCTGGCCGGTGTGGGCAACCCCCGCATCGGCCAGCGGCCTTGCTGTTTTCAGGTGCCCCTTTCCGGTTGCCCTGGGGAGAGAACCGGAAAGGGGCGGCGGGAGAGTTTACTGCCCGCTATCATCCTGCTGCTGATCACTCTTCAAACGCTCCGCATGCACGGTAACGTCCAGAGTGTCGCGCAGGTATTGCATGACCGACTGGTAGGACTGCTGCCCTTCGGACTGCGCCAACTGGCTGAGCGCCTGCTTGCGCTGATCGTCCGTCATCTTCGTGCTGCCCTCGGTGACCTTGGTCACCTGATAGGCGGCGAGGCTGCCGTTTGGCAGCGACACGAACTGCACCGGCGCGGGCTTGCCGTCCTTGGGCGACGGCGCGCCGAAGGCGGCGTCGATCAACGCCTTGGCGGGCTTCTGGTCATGGCGCGTCACACCGGTGTCGCTCTGCACCTGTGCGTCCATGATCCTGGCCACCGCCTCCAGATCCGCTTTCTGATCCTTGACGGCGGTTTGCGCCTTCTGCTTGATGGCCGCGACATGCTTGAGGGCGGCCTGCTGCTTGAGCTGGGCGCGAATATCGTCACTCACCTCGTCGATCGGCTTGGGCTCCGGCGGTTTGGTGCCCGCCAGATGCACCACCACATAATGACCCTTGCCGATTTCCAGCAGATCACTGTTGTGGCCCTGCTTGGCGACCGAATCGGATTGCAGGGCATCACGCACCTTGGCATCGTTCAACACGCCCGGCAGATCATCCAGCCCGGCCCAATCGGTGCTTTGCACCTTCAGGTTCAGTTCGGCGGCGGGCTCTTGCAGGTCGGTATGTTCATAGGCCAGTTCTTCCAGCTTGGACACCGCCTCGGACAACAGCGTCTGTTCCTGGCTTTTCTTCAGATCCGCGGCAATCTGCTCCTTGACCTGCTTGAGCGGCGGCATGGTTTGCTTGTCCTCGCGAACGATGCGCAGCAGATGAACACCACTGTCGGCGACCACCGGTTGCGACACCTCGCCCACTTTCAGCTTGTCCAGCGCCGCTTCCAGTTTCGGCGGCAGGGTGCCTTTGCTGAGCATGCCCAGATCGCCGCCATTACCGGCCGTGGAGGCGTCATCCGAGTAGCTGTGGGCCACCTCCGCAAAACTCTTGCCGGCCTCCAGTTCCTTGCGGGCCTGTTGCGCGCGCGCCAGCGCTTCTTTCTCGCTGCGCTGGTCGTTCACCGCGATCAGAATGTCGGCCACCTCGCGGCGTGTGGAGCTGCTCTCGCGCATCTCCTTGCGCGCTTTGTATTCCTTCTGGATCTGCTCATCCGTGACCTTGGCCTGAGCGGCGAAATTCGCCGCGGTCAGCTCCAGATAGCGAACCTTGTACTGTTGCGGGCGAATGAATTCGCTCTGATGCGCCTTGTAGAAAGCTTTCACCTGATCATCGCTGACCGCTTCCTGCTTTTTCAGGGCACTCACATCGAGGACCGCATAGCTCAGATCGCGGGTCTGGTTGAGCAGCCGCAAATCCGCCTCCAGCTCACCAGGCAGTGCGAAGCCGGTGGCGCGCAGACCCTCGCGGTATTGCTGGCTGAGATGGTCCTGGCGCAATCCGTTCAGGTAACCACGCGGGGTCATGCCCTGGGCCCGCACCAGGCTCTCGAAGCGCGACTCGGAGAACTGCCCGTCTTCCTCGAATACCGGGTTGGCGCGTATCAGCTTCGCGGCCTGTACATCGCTATACGCCATGTTGGCCTTGTCGGCGGCGGCGGCCACCAGTTGCTCATTGATGATGCCTTCCAGCACCATGCGTGGGCGCACGAAGGCGTCCAGCATCGCCGGGCTGACATTGGGGCTTTGCTGGCGAATCATCTGCCGCAGGCGTTGGGTGCGTTCCTTGACGTAGGAATCCGTGATCTTGCTGCCTTCCACCTCGGCAACCGCCCCCTGGCTACCACTGCTGGAGAAATAGCCATAAAACCCGGAGATCACGAACGGAAGGATGATGAGAGCGAGCAGAACCTTGCCCACGGGACCGCGGACAAATCGTCTGAACTGCTGCATGGCTTACTCCAAGGAATACCGTTAATCGTTGTTATCGGAGCCCTGCCATGGCAGCAAGGTTCCAGAAAGCAAAAAAGCGCACCCGATACGGATACGCTTGCTGGCCGCCGGAGCGGACGAGCCCGGACACACAAACAGGCCGGTATCCTGACCCGCTGCAATACCGCTCCGTGAGGCCCCTTAGTTGACCGCGTCTTTCAGAGTTTTGCCAGCCTTGAACCCCGGCACCTTGGCGGCGGCGATGTGAATGGTCTCACCGGTCTGCGGGTTGCGGCCCTCACGGGCAGCACGTTCCTTCACGGAGAAGGTGCCAAAGCCCACCAGGGAAACGCTCTCCCCTTTTCTCAGTGCGCTGACAACGCCTTCCAGGGCAGCGTCCAGTGCACGGCCTGCCTTGGCCTTGGGAAC
>CAYMKZ010000015.1:0-18035 GCA_964391345.1 uncultured Alcanivorax sp.
CTGGAGCAGGTGATGGCGCTGGCCGATCCGGTGGGCGGCATCAGCGATCTCAATTACCGGCCTTCGGGCATTCAGGTGGGCAAGATGCGGGTGCCGCTGGGGGTGGTCGGCATCATTTACGAGTCGCGGCCCAACGTCACCATCGACGCCGCCGCCCTGTGCCTGAAGTCCGGCAACGCGGCGATTCTGCGCGGCGGTTCGGAGGCCATCGATTCCAACCAGGCGATCGCCGTTTGTCTGCGCGACGGGTTGCGTGAGGCCGGCTTGCCGGAAACCGCGGTGCAGGTGATCGAGACCACCGATCGCGCCGCCGTGGGCGAGCTGATCACCCATCCCGAGTACGTGGACGTGATCGTGCCGCGCGGTGGCAAGGGGCTGATCGAGCGTATCAGTGGCGAGGCTCGGGTGCCGGTGATCAAGCATCTGGACGGCAATTGCCATCTGTACATCGATGCCGACGCCGATATCGGCAAGGCCGTGAGGGTGGCCTACAACGCCAAGACCCAGCGTTACGGTACCTGCAACACCCTGGAAACGTTGCTGGTACACGCGGACATCGCCGAGCGGGTGCTGCCGGAGCTGGCGGCGGAATATCGCCAGGCCGGCGTGGAGTTGCGCGGTTGTGCGCGCACCCAGGCGCTGCTTGCGGATGTGACGGAAGCCACCGAGAGCGACTGGCAGGAGGAGTACCTGGCGCCGGTGCTGGCGATCCGCATCGTCGCCGATCTTGACGAGGCGCTGGATCACATCGCCCGTTACAGCTCCGCCCACACGGAATCGATCATCACGGAAAACTACAGCCATGCGCGCCGTTTTCTGGCGGAGGTGGATTCCAGTTCGGTGATGGTCAACGCTTCCACCCGCTTCGCCGACGGCTTCGAATACGGCCTGGGCGCGGAGATCGGTATTTCCACCGATAAACTGCACGCCCGCGGCCCGGTCGGGCTGGAGGGGCTGACCAGCCAGAAATGGGTGGTCTTCGGCGATGGGCATATACGGCAGTGACTCTGAGCATGGGCCGCAGCGCCCGGCCCGGTCGCGGCGCCCAGCCTGACGGCGGCGCTCCGCTGATCCTGTTTGGCGGCACCTTCGACCCGATTCATCGCGCCCACATCCGCGCCGCGCTGGCGGTGTCGCGCCGGCTCGGCGGCGCCGAGGTGCGGCTGCTGCCCAACGCGGTGCCGCCCCATCGGCCGCAGCCGCACGCCAGCGCCAGCCAGCGGCTGGCCATGGTGCGGCTGGCCTGTGTCGGGCATTCGCGCCTGCATGCCGATGGCTGGGAGCTGTCGCGCTCGGGGCCGTCTTATACGCTGGCCACCCTGCGTCATTACCGGCAGCAGATCGGCGCCCAGCGGTCACTGGTGCTGTTGATCGGTGCCGACAGTTTCGCCGGGCTGGCGGACTGGCACCGCTGGCCGGAATTCGCGGCCCTCTGCCATCTGGCCGTGGTTTCCCGTCCGGGGGCGCCGACGCCGCCGGCCAAGGTACGGCGGGCCTTTCCGTTGGCGCCGGCCAGCGGCCTGATGCGCCGTCCGGCCGGCAAACGGCTGATGCTCAAGCGGCCGCATCTGGATGTCTCCTCCACCGACATACGCCATCATCTGCTGAAACACGGCCGCGGCCCGGCGCTGACGGCGAGGGTGAGGACCTACATCCGCCGTCATCGTCTGTATACTGTCCCCGACAATCACTCCCGACATTGAGGTTTCATGAGCTCTGACCAAACCCTGCTGAGCGTAGTGATCGACGCACTGGAAGAAATGAAAGCCAACAACGTGACCCAGCTGGATGTGCGCGAGTTGACCAGCGTCGCCGACGACATGGTGCTCGCCTCCGGAACCTCGACACGTCACGTCAAGGCACTGGCGGACAACGTGCTGGAGCGGGTCAAGGCCGCGGGTTATGTGCCGCTGGGCACGGAAGGGGAACGCAGCTCGGACTGGATTCTGGTGGATCTGGGTGACGTCATCGTCCACCTGATGCTGCCGGCAACCCGGGAATTCTACGACCTGGAGCGACTCTGGAAGACCCCGGAGCATCATCCGGACCGCTCCAGCCGCGACCTCTGATACCATGGCGGATTGATTCATCGACCCCTGGGGAGAACTCCGTGCGCATCCACCTGCTTGCCGTCGGCACACGCATGCCGGCCTGGGTAGACCAGGGTTTCAGTGAGTATCAGAAACGGCTGCCTGCGGACATGAGCCTGGAACTTGAAGAGATTCCGCTGCCTAAGAGAACCAGAGGGACGGTTTCCGATCTGGTGCGCGCGGAGGGACAGGCGCTGGAAAAACGCCTGGACAAATACCCAGGGGCCCATCGCGTGGCGCTGGAAGTCACCGGCAAGCGTCTCACCACTCCCGACCTCAGCCAACGGCTGGGTACGCTGCACGACCTCGGCCAGGATCTGGCCTTGCTGGTGGGCGGCCCGGACGGCCTGTGCCCACGGTTGTCCGCCGCCGCCCACGAACGCTGGTCGTTGTCGGCACTGACTTTGCCGCACCCTCTGGTGCGGGTATTGCTGGCCGAGCAGATCTATCGCGGCTGGACCTTGCTGGTCGGTCATCCGTACCACCGCTGACCGCGCGGCCACAACGAACAACCGGATTCGATGGTATCGATGCGCAGACGACCACTGACACTCAAGGATCACCACAAGGAACGGCGGATATTCGCCGTTCGCTTGGTGATCAGCGGCGTGCTGGTGGTACTGATGACCGTGGGGCTGATCAGCCGCATGGTCTGGTTGCAGGTGTTTCAGCACAGCCACTTCACCACGCTCAGCGATGAAAACCGCATCCAGACCCAGGCCGTGGCGCCGCCGCGCGGCCTGATCACCGACCGCGACGGCGTCATCCTGGCCGCCAACCGCCCCGACTTCTCCGTGGAAATCACCCCGGAGCAGGTGCCCGACCTGGACCACATGTTCCAGCAACTGGGCCAACTCATCACGCTCGATGCCGATGACATCGAGCAATTCAAAAAGCGCCTGCACAGCCCGCGCCGCCCCTGGGAGCCGATTCCCCTGCGCGGCCGATTGTCGGAAGCGGAAATCGCCCGCCTGACCGTCAACCAGCACCGTCTGCCGGGCGTCCGGGTGGCCGCCACACCGATCCGCTACTACCCTTACGGCAAGCTGTTTTCCCACGTACTGGGCTACGTGAACCGGCTCAGCGCCGACGACATCAACGGCATGACACTGGATGAGCGGGCCAACTATGCCGGCACCCATTTCTATGGGCGCATCGGCATCGAGCATTACTATGAGTCTCGCCTGCACGGCCAGGCCGGTTATCGGCAAGTGGAAACCAATGCGCGCGGGCGCATTCTGCGGGTACTGGAAGAGCAGCCGCCGGTGCCCGGCAAGAATCTGCGCCTGACCATCAGCATGAAAGTGCAAAAGGCCGCCTACGACGCCCTCGGCGACCGGCGCGGCGCGGTGGTGGCCATCGATCCGCGCGACGGCAGCGTGCTGGCCTTCGTCAGCCGGCCGGGCTTCGATCCCAACCTGTTCGTCACCGGCATCTCCCACAAGGATTACGCCGCCTACCGCAAGGACCACGATCACCCGCTGTTCAACCGCGCCTTGCAGGGCCGCTACCCGCCCGGCTCCACCATCAAGCCGTTCATGGGCCTGGCCGGGCTGGATGCCGGCACCACCACCTGGCAGCGGACCATCTTCGATCCGGGCTATTTTCAGCTCGACGGCAACCCGCATCGCTACCGGGACTGGAAAACCTGGGGCCATGGCACCGTCGATCTGAACAAGGCCATCGAGGAATCTTGCGACACCTATTTCTACGATCTGGCGGTGCGCACCGGCATCTCCCGCATTCACGCCTTCCTGTCGCGCTTCTCTTTCGGGCAGTCCACCGGCATCGATCTGGACAACGAATCCACCGGCATTCTGCCCTCCAAGGAATGGAAGAAAGCCGCCCGTGGCCGGCCCTGGTACCATGGCGACACCGTCAACGTGGGCATCGGCCAGGGCTTTCTGCTGGTCACTCCCCTGCAATTGGCCACCGCCACTGCCATACTGGCACACAGCGGCAAGCAGGTAGTGCCCACGCTGGCCGCCGATGTCATACCCCCGGCGTTGCGCCCGGATATCGAGCTGAGCGACCCGGACAACTGGCAGCGCATGAAGGCCGCCATGGGCGAGGTGGTCACCGGCGCCCACGGCACCGCCCGGGGCATGCGCCGCGATGCGCAATACTCCATGGGGGCGAAAAGCGGCACCGCGCAGGTATTCTCCGTGGAACAGGGGGAAACCTATAATGCCAAGGAGCTGGCGGAACGCCTGCTTGATCACGCGCTGCTGATCTCCTTCGCGCCGCTGGACAAACCCGCCATCGCCGTGGCCGTGATCATCGAGAACGGCCAGCACGGCGGTTCGGTGGCCGGCCCGGTGGCGCGCCAGGTGATGGACGCCTGGCTGCTCAATGACCAGGGACAGCTCGCCGTGCCGCCGCCGCTGAACCGGCCTTCTTCGCTGTCCGTGAACCAACCCGCCAGCAACCCTCTGGCGGGCTATCCGGAAGGGTTGTTGCAATGAGTTTGCAGGATTCCCGGCATCACAGCATCTCCGACGCCCAGGCCGGCCCGACATTCGGCCCGACCCTGACCGAACGGTTGCACCTCGACGCACCGCTGCTGACGGCGCTGTTGCTGCTGGCCATGGGCGGGCTGGTGGTGCTGTACAGCGCCGGCGGCGCCAGTCTGGATCTGGTGATTCGCCAGGCCATCCGTTTCGGCATCGGCTTCGTGGTGCTGTTCGTACTGGCGCAGGTGCCGCCACGCAGTTATCGCTTCTGGGCGCCGTTCGTGTACGGCATCGGCTTGCTGCTGCTGGCGCTGGTGATCATTGCCGGCATCGAGGCGAAAGGCGCGCAGCGCTGGCTGGCGTTTCCGATTGTCGGGCGCTTCCAGCCCGCGGAAATCCTCAAGCTGGCGGTGCCCGCCATGGTCGCCTGGTTCTTCAGCGAACGGAACCTGCCGCCCACCCGCATGGATGTGCTGGCCGCCCTTGGGCTGATCTTCATTCCCGCCGTGCTGATCGCCGTCCAGCCCGACCTCGGCACCGCCATTCTGGTGGCGGCCGCCGGCCTGGTGGTGCTGTTCATGGCCGGCTTGTCCTGGCGGCTGATCAGCGTGGCGATACTGGTGCTGATGGTGGCGGCGCCGGCCATGTATTTCTTCGTGCTGCACGACTACCAGCGTGACCGGGTCACCACCTTCCTCAATCCGGAAGCAGACCCGCGCGGCGCCGGCTGGAACATCATCCAGTCGAAAACCGCCATCGGCTCCGGCGGCGTCACCGGCAAGGGCTGGCTGGAAGGCACCCAGTCACGGCTGGATTTCCTGCCGGAATCCTCCACCGACTTCATTCTCGCCGTGCTGGGCGAGGAATTCGGTCTGGTCGGCTTCCTGATCCTGATCGCCGTGTATCTGGTCATCGTCGGGCGCGGCTTCATGATCAGCTGGCAGGCCCAGGACACCTTCACCCGCTTGCTGGCGGCCAGTCTGACAGTGACCTTTTTCATCTACGTTTTCGTCAATATCGGCATGGTTTCCGGATTATTGCCGATCGTCGGGGTACCCTTGCCGCTGGTCAGTTACGGAGGCACCTCCATCATCACTCTGATGGCCAGCTTCGGCATGCTCATGTCAGTCCACACTCACCGCCGCCTGATGAAATCGGGGCTGTAACACAGGAGAAGTACGTGCATCGGATAATGCCCGCAATTTCATGGAAAACGCTCTGTATCGGTATGTTGGCACTGGTCGCAGCCCCTTGGGCGCTGGCCGACGGTGGCGACAACGGCAGCGATTACGCCACCCGCCCGGAAGCCCAGGCGATGATCCAGACGCTGGAGAAGAAAGGGCTCGACGGCGACCACATTCGCGCCCTGCTGGCCGATGCCAAACGCCAGGACAAGATCCTCGAGGCGATTGCCAGACCGGCGGAGAAAACGCTGCAATGGGCCCAGTATCAGAAAATATTCGTACAGGCTGGCCGGGTCGCCGAGGGGGTGGAATTCGCCAAGGCGCACCAGCAGGCCCTCAAGCGGGCACAGGCGCAATACGGTGTGCCCGCCTCGGTGATCCTCGCCATCCTCGGGGTGGAAACCCGCTACGGCCGGCACACCGGCAGCTATCGGGCACTGGACGCGCTGGCCACGCTGGGCTTCGATTATCCTCCACGGGGCGCCTTCTTCCGCAAGCAACTGGCGGCACTGTTCGAACTCGAACAGCAGGCCCACATTGACGCCGCCACCATCACCGGCTCCTACGCCGGGGCGCTGGGCTATCCGCAATTCATTCCCACCAGCTACCAGGCTTACGCGGTGGATTTCGACGGCGACGGCAAAATCGACCTGGCCAACAGCGCCGCCGACGCCATCGGCAGCGTCGCCAACTATTTCCACCGCCACGGCTGGCAGCCTGGCCTGCCCATCGCCGCCCGCGCCCGGGCCACCGGCGCGGCTTACCAGAAGCTGGCCGCCAAGGGCTACCAGCCCAGCTTCAGCCTGGATCAGGCCCGGAAGAACGGCGTAGTGGCAGTGAGCTGCAAGAATGATAGGCTAACCAGCGAATTCTGTTTCGATTTGCCCGGTGACACGCCGGTGGCCATGCTTGATCTGAATGGCGCCGAAGGCCACGAATTCTGGCTTGTCACCGACAACTTTTATGTCATCACCCGCTACAACCACAGCGACCTCTACGCCATGGCCGTGACTCAACTGTCCTCCCATCTGGCACTGGCCATGCAGGAGAGCCTCCAGTGAGCCAGTTTCATGCCGTTTTCGTGCCGTCCACGCTGAAACGGGGATACCCGCTTTGCGCGCTGGTGCTGAGCCTGATCCTGGCCGCCTGCAGCAGCGTGCCGCCCAAGCCGGAGCCGCCGCCGGCGCCTCCCGCCAGCACTGAAACACCCACCGACAACGGCGCACCCGGCTCGGACCGCTACGCCCGCCAGCAGGACACCGCCCCCAGCGAAGCGGCGGCCAAGGCGAAGGAGGTTTCCCGCCTGCCCGAACCGGTACCGAAAAAAGAGCCGCTCAGCCCCTACGGCAACCCGGACACCTACACCGTCTACGGCGTTACCTATCACGTCCTGTCCAGCGCCAAGGGTTACGACAAGGTGGGCATCGCCTCCTGGTACGGCGCCAAGTTCCACGGCTACCGCACCTCCAGCGGCGAGCCCTACGACATGTACCGCTTCACCGCCGCGCACCGCACCCTGCCCCTGCCCACCTACGCGCGGGTCACCAACCTGGAAAACGGCAAGAGTGTGGTGGTGAGGATCAACGACCGCGGCCCGTTCAATCCCAGCCGCATCATCGATCTGTCCTGGGCCGCCGCCGTACGGCTGGACATGATCAAGAAGGGCACCGCCAAGGTGCGCGTGGAAGCGCTCACCGCGCCCGACAAGAACAACCAGCCGGACACCATGTCCACCGCCGTGCGGGCCGCGCTCGACAGCCCGCCCCCGGACCACGCCAGCCAGCAGGGCGGCCACGCCGGGTTGTATCTGCAAGCCGGGGCTTTTCGTGGTCTGCAACACGCGCGGCAACTGGAGAAACAACTGCACGAGCAGTTGAAACTGCCGGTGACCATACGCCGCCCTGACAGCGGATCGCTCTACCGGGTATGGCTGGGGCCCTTCGCCACCAGCCAGGACCGCACGGACGCCCGCAATGCGGTAAGCCGGGCCGGCTTCAATGAGCCCATACCGGTCAAATAATCGACAGTCACACCCTCCTTCCCCGAGCATTGACGGCAACCGGGGAACCCGTGAGGCGTATTCGGACTCCCAACCTATCGGGTCAGGGAACCAGGCCGTTTTACCCGGCAATCCGGGCCAGAAGCACAACCAACAGGCAGGAAACAATGATTCAAACCCGCTTACTCCGTGATCTTGTCATTTTCGTCGCCACCGCGGCGGCGCTGACGCTCTCCGGCATGACGCAGGCCGACATACTGATTCCGCACCCCCCCAAAGTGGAAGCCAAAAGCTACATTCTGGTCGACGCCGCCAACGGCCAGGTGCTGGTGGCCCATAACGCCGACAAGGAGCTGCCCCCTGCCAGCCTCACCAAGATGATGACCGCCTACATCGCCGAGAAGGAAATCCAGGCGGGCCACGTTTCCGGCAAGGACATGGTGCCCATCAGCGTCAAGGCCTGGCGCACCGGCGGCTCACGCATGTTCGTGCGTGAAGGCACCAAGGTATCGCTGGACGATCTGATGCACGGCATCATCGTCGACTCCGGCAACGACGCCACGGTGGCGGTGGCGGAATACCTGGCCGGCTCGGTCAGCGCCTTCGCCGACCTGATGAACCAGGAAGCCAAGCAGCTGGGCATGACCCACACCCACTACGTCAACGCCACCGGCCTGCCGGTGGACAACCACTACTCCACCGCCCGCGACCTGGCCACGCTGGCGCGCGCCATCATCCACAACTACCCGGATCACTACGATCTCTACAAGGTGAAAACCTTCACCTTCAACGGCATCACCCAGCGCAACCGCAACGTGCTGCTGTGGCGGGACCCGTCCGTGGACGGCATCAAGACCGGCCACACCGATGCCGCCGGCTACTGCCTGGTGGCCTCCGCCAAACAGGATGGCATGCGTCTCATCTCGGTGGTCATGGGCACCGACAGCGATGCGGCGCGGGCGCGCGAGTCACAGAAACTGCTGACCTACGGCTTCCGCTTCTACGAGAGCTACAAGGCCTACAATGCCGGCCAGGTGCTCAGCACACCGACCGTCTGGCTGGGCGAGAAAAACCAGGTTCCGCTCGGCTTGCAGCAAGACCTGATCCTGACCATTCCCAGGGACAGCCACGATCATTTGCAAGCGCAGATGACGATCCAGCCGCAGTTGCAGGCGCCGATCAAGAAAGGCCAGCAGTACGGCACCCTGACCGTCAGCCTGGACGGCAAGCAGATCACCCAGCAACCGCTGGTGGCGCTCAACGACGTGCAGCAGGCCGGCTTCTTCTCACGGCTGTGGGATCATATCGTTCTGTTCTTCAAGAACCTGCTCTGAAGCCCCGGCGCCGGAGACCACCATGCCGATCCGTGAAGAATTGTGGGAATTTCCCCATACCATGCAGCTGAAAGTACTGGGCGCCGCGGACGCTCCCCTGGAGGACGCCGTGGCGGAAATCCTCGAAGCGCATCTACAGGATTTCGACCGCCACCGGCATCTGAGCCGCAAGCCCAGCGCCAAAGGCAACTTCGTGTCGATCAGCGCCGAAATAACCGTGCACAACGCCGAACAGGTGGAAAAGATCTACGCCCGGCTCAACGACTGCCCGCACGTCAAAATCACCCTCTGATTTTTTTCGTGGACAGGCCCGCAAGTTCTTTTCACAGCCTTGCGGGCCAACCCCGGTGGGCGAATAATAGCCGCATGGACGCTCTGATTCGTTACCTCCCCCGTGTCGATTACACCTCGTGCTGGCAAGCCATGCGCGATTTCACCGCCAACCGCGATGCCGGTACCCGCGATGAAATCTGGGTACTGGAACACGCTCCCGTTTATACGCTCGGTCAGGCGGGCAAACCGGAGCATGTGCTCGACCCCGGCGGCATCCCCGTGGTGCACAGCGACCGCGGCGGGCAGGTGACCTACCACGGCCCCGGCCAGACGGTCGTCTACCTGCTGCTGGACGTGCGCCGGTTGGCCACCGGCAGCCGTGCTCTGGTGCACGGCATCGAAAACGCCATCATCGACTATCTGCACCATCACGGCGTCACGGCGGTGAGCCGCCCGGAGGCCCCGGGTGTGTACGTGAAGGACGCGAAAATCGCCTCCCTGGGCCTGCGTATCCGCCGCAAAGGCAGCTATCACGGTCTGGCGCTGAACCGCGACGCCGACCCCGGCCCGTGGCAGCGCATCAATCCCTGCGGCTACGCCGGCCAGGCGATGACCAGCCTCAGCGCCGAAGGCATCCGGGACAGCCGCGAACAGGTCGAACAGGAAATGGTCGCCACCCTGTGCCAGCATCTGCAGTTGCAGCCCCAGACAGCGCCGCCCCCCGACTGGTACACTGCACCCCCACGGATCAGCGCGGATTTTTCCGGCCAGCCCGCCAACGCAACGAGAGCATTTCCATGAGCGAAGTCCAGGTCCAGCACCCGGCAAAGAGAAAAGTTCAGATCGGTGACAAACTGCGTGGCGCGGACAAGGTCCGCACCATCCCGGTGCTGAATGAAGGCGATGCGGTCCACCAGCGCAAGCCGGACTGGATTCGCGTGCGCGTACCCTCCGGCGGCGAAATCCAGCGCATCAAATCCATGCTGCGCCGCCAGAAGCTGCACACCGTTTGCGAGGAAGCCGCCTGCCCCAACCTGCCGGAGTGTTTCGGCAGCGGCACCGCCACCTTCATGATCATGGGCGACATCTGTACCCGCCGCTGCTCGTTCTGCGACGTCGGCTTCGGCCGCCCCAACGGCCTCGACCCGGACGAACCCCGCCACCTGGCCGAATCGGTGGCGGACATGGGGCTGAAATACGTGGTCATCACTTCGGTGGACCGCGACGACCTGCCCGACGGCGGCGCCGCGCACTTCGCCGCATGCATCCGCGCCATCCACGATCTCAGCCCCGGCACCAAGATCGAAATTCTCACCCCGGATTTCCGCCCCTGCCCGGAAACCGCCCTGGACATTCTGGAAGCCACTCCTCCGGACGTGTTCAACCACAACATCGAAACCGTGCCGCACCTGTACAAGAAGGCACGCCCCGGCGCCCGCTACGAGCACTCCCTGAAACTGCTGCAACAGTTCGGCCAGCGGGTGCCCGACGTGCCCACCAAATCCGGCATCATGGTCGGCCTGGGCGAAACCAACGAACAGGTACTGGAAACCCTGCGCGATCTGCGCGACCACGACGTGGACATGATCACCATCGGCCAGTACCTGCAACCGAGCCGCTTCCACGCCCCGGTGGAGCGCTACGTGCATCCCGACGAGTTTCGCCTGTTCGCCGAGGAAGGCCGCAAGATGGGCTTCAGCTCGGTGGCTTCCGGCCCCATGGTACGCAGCTCCTACCACGCCGACCTGCAACACAAGGGCATCGACGTGGGCGTGAGTCGCCAAGGCTGAACGCGCCATGCAGCCTGGCCCTGGAAGCGCACAACCTCCCTCGTCACCCCGGAAGCGCACAGCCTCTGTCGTCACCCCGGAAGCGCACAGCCTCCGCCGTCACCCCGGAAGCGCGTAGCGCTATCCGGGGCCCAGCGTCTTTCGAGACCAAAGTCACTGGATACCCGCCTTCGCGGGCACCACAAGCTTTTCCCCGAACACTAGCGCGCGGCACTCGATATCCGTCTTTTTTCCCTCGCCATGCGATACAGTTCACGGGCGGCGATGGCCAGCGCGAAAGTGGCCGCACCCACTCCGGTCACCGCTATATTCGCCGCTCCCGCGGTCCCATGAAGCGTGGCGCGCGAAAAAGAAGTCATCCGCTCCAAGGCAGGGACGTAAAAAACGCCACTGCCACCACCAAGCAACCCACCGATAACGCCACCAATGAACCCCGTTCCCAACTGGGTGGATACGCCAAGCCGCTGTTTGACCCGTTGATTCGTTTCGTGAAACACCTCATCACCTCCCGAGATTGCCGATCGAACACTGTCTCTAGGGCGCATAGAGTAGACAGCACGGAAGGTTCTGTATCACGATTGAACGAATACATATACCGCAAAACAGAAATGCCATGAAAAGCACGTCCCGCGCCCCGTGGCGGCCATGCCCCACCGCTACCCGGCCGGCCACCGGATCGCGCCGCACACGCATGCCAGGGGGCAGTTGCTGCTTGCTTCGGGAGGGGCCATCGAGATCACCGCCGACGGCAACCTGTGGGTCGTGCCGCATGGGCGGGCCGTGTGGATACCCCCGGAGGTCGAGCATACGGTCCACGCCATCAGCGCGGTCACCATTCAGTCGCTGTACATTGAAGCGTCAGTCGAAACCGGATTGCGCCAAGCCTGCCAGGTGCTGTCCGTATCTGATCTGCTGCACGCGCTGATTGCCAGCGCCATGGACATTGCCATCGAATACGACGCGGCAGGCCGTGATGGATTGATCATGCGGCTGATTCTTGCGGAGCTGAAAAGCATGCCGTTCATCCCGCTGCACATACCCATGCCCAGCGACAGGCGGCTGCAAACAATCTGCCAGGCCATCATCCACAACCCCGGCCGGGACGAAACGCTTGAGCAGTGGGGAGCCCTTGTCGGCGCCACGGCAAGAACGCTGTCCAACCGGTTTCGTGCCGAAACCGGCTTGACGTTCGGGCACTGGCGGCAACAGGCGCGGCTGGTGGAGGCCGTTCGGCGGTTGGCGGTGCGGCAGCCGGTCAGCGTAGTGGCGCATGACCTGGGCTATCGCAGCGAGAGCGCGTTCATTGCCATGTTCCGGCGCAGGCTGGGCACCACGCCGGCACGGTACTTTGAGCGGCCAACATGAGCAGCGCGTCGCCAATGCTCTCCGCTGCGGCAATCAGCCAAAAGCCAGAAAGGGCATGAGCGCGAACAGCAGTACAAAAAGAGTCGCCAGAAAGAGCGCCAGGGTGCGCATCGGAGAAGCCTTGAAACCCTGCCACAAGGTGGGCGCCTCGCCCCTTTCCCTGGCCTGCTGCCAGGCGGCCCGCTGGTGCTCGAAGCGGCGGCGCTGGTAGTCCTGCAAAAGCTGCTTCGCGCGTTCCTTGTCCTGTTCGTCACTGAGCCAGATGGCGCCGGCGGAAATGCCCCACATGCTGGGCGGCGTCTCGTAGTAGGGAATGCTTTTTTCGTCCAGCAGGGTACGCACCTCATCGGCTTCTTCGTCAGGTACGTAGCGAAGGTTCATCAGCAGCGCGGCCATGGCGTCATCCCGGAAAAAAGTGCGTGAAAAAGGCATCGATGCGGCCAATATACCAGCCACCGACCGGGAAGCAGAATTTACAATTATCCCACCGTATCCGCCTGACCACCCCACCGTTTTGCATTACGCTGGTAGCGTCCGCTGCCCAACAACCGCTCAGCAGTCGCACAACAACCGCACAGCCCAGGGCCATCATGCCGATTTCCATTTCTTCGCGTTTTTTTTATCTGCTTGCCATCGCCGTGCTCACTTGCAGCCTGACGGGCATGGCCAGCGCGGAGGGAAAAACCACCGCGAAAAAAGCGGCCTGGCCGCAACGCATTCTGGCCGCCATGCAGGAGGACGCACTGCCGTCGGATGCGCTGGCGCTGGCGGCCGTGCCGCTGAATGGTCCGGGCAAGGCCCGTTACGTCAACGCCGATCGACTGGTCAGCGCCGCCTCGACCATGAAACTGATCACCACCTACGCGGCGCTGGAATTGCTCGGCCCTACCTTCCAGTGGCACACCCGGCTGTATACCGACGGCACGCTGAAGAACGGCGTGTTGCATGGCAATCTGTATTTTGTCGGTGTTGCCGACCCGAAGCTCACCCAGGAACGGCTATGGCTGCTGCTGCGCGAGCTGCGTGACTATGGCGTCCGGCAAATCCACGGCAACCTGATACTGGACGGCAGCTACTTTCATCTGCCACACGGCCTGCCGCACTTCGTCGATGACGGCGACGATCCTTATGCGCCGTACCTGGTGGAGCCCAATGCCCTGCTCACCAACCTGAACGTGTTTCACTTCCAGATCGCCGCCCGCGCCGACGAAAAGGTGCAGGCCTGGGTCCGCCCTGCCGTGCCACAACTGACGCTGGACAACCAGGTGACGCTGACCACCGCCGGCCGTTGCCCGTCGTCCTCTCATTTTCACTTCAAACCGCACAGCGGCAAGAACGGCCAGATCATCGTCACCATTACCGGCCGTTTGCCGGAAGGTTGCCGCAGTGGTGATTATCTGTCACTGATGTCGCCGGAAGCCTACACGGCGGCACTGATCCGCAGCCTCTGGAAAAGTCTCGGCGGCACCATCACTGGCCAGTCCCTGCTCGGCCGCCTGCCGGTCGGCGCGCAACTGCTGGCCACCAGTTCCTCGCCGGATCTGGTAACCATGGTGCGCGACATCAACAAATGGAGCAGCAACCCCATGGCGCGCCAGTTGTTTCTGGTGATCGGCGCGGAAAACCGTCTGGCCGGCGATGTGGATGATCTGCACGCCGCGCGGCGCACGGTGCGGGAATGGCTCAATCACAAGGGCATCGACACTGATGATGTGGTGCTGGACAACGGCTCCGGCCTGTCGCGCATCGCCCGCATCACGCCGCGCCAGCAGATCAAGCTGCTGGAGCAGGCCTGGCGCAGCCCCTACGCGGCGGAACTGATTTCTTCCCTGCCGCTGGTGGCCATGGACGGCACCATGCGCCACCGGCTGCGCGATACGGAAATGCGCGGCGAAGGACACATCAAGACCGGCACCCTGACCGACGTGCGCGCGGTGGCCGGTTTCACCCGCGACCGCAACAACACCACCTGGGCGGTATCGGCCATGATCAACACTCCTTCCGCCTGGAAAGGGCTCTCGATACTGGATCGCATCCTGCTTTCCGTGCACCACCTGCCGGAACAAGACGACCGCGAAGTGTCCGGTGCCGGCGAACAGGATGCCTCCTCGCGCACCGCCGCCACCCCGGGCGGCTGAGTCCGCACACAGCCGATCCGGTCGGCGGTGGTAACCGTGCTATGCTGCGGCACTGCACTGTTCGATCAGCGGAGAGCATCGATGATTGTCGTACACCACCTGGAGAATTCCCGCTCCCAGCGAGTACTGTGGCTTCTGGAAGAACTGGAAGTGCCGTATGAAATCAAGCACTACAAGCGGGACCCCAAAACCATGCTGGCGCCGCCCGAGCTGAAAGCGGTACACCCGCTCGGCAAGGCGCCGGTAATCAGCGACGGCGACACGGTGATGGCCGAGTCCGGCGCCATCCTCGAATATCTGGTGGAGAAGTACGCTGGCGGCGCTTTGAAACCGGCGGTGGAAGACCCGCGCTGGCGCGATTACATCTACTGGATGCACTATGCCGAGGGCTCGCTGATGCCGCCACTGGTGATGAAACTGGTGATTGGACAGGTGCCTCGCCGCCCCATGCCGTTTTTCGCCAAGCCCATCGCCCGCAAGATCAGCGCCGGCCTGATCGGCGGTTTCATCGACCCCAATCTGCAAAACCAGTTGGCGGTGATCGAAAAACATCTGGCCAACCATAGCTGGTTCACCGGCGATCAATTCACCGCCGCGGACATCCAGATGAGTTTCCCGGTGCAGGCGGCGGCCGCGCGCGCGAATATCGGCCAATGCCCACACATCACCGGGTTCATCGCCCGGCTGGAAGCACGCCCCGCCTATCAACGGGCCCTGGAGCGAGGCGGCCCGCTGAAACTGCTGGGCAGCTGAAAACGGCCAGCACGAACGGGAACCGGAGCCCCTTCCCCGGTTTCCAATACACAGCCGCTTTGCCTTTACATGGAAAGTTGATTCGCAAGGAGAACCGGGATGAAGAACGCAATCATGGCCCTGAGCCTCGCCGTCGCCGGCCTGATGCTGGCCGGATGCCAGACCTCGCCCCACGACCTCACCGCCAGCAAGACCGTCTACAGCGGCGTGCTGCCCTGTGCCGACTGCGCCGGCATTCGCACCACTCTGACCCTGTACCGGGACCAGCACGGCAATCCGTCGCGCTATCAATTGCAAATGCAGTATCTGGGCACACCGGGGAAACGCTCCAGCCATACCGACAGCGGCAACTGGATGGCTACCACCACCACGCTGAACGGCTATCAGTATCCGCTGTACGTGCTCAACCCCAAACTGCCGGATGCCCAGCAACGCTTCGTGCGCAGCGCCAAGAATGCGGTGGAAATGGTCGGTGCCGACGGCAAGCCCGCCGATTCGGGACTCAACTACACATTGATGGAACAATAGCAGGCTATTCTCCCCAGCGGTCGATCAGCCCCTGCTCGATGCCCAGGTGATCGAGAATGCGCGCCACCACGAAATCGATCAGGTCTTCGACGCGGCGCGGCCGGTGATAGAAGCCGGGAGCGGCGGGCAGAATCGTCACGCCGAGCCGCGCCAGTTTCAGCATGTTTTCCAGATGAATGGCGGAAAGCGGGCTTTCCCGCGGCACCAGAATCAGTTGGCGATGTTCCTTGAGCGCCACATCGGCGGCCCGTTCGATGAGGTTGTTGCTGGCGCCAGTGGCGATCGCCGACAGAGTACCCGTGGAGCAGGGACAAACCACCATCGAAGCCGGCGCGCCGGAGCCGGACGCCACCGGCGCGGTCCACTGCTCCAGGCCGCAGACCACCAATCGCCCCAGTTCAGTATTGCTGAACGCCCGCAGCGCCGCCTCGGTCTTGCCGGTGCCCGCCGGCAACCGCAGGTCCGTCTCCATGCCCATCACCACCCGGGCCGCCTTGGAGAGAATCACGTAGACTTCGGCGTCCGCCTGCAACAGACATTGCAGCAGTCGCAAACCATAAGGCGCGCCGGAAGCTCCGGTAAACGCCAGTGTCACGCGGCGACGTTGGTTCATCATCCGCTCCTGTAAAAACCTAGACTTCCGCCCGCAGGCGCAAGGCCTGGATCAGCTTGTCGTGAATACCACCGAAACCGCCATTGCTCATGATCACCACATGGCTCGGCCCCTTGCCAGTGGCAGCAGACGCGGCCACTTCCTCCACCAGTTGCTGGAGATCGCCGGCTACCCGCGCCGGTACCGGCGACGCCGCCACCACCTGGTCCAGCGACCAGTCCAGCCCCGGCGGCTGGAACCAGATCACCTCATCGGCGGCCGCCGTGCTCCCGGCCAGACGGTCCTGGTGGCGGCCCAGCCGCATGGTATTGGAACGCGGCTCGATGATCGCCACGATGCGTTCCGCGCCCACTTTGTGGCGCAGCCCTTCCAGCGTGGTGGCGATGGCGGTCGGGTGATGGGCGAAATCGTCGTAGACACGCACCCCGCCCACCTCGGCACGCAGTTCCATGCGCCGTTTGACGCCGGCAAAGGCGCTCAGCGCCGCCGCGCCATCGGCTAGCGTCACCCCGGCGTGCCGGGCGGCCAGCAGCGCCGCCATGCCGTTGCTGACATTGTGCAGGCCGGTCAGCGGCCATTCCACCCGTGCCACCGGCTTGCCGTTCTCCAGCACGCTGAAGGCCGAACCGTCGTCCCGTTGCAGACGGTAGCCAAACGGCTGCCCTTCACCGAAACGTTCCAGTTCGCTCCAGCAACCCTGTTCCAGAGCCTGTTCCAGGGCCTGATCGCCGGCCGGCAGAATGATGCGCCCATCACCGGGGATGGTGCGCACCAGATGATGGAACTGGGTCTGGATAGCGGCCAGATCGGGAAAAATATCGGCGTGGTCGTATTCCAGATTATTGAGAATCGCGGTGCGCGGATGGTAATGGACGAACTTGCTGCGCTTGTCGAAGAAGGCGGTATCGTACTCATCCGCCTCGACCACGAAGAACGGGGTTTCACCAAGCCGCGCCGAAACACCGAAGTTGGCCGGCACACCGCCGACCAGATAGCCCGGCGCCAGCCCGGCGTGTTCCAGTATCCACGCCAGCATTGAGGCCGTGGTGGTCTTGCCGTGGGTGCCGGCCACCGCCAGCACCCAGCGCCCCGGCAGCACCACTTCCGCCAGCATTTGCGCGCCACTGGTGTAACGCAGACCACGATTGAGCACCGCTTCCACCGCCGGGTTGCCGCGGCTCAGCGCATTGCCGATCACCACCAGATCGGGCGCCGGCTCCAGTTGCGCCGGGTCATAGCCCTGAATCAGTTCGATGCCGGCCGCCGCCAGTTGCTCGCTCATCGGCGGATAGACGTTCTGATCCGAACCGGTAACCCGATGCCCCAGCGCCTGCGCCAACTGCGCCAGCGAGCCCATGAAGGTGCCGCAAATACCAAGAATGTGAATGTGCATGAAAACCTCTTGCTCAGCCCCCGCACGATAACCATTAGTACCGGCAACGGGAAGAGGCGGCCCTGATGAGGCCACTGCATTCATGACGGCCAGTACCGGGTGATCGTCGAGTCCGGAAAGAC
>CAYMKZ010000015.1:18135-39538 GCA_964391345.1 uncultured Alcanivorax sp.
TTGTGTATCTCCGGGGTGGCGCCGGGTTTGTGTATCTCCGGGGTGGCGCCGGGTTCGTGTATTTCCGGGGTGGCGCCGGGTTGCGGGATCTCGGGCGGGCGAGGTAAACGATCAGTGGCGCCGCTTTTGTTTCTGTCGGCTTGTTCCTTGCAGCTTGCCCCCGTATCTTCTTCCTCTGATATTTCAATCGTTCGAGGAGAGATCATGCTGATCATCAAAGGCAGCGAGGAGCTGCAAAGCTGGGAAGGCAAGGAACTGGGCGTCAGCGACTGGATGGAAATCACCCAGGAGCGCATCAACCAATTCGCCGATGCCACCGGCGACCACCAGTGGATTCACATCGACGTGGAACGCGCCAAGCGGGAATCACCCATGGGCGGCCCCATCGCCCACGGCTACCTCACGCTGTCACTGCTGCCCATGCTGAAAGACGGTGTCTACACCGTTGAAGGCGTCAAGGCCGGTATCAACTACGGCCTCAACAGCACCCGCTTCCTCGCCCCCGTGCCCGCCGGCGCACGTGTGCGTGCCCGCTTCGTGCTGAAATCCATCACCCCGCGCGGCGAAGGCCGCTTCCTGCTCAACAACGAAGTGACCATCGAACTGGAAGGCAGCGACAAACCGGCCTGCATCGCCGAAAGCCTGAGCCTGGTGCTGTTCTGAGCGACGGCCAGCCCCGGTTCCGTTGCAGGGCGGATCAGCGCAACGCATCCGCCGGGATTTGTCCGGCGCTCACTGTAGGGTGGATAAGCGCAGCGCATCCACCTTTTCACCATTCGGCAGCCAAACGGCGGATGCGCTGCGCTTATCCGCCCTACCAGACTCACCCTCCCGATGCGGCCAGTATTGCCGGCATCCAGGTGCTGACCAGCAACAGGGTCAGCACCATGAAGCCGATCGCCAGCCCCAGCCCCAGGAAAGGGCTGACGCGCAAGGCGCGATGGAAAACGAAGCTCTGCACCGCCAGTTGCCAGCCGATCAGCACCAGGTAAACACCGTCGAGAAACGGCAGGTGGGCGCCGACGATATAGCTGATGATCAGCAACGGCAGCGCCAGCACGGAAATCACCAGGTCCACGCCAACCAGCGCCATGGCGGTCTGCAAAAAGCGCGCACGCAGGTTCTTGAAGGTCAGCACCAGCCCGGTACCGGCCAACAGCACCAGCATCGACAGCAGTTGCACCGCCAGCATCTGCGCCAGTGACAGCCCCAGTTGCAGGGCGCTGCCGAACACCTGCACCGCCAGCCACGAAAACAGCAGCGCCCCCAGCAGCCGTGGCTCATAGGGCATGTCTTCCGGCCCGTTGCGGAACAGGCAGATGCGAAACAGCAATTGAATCAGTGCGCTCATGGTTCCTCCCGGCCGCTATTGTTCCAGAGCTTGGACAGCGATACCACGACCACGGCATCGCCCTTGGCACCCATAGCAGCTAAAATGCCTGCGAATTTCATCAGGGAGTAGCTCACATGCCGCGCAAAAACGCCTTCTATGCCCAATCCGGCGGAGTAACCGCAGTCATCAACGCCTCCGCCGCCGGTGTCATCGAGGCCGCCCGCGACAACAAGCAAGTGATCGGCAAAGTCTACGCCGGCCGCAACGGCATCATCGGTGCGCTGACCGAAGACCTGATTGACACCAGCAAGGAAAGCAAAAGTGCCATCGCCGCGCTCAAGCACACCCCCGGTGGCGCCTTCGGCTCCTGCCGCTACAAGCTCAAGGATCTGCAATCCGCGCGCCGCGAATATGAGCGTCTGATCCAGGTGTTCAAGGCCCACGACATCGGCTACTTCTTCTACAACGGCGGCGGCGACTCCGCCGACACCTGCCTGAAGATTTCCCAGCTCTCCGAGAAAATGGGTTATCCGATCCAGGCCATTCACGTGCCCAAGACCGTCGACAACGACCTTCCCATCACCGACGTTTCCCCCGGTTTCGGTTCCGTAGCCAAATACACCGCCGTGAGCTGCCGCGAAGCCGCCCTGGACGTGGCCAGCATGTGCGCCACTTCCACCAAGGTATTCGTCATGGAAGTGATGGGCCGCCACGCCGGCTGGATCGCCGCCGCCGCCGGGCTGGCCGGCAATGGGCCGGATGAGGCCCCGCACCTCATTCTGTTCCCGGAAATCGCCTTCGATCGGGCGGCGTTCCTGAAAAAAGTGGATGCCACCGTGAAAAAAGTCGGCTACTGCGTGATCGTCGTCTCCGAGGGCGCGCGCACCGCCGACGGCACCTTCCTGGCCGACGCCGGCACCACCGATGCCTTCGGCCACAAACAGCTTGGCGGGGTGGCGCCGGTGATCGCGCAACTGGTGCGCGACCAGCTCGGCTACAAATACCACTGGGCGGTGAGCGATTACCTGCAACGGGCCGCCCGCCACATCGCCTCGGCCACCGATGTGGAGCAAGCCTACGCGGTGGGCCGGGCAGCGGTGGAATTCGCCGTCGCCGGCAAGAACGCGGTGATGCCGGCCATCGAGCGCCGCAACACCAAGAAGTACAGTTGGACCATCAGCGAAGCGCCGCTGAAAAAAGTCGCCAACGTGGAAAAGAAAATGCCCCGCCGGTTCATCACCCGCGATGGCTTCGGCATCACCCCCTCCGCCCGCGACTATTTGCAGCCGCTGATCGAGGGCGAAGCCTATCCTCCTTACAAGGACGGCTTGCCTCTGTTCGCCCGGCTCAAGTTGGTGCCGGTGGCGAAAAAGCTGGACGATCACTTCGAACTTTGAAGCAGGAAGGCCACATTCGGCTCAATCAATGAATGCAAATCGTTCTCATCTTGTATATAGTTCGCGGCATCGTCTTCCGCTCAGCTAAACAAGAATGGGAACACACCATGCGACCAACCGTACTGCGGCTTTCCGCCCTCTCTCTGGCGCTGGCCGCCGTCGGCGCTCAGGCACAGACCAGCACTGACGACGCCACGCTGGATACCATCCAGGTGCAGTCCAGCGCCGATGCCTCCGCCAGCGGCCTGAGCAAATCTTTCTCCGGCGGCCAGGTGGCGACCGGCGGCAAGGTGGGCATTCTTGGCACCCAGTCGGTCATGGAAACGCCCTACAGCTACACGGTCTACACCGATCAACTGATCCAGGATCAGCAGGCCGCCAGCGTCGGCGATATCGTGCTCAACGATCCGGCGGTGCGGGTATCACGCGGCTTCGGCAACTACCAGCAGCTTTACATGGTGCGCGGCCTGCCGATCTACTCCGACGACATCACTTACAACGGTCTGTACGGCCTGCTGCCCCGCCAGTACCTGGCCTCCGAGTTCATCCAGCGGGTGCAGGTGTTCCGCGGTGCCAATACCTTCCTCAAGGGTGCCGCGCCCGGCGGCAGCGGCCTCGGCGGCGCCATCAACATCGTGCCCAAACGGGCGCCCAACACCCCGCTTACCCAGCTCACTTTCGGCACCCAGACGGGCGGGCAATCGTACGCCGCCGCTGATCTGGCGGAGCGTTCCGATGACCAGCGCTTCGGCATTCGCGTGAACGCCGCCCGGCACGATGGCGATACCGCCGTGGACGGCGAATCCTCGGAGCTTTCCATGGCCTCCATCGGGCTCGATTTCCGGGGCGAACGCCTGCGCCTGTCCGGCGACCTGGGCTTCCAGAAACACCGCATCGACGGCGGCCAGCCGAGCATCACCTTCGCCAGTGGCGTGCCGATTCTGCACACCCCGGACGCCGATGAGTCCATCGGCCAGTCCTGGACCTACTCGGATTCCAAAGATCTGTTCGGCACCTTGCGCGCCGAATACGATTTCACCAGCAACATCACCGGCTGGGCGGCCTTCGGTGCCCGCCGCAGCGAGGAAGAATCGATCTTCGCCAACCCGACCGTCAACGATCAGTACGGCAACTACAGTGCCTACCGTTTCGACACCGGCCGCGAAGACCGGGTGACCACCGGCGAAACCGGCGTGCGCTTTCAGTTCCGTACCGGCGCCATCGGCCACAAGCTGAGCCTGTCCGGCGCCACTTACGAATTGCGTTCGTACAATGCCTACGGCATGTCCGCCAGCACCGTCACCGGCAACATCTACCACCCGACCGATGTAACGGCCCCTTCGGCCACCCTCTACACCGGCGGCGACCTGGATGATCCCGGCCTGACCTACAAGACCCAGGTGCAAAGCGTGGCGCTGGCGGATCAGCTCTCCATGCTCGACGAGCGCCTGCTGGTGACCCTCGGCGCCCGCTACCAGCAACTGAAAAACACCGACTACGACTACAACAGCGGTGACCGCCTCGACCAGTACGACGACGACGCCGTCACCCCGACGCTCGGCGTGCTGTACCGGCTGACGCCCTCCGTCTCCGTCTACGCCAACTACATCGAAGGTCTGGTACGTGGCGACACCGCCGGCCAGACCGTGCCCGGCACCGGCGCGCCGGTCACCAACGCCGGCGAATCCCTCAAGCCTTACAAGACCAAGCAAGAGGAGATCGGCGTCAAATTCGATCACGACAACAAGATTGGCGGCAGCGTTTCGGTGTTCCGCAGCCGCAAGCCGATCGCCGGCTACAATGCCAACAACGAGTTCAAGGTGGTGGACGATCAGGATAACACCGGCCTGGAACTGATGGCCTACGGCAAACCGACCCGCAACCTGACCGTGCTCGGCGGCGTCAGCTTCCTGGATGCGGACGTGGACGGCGACAAGGCCATCGGCTCGCCGGACACCCAGGCCAGCTTCAACCTGGAATACCGCCTGCCGCAACTACCGGATCTGGCGCTGGACGGCCGCGTACTCTATACCAGCTCGCAATACGCCGATGCGGCCAACACCCAGAAAGTGGATTCCTGGACGCGGCTGGATCTCGGCGCCCGCTATCTGATCATGCTCGGCGACAGCACCTTCCTGACCCTGCGGGGGCGGGTGGAAAACGTCACCGGCGAGGACTACTGGGCTTCCGCCGGCGGCTATCCGGGCGCCAGCTATCTGACCATCGGCGCGCCGCGCACCGTGCTGGTCTCGGCGACACTGAATTTCTGAACTGGCAGCGAGGCAAGCCTGCATCATGAAACACCGCACACTGCGCACCTGGTCCGCGATTCACAAGTGGTCCAGCCTGGTCTGCACCGTTTTCATGCTGATGCTGTGCCTGACCGGCCTGCCGCTGATCTTTCATGACAACATCGACGCCGCCCTGAGCGGCGATCAGTGGCAGCCGGCCCACCCCGGCGGCCCGCTGCTGTCGCTGGACCGGATACTGCACATCGCCCTCGCCCAGCGGCCCGGCGAAGTGCCGCTGTTCATGAGCTTCGACACCGACCGGCCGGTGGTCAACGTGACCACCGGCCCGGCTCCGCACGCTCCCGGCGCGGACATGCACTTCGCCTCCTACGACCGCACCAGCGGTGATCTGGTGTCCAATCACCAGGACGGCGTCATGGACTTCCTGCTGCAACTGCACACCGACCTGCTGCTCGGCCTGCCGGGCATGCTGTTTCTCGGCTTCATGGGCCTGCTGCTGCTCGTCGCCATCGTCTCCGGCGTAGTGCTGTACGCGCCGTTCATGCGCAAGCTGCGTTTCGGCACGCTGCGGGTGAAGCGCGGCCGCCGCCTGAAATGGCTGGATTACCACAACCTGCTCGGCATCGTCATCGTCGCCTGGCTGACCGTGGTGGGCGTTACCGGCGTGGTCAACACACTGGCGGTGCCGCTGCTCGATACCTGGCGCAGCCAGTCACTGGCCGATCTCACCGCCGGCTACCAGGACGCCACCGTGCCAACGCCGAACGAAATGGCCTCGCTGGATCGCGCCGTGGCCCAGGCGGTGGCCGCCGCCCCGCACATGACGCTGCAATTCGTGGCGTTCCCCGGCAGCGACTGGTCCACCGACCATCACTACGCGATTTTCCTGCACGGCAACACGCCGCTGACCTCGCACATCGTCACGCCGGTACTGGTGGACGCCCGTACCGACCAGCTTGCCGGTCTGCGCGAAATGCCCTGGTACAACAAGCTGCTGGCGCTGTCCGGCCCACTGCACTTCGGTGATTACGGCGGGCTGCCACTGAAGATTCTCTGGGCGGCTCTCGACCTGCTCACCATCATCGTGCTGCTCAGCGGCTTGTACCTGTGGCTGGCCCGCCGCAGGACGGTGCGCGCCAGGCTCCGCCACGATAGCGACTTTCGGCGATTGGCCAGCCGCGGCCAGCCGTTGCTATAATCCGCCGCCGACTCAATTCTCGCAGAAAGGACAGACCATGGATTTTGCAAAAGTACCCGCCGGGAAAGACGTTCCCGAAGACATCTACGTCGCCATCGAAATTCCGGCCAACGCCGATCCGGTCAAGTACGAGATCGACAAGCAGAGCAACGCTCTGTTCGTGGACCGTTTCCTGGCTACTCCCATGTTCTATCCGGCCAACTACGGTTACATCCCCAATACGCTGTCCGAAGACGGCGACCCGCTGGACGTGCTGGTGATCACCCCCTACCCGGTAGCGCCCGGCTCCGTGATCCGCTGCCGCCCGGTGGGCGTGCTGAACATGACCGACGAGGCCGGCAAGGACGCCAAGCTGGTGGCGGTACCGCACAGCAAGCTGAGCAAGCTCTACGACGACGTGAAAGACGTCAGCGATCTGCCAGAGCAACTGCTGGCCCAGATCAAGCACTTCTTCGAGCACTACAAGGATCTGGAAGCCGGCAAATGGGTGAAAGTGGACGGCTGGGAAAATGCCGAAGCCGCCAAGCAGGAAATCCTCAAATCCGTGGAAGCCTACAAAGGCTGATGTTGACGCGGGATGAGTGAAGAAGGCCGGCCCTGCCGGCCTTTTTTATGGCCGCCATCCCTGGCGTCCACCCTTCGGGCCGTCGCGGCGCGACGTTAAAAATCGCTCCCGGCGATTTTTTATGGCCGATTGGCCCAGCATGACGGGGCGTTCGCGCCGGTAATGCGCCATATTCGATGTCATCGAGTCGATGCCATCGAGCAATGGCACATTAACCGGCAAGGAGCCCGCCATGCGACTGCTACCCTCACGACGCTCATCGCGTCGCGCCAAAGCCGATAAGCCGGCCATCCGGCCCCGGCGCATGAACTTCGCCTATCAAGGACTGGAAAGCACCCGTTACTGGTACGACAACGATCCGGTACTGACCCATTTCATGAACGTGCTGTCGGTGACGTTTCCCGACGGTGAACGTTTCTTCGTCGATGCGGTGCGCGCCCTGCGTGACCGGGTCAGCGATCCGCAGCAGCAAAAGGATATTTCCGGTTTCATCGGCCAGGAGGCCATGCACTCGCTGGAACACAAGGCCTTCAACGAGCTGATTGCCGGCAAGGGCTATGAAAAACTGGAACAACGGGCTCTCAACGTGACCCGGCAATTGCTGGCGGGGGCGCGCAAACAGCTCAGCACCGAACGGCAACTGGCGGCCACCGCCGGGCTGGAACACATCACCGCGATTCTCGCCAACGCTATTCTGTCACGCCCCGATCAGGTGGAGAAAATGGACCCGGCCGTGCGCCATCTGTGGGTCTGGCACGCCATCGAGGAAACCGAGCACAAGGCCGTGGCCTTCGATCTGTACCAGGACGTGGACGGCAGTTACTGGGAGCGCCAGCGCGCCTTCTTTTATGGCTCCCTTTATCTGACCGTATTCACCAGCTATTTCACTTGGCAGTTTCTCAAGCAGGATGGCGTGCACCGGCGCCCGCTGGTGCTCGGCAAGGGGCTGTGGAAGCTGTTCGGCTATCGCGGCGTGGTCAGCCAGGTGATACCGGACTGGTTCCAGTATCTGCGGCCCGGCTTTCATCCCTGGCAGGAGGACAACATCCACCTGCTGGAGCAATGGCGCGCCACCCTGCCGGAGCCGGCCGTCTCTGAAGCTGCCTGAGCCAGAGCATCGCACGGGGGGGCAACACCATCCTGCGCGGAGTCCCCATGTCACCCCGTGCGGAGTCCTCATGTCATCCCGTGCGGAGTCCCCATGTCATCCCGTGCGGAGTCCCCATGTCATCCTGCGCGGAGTCCTCATGTCATCCTGCGCGGAGTGAAACGCAGTCGCAGGATCCACAAATCACGGACCCTGGATCCTGCGACTACGCGCAGGATAACACGAGGGACGCCACGCAAGGGTGCCGCGCAGGATGACACGAGGGACGCCACGCAAGGGTGCCGCGCAGGATGACGCGAGGGACGCCACGCGAGGGCGCCGCGCAGAATGACGGGGCCGTGCGCAAAGCCACGAGGCGGCTTCAACCCTCCTGCAACAACCGGCGCAGGTCGATCAGCGAGGCATTGGCGCGGCTGATGTAGCTGGCCATCACCAATGAATGGTTGGCAAAAATGCCGAATCCCGAGCCGTTGAGAATCATCGGGCTCCAGATGGTGCGCTGGGTGCCTTCCAGCTCGCGCACCATCTGCCGGTAGCTGACAGTGGCCCGCTTGCGCCGCAGCACGTCCGCGTAGTCGATCTCCGCCGCGCGCATCAGCTCAACCAGCGCCCAACTGGCCCCTCGTGCCTGGTAGAACACGTTGTCGATGTCCAGCCAGGGCGTTTGTACATAGGTTTCCTTCTTGTCGAGCTGATTCACCGGCGTGTTCGGGTCGGTGTTCAGTTGCATCTGGCCGGCATTCTGGCTGAGTGCCTGGCCCAGCGCGCCGAGGCGGTTCTGCACCTCGCCGAGCCAGTAATTGAGGTTGTCCGCACGGGCGTAGAAATGGGCGCTGCCGTCCTGTTTGCGCAACGCCGTCAGGTAACGGTCCAGAGCCTTGATGCCGCGCCGGTATTCGTTCTCGGTGGCGGGCATCGCCCAGCTTTTCGAATCGAAGTTGAACTGCGGTTCGGCCACCGCCAGGTTGGGGTCTTCATCACTCTGCGACTGCGCCCGGCTCATGTCCCGGCGCATCACCCGGGTGATGTCGCGCAACTGCACCAGCACGCCGAACTCCCAGGACGGCATGTTGTCCAGCCACAGGCGGTGCGGCAGCATGTCGTTGCTCAGGTAGCCGCCGGGTTTGTCGAGCAGGGTGTCGGCGACGAAGATCACTTCCCGCGTGAGGGTCTCGCCGGGCACCGCGTCCGGGCGCTTGACCACGTCCTGAAGGTCCGGCTCCCAGCTCCAGTACCAGCCCAGCAGCACGTCCACCAGCAACAGGATCAGCAACAGCCACAGCAAGCCCTTCCAGATGCGGTTGTTCTTCGGGTCCAGCAGCTTGTCGCCGATCTTCTGGCCGAGTTTGTCCTCTTTCATCGTCGTTCCCAGGATGTCGTGACGGGGTATGGTTGCCAGTCTAGCAGGCCTGTGGCGCAGTAACAGTCTCAAGCCGGCGGCAGTTCCATCACGGCGGCCGCGGGCACCTCATCGGTGCGCAGCCGGTAGTGCAGCGTGCCGCCATAAAGGGAAAGAATCCGATCGACGATGGACAGCCCCAGCCCGGCGCCGGGCACGTCGCCGTGGCCACGGCTGAAGCGGCCCAGAAAGCGTTCGCGCTCGGCGGGCGTCAGGCCCGGCCCGCCATCGGTAATCAATATTCGCAGCCGATCCCCCCGCCGCTCACCGATGACGCGAATCCGCGAGCCCGACGGCGAGTAGCGACAGGCATTGTCCACCAGGTTGCGCAGCGCCATCTGCAATGCTTCCGCCGGCAACGCCACCGGCGCGCTGGCGTCCATTTCCAGCGCCAGAGACTGCCCGTGCTGCTCCGCCAGCGACGCGAGCGTGGCCAGCGTATCCCGGGCCACGGCGGCGGCGTCGCAGCGGTTGCCTCTGGTGGCGAGCAACTGGGGGTTGAGGCGCGCCAGCTCCAGCAACTGCGCCACGGTACGCGATGCCCGGTCGATGGCGCGCTGCAACTGCCGCATGGAGGCCGTCACTTCCGCCGGATCATCCAGGGTAGCGGCGTTGTCCGCGTGCAGTTTCAGCACCATCAGCAGGGTGCGCAGCTCATGGGCGGCGTCCGCCGTGAAGCGTTTTTCCCGCTCCAGCGCGCCGTCCAGGCGTGCCAGCAGGGTGTTGATCTCATTGACCAGCGGCGACAGTTCACGTACCGGCCTGGCGAGGCCCAGCGGCGCCAGATTGTCCGCATGGCGGGCGGCCACCGCGCGGCTCAGACGCAACAGCGGCAACAGTCCGCGGCGTATCGCCAGCCAGATCAGCAGCACCACGAACGGCAGGCTGACCACATAAGGCGCCAGTACCGCGGCAACCACGTTGAGAATCAGCGAACGGCGCTCGTGATCGGACTGCGCCACCACCACCCAGCGATCTCCGGAGAGAGGCGTGCCATAGGCATGCCAGCCGTCTTTCTCCAGGTAACGCCCGCCACTCTCGCTGTGCTCCAGTGGCAGCATCGGTGTCGCCGGCGCGCCATCACTGGCCAGCAGCAAGTGGCCGCGCTGCCACAACTGATAGCTGAAATAGCGCTGGTAGCGATGCTCATGGTCGCCAAGCACGATCACCGAGGGATCGGGGACAGCGCCGGGCCGCCAGAACGCGGCGATCAGCTTGGCGGTCTGTACCAGGTCCGCGTCGTACTGTTCGTCCATTTCATGGAGTACGGTATGGTAGGTGACGCCAAGCAGAATCAGCGCCGTGCCCACCACCACGGTGACCATCGCCACCGTCAGGAAGCGGCGAATGGAGGTCACGATGCGGGGTCCTTTTCCGCTTGCAGGCAGTAGCCCACGCCGCGCACGGTGCGAATCAGGTCGGCTCCCAGCTTGCGGCGCAAGTGGTGCACATGCACTTCCAGCGTGTTGCTTTCCACCTCTTCGGACCAGCCGTACAGTGCCTGTTCCAGTTGCTCGCGGGTGATCACGCGCCCCGGATGACGGGCCAGCTCCAGCAGCAGCGCCATCTCCCGGCGCGGCACCGAGGTCGTTTCACCCCCGCGCCTGATGGTCATGTTCTGCACGTCGATTTCCACATCGCCGATGCGGCAGGTATCGCGGGTCGGCTCGTTGCCACGGCGCAGGCGGGCGCGCAGGCGGGCACGCAGCTCATCCACCGCGAACGGTTTCACCAGATAGTCATCGGCGCCGGCATCCAGCCCGGCGACGCGATCATCGAGACGATCGCGGGCGCTGATGATGATCACCGGCACCTGCTGATGCCGCGCGCGCAGCAGGGCCAGGGCTTCCATGCCGTCCAGGCCGGGCAGCCCCAGATCCAGCAGCACAGCGTCGAACCCGCCCCGCTCCAGGGCCGCCACCACCAGATCCCCGCGCCGCACGCAGTCCAGGGTGTAACCGTCCGCCCGCAACGCCCGCATCAGGCCATCGGCAAGCAACTCATCATCTTCCACCAGAAGAACACGCATAACCGCTATCCATATCCGCACCGGACGCCGCCCAGGCTGGCACCCGCACGGTATTATGGCGACAATACCACCACTTCAGCCGAGCCTAGTGCCCGCACCTTAACGATCCCTTAACGGAACCCGCCGATGCTGGGCGCCCTCCAAGCGTAACCGCTTGCGCCATCAGCCGCAGGAAATCCCGAGGAGAAAAGAATATGACCACGCGCCTGTCCGGACTACTGATCGCCCTGTGCCTGCTGTTGTGCACCGGCGTTCAGGCTTCGCCGTTCGGCGCCGGCCTTGGCGGTGATCTGCCTTCCGTGGACCAGGCCATTCAGGTCTCCGCGCAACCGGATTGGGAGCGCCAGCAGATACTGGTGAGCTTTTCCCTGATCGATCACGTCTACCTGTACCAGCAGCGCCTCGCCTTCTCTCTGTATGACACCAGTGGCAAGAAAATTCGCCAGTTTCCGCTGCCGAAGCTGTCCGGTGGCGTTACCAAGAACGATGCGGTCTACGGCAACGTGACGGTGTTCTACAACCATCTGGATGTGGTACTGCCCGTGCAATCGCTGCCCGACAGGCCGACGCGCCTGAAGGTCGATTACCAGGGCTGCATCGAGGACACCCTCTGCTATCCGCCGGAAAGCCGCACCTTCGATCTGCCCGCCGCATCGCCCGGCGGTGCTGCCCAGCCGGCCAGCGAACCGCCTCACCGGCAGGCCGCGGCGCCCGCCGGTGAAGGTTTCGTCAGCACTTTGCTGTCCCAGGACGCCGGCTCGTTCAGCGCCTGGATCAGCACCCGCAGCCTGGCCCTGGTACTGGGCCTGTTCTTCGTCGGCGGCATCCTGCTGGCCTTCACGCCCTGTGTGTTTCCGATGCTGCCGATTCTGTCCGGCATCATTGCCGGCGAGGCGCGGCCCAGCGCCCGCCGTGGTTTCATTCTCAGCGTCGCCTACGTGCTCGGGGTGGCCGTGCCCTACACGCTGGCCGGGCTGCTGGTGGCCCTGTTCGGCGCCGGCCTGAACCTGCAATTCCTGCTGCAACAGCCGGCGGCGATCATCACCAGCGCGGTGATTTTCGTGCTGCTGGCGCTGTCCATGTTCGGGTTGTACGAACTGCAACTACCGGAACGCCTGCGCAGCCGGCTGAACAGCGCCGGAGGCTCGCGCAACGGCGGGATCGTCGGCGCCGTGGTGCTGGGCATCATTTCCGCGCTGGTGGTGTCGCCTTGCGTCACGCCGATCCTGGCCGGCGCGCTGATCTACGTGGCCGGCAGCGGCGACGCGCTGACCGGGGCGCTGTCGCTGTTCGTGCTGGCCATCGGCATGGGCGTGCCGCTGATTCTGGTGGGCACCGGCGGCGGCCACCTGCTGCCCCGCGCCGGGCAATGGATGGATGACGTCAAGCGGCTGTTCGGCGTGATCATGCTGGCCGTCGCCATCTGGCTGCTGAGCCGCATCATCAGCGAGATGCTGGTGCTGGGCCTGTATGGGCTGCTGCTGATCGTCTATGGCGTGCAGTTGGGGGCTCTGGAGGCGGTGGCGCCCGGCGGCTCACGGTTCAAGCGTGGCGTGGCGCTGGCACTGGCGCTGTACGGCGTCCTGCTGCTGGTCGGCGCCACCGGCGGGGCAACGAACCCCTGGCAACCACTGACACCGTTCGCCGCCGATGGCTCCGGCCAGGCCGCCGTGACCACCGTGCAGGCCAGCCCGCCGGCCAGTAGCGCGCAACCGGGCCAATGGCAAACGCTGCCCAACGGCGCGGCACTGGCGGCGGCGCTGCAACGCTCCGCCAGCGCCGGCCGCCCGGTACTGGTGGATTTCTTCGCCGAATGGTGCGTGGCCTGCAAGGAACTGGAGCAGAAAACCCTGAATCAGCCCCAGGTGCTGGCGGCCATGAAACATTTCGATCTGTATCAGGTGGACATCACGGACATCACCCCGGAAAACCAGGCGCTGATGAGCCGCTATGACATCTTCGGCCTGCCCAGCCTGATCTTCTTCGATCCGTCGGGCGAGCAGATCAGCGGTGCCCGCATTCTCGGTTTCATGGGGCCGCAACGCTTCCTCGAACATCTCGACCGGACGGTCACTCCCGCGCTGAACCCCTGATCCGGCGCACCGCAAACACGCTACCGCCGGCGCAGTCGTACATGTAACCAATAATGTAAGGCTCTTTTTTCCCCACACAAAGGGCCTTAGACTGCCAAGCGGTGGGAGAGACGCCACAACCGCGTCTTTTCCAGACACGTTCACGACAGATAACCGCACATTCAGGGGTAAGCGTTTTGGCCACCATCCTCGTCCTGCACGGGCCCAATCTGAACCTGCTGGGGCAGCGCGAGCCGGACAAATACGGCACCACCACCCTGGACGACATCGATCGCGCCCTGCAACAGCGTGCTCAGGCCGCTGGCTTGCAGCTATTGCATATGCAAAGTAATGCAGAGCATGAACTGGTCGCCCGCGTTCACTCCGCCAGCGCGGAGGGCGTGGATTTCATTCTCATCAATCCGGCCGCCTTCACCCACACCAGCGTGGCGCTGCGTGACGCGCTGCTGGCGGTGCGCATCCCGTTCATCGAGGTGCATCTGTCGAACATTCACCGCCGTGAAGCATTCCGCCACCACTCCTACTTCTCGGATATCGCCGAAGGGGTGATCTGTGGCCTGGGCGCGGCCGGCTACCAGTTGGCGCTGGAAGCCGCGCTGGAACGACTGACCACGAACTGATTCCCTGCCCGCCGCCCCCTGGGCCAGGGTCTGATATCACCGATCTCGACAGGACCGAACATGGATATTCGCAAAATCAAGAAACTGATCGAGCTGCTGGAAGAGTCCGGCATCGAAGAACTGGAAATCTGCGAGGGCGAGGAATCCGTTCGCATCAGCCGCCGCAGCGGCGCGGCGGCTGCGGCTGCCGCCCCGGCGTCTTACTACCTGCCGCCACAACCGGCTGCCGCTCCGGCACCCGCCGCCGTGGCAGCAGCCGAGCCGGCGGCCGCGGCCAGCGATACGCCCAGCGGCCATCTGGTGCGCTCGCCCATGGTCGGCACTTTCTACAGTGCACCGGCCCCCGGCGCCGCCGCGTTCACGGCGGTCGGCCAGACGGTCAAGGCCGGCGATGTGTTGTGCATCATCGAAGCGATGAAAATGATGAACCAGATCGAGGCCGACAAGTCCGGCACCATCGAGGCCATCCTGGTAGCAGACGGCGAGCCGGTGGAATTCGACCAGCCCCTGTTCTCCATCGTGTAAAGGGAGCTGGTAATGCTGGAAAAAATTCTCATTGCCAACCGTGGAGAGATCGCCCTGCGCATCCTTCGCGCTTGCAAGGAAATGGGCATCAAGACGGTGGCGGTATACTCCAAGGCCGATCGTGACCTGATGCACGTGCGGCTGGCCGACGAAGCGGTGTGCATCGGCCCGGCGCCATCGGTGGATTCCTACCTGAACATCCCGGCGATCATCAGCGCCGCCGAGATCACCGACGTGGATGCCATCCACCCCGGTTACGGGTTCCTGGCGGAAAACGCCGACTTCGCCGAAAGCGTGGAGCGCTCCGGTTTCATCTTCATCGGCCCGCGTGCCGATACCATCCGTCTGATGGGCAACAAGGTGTCGGCGATCACCGCCATGAAGGCCGCCGGCGTACCCACCGTCCCCGGCTCCAACGGCCCGGTCGGTGAAGACGAAGAAGAAACGCTGAAGATGGCCGAGAAGATCGGCTATCCGGTACTGATCAAGGCCGCCGCCGGCGGTGGCGGGCGCGGCATGCGTACCGTCGAGGACCGTGAGCACCTGCTCAACGCGGTGACCCTGACCCGTTCCGAAGCCAAGAACGCCTTCGGCGACGCCACCGTGTACATGGAAAAATTCCTGCTCAAACCACGCCACGTGGAGATTCAGGTACTTTCCGATGGCGAAGGCCACGCCATTCATCTCGGCGACCGCGACTGCTCATTGCAACGGCGTCACCAGAAAGTGGTCGAGGAGGCACCAGCGCCGCACATCCCCGCTCACCTGAAGGAAGAAGTGGCGCTGCGCTGCGTGCGTGCCTGCGAGGAAATCAAATACCGTGGCGCCGGCACCTTCGAGTTTCTCTACGAGGACGAGCGCTTCTACTTCATCGAGATGAACACCCGCGTGCAGGTCGAGCATCCGGTTACGGAAATGGTTTCCGGCGTGGATATCGTCAAGGAACAGATTCGCATCGCCAGCGGCGAAGGGCTGAGCCTCAAGCAGGAAGATATCGAGCTTCGCGGCCACGCCATCGAAGTGCGCATCAACGCGGAAGATCCGGTGAGCTTCGTGCCCAGCCCCGGCAAGGTGACCTATTTCCACACGCCGGGCGGCAATGGCGTGCGCGTGGAATCGCATCTGTACAGCGGTTACACCGTGCCGCCGTACTATGACTCGCTGATCGGCAAGCTGATCACCTGGGGAGAGAACCGCGACGTGGCCTACGAGCGCATGCGCATCGCGCTGGAAGAAATCGTCGTGGAGGGCATCAAGACCAACGTCGCCCTGCACCGCGACAAGATCTTCCGCGATCCGGCGTTCAAGAAAGGGGGTGTCGACATTCACCACCTGGAGCGGGAACTGGGTCGCCAATAACCGCGAACCAACCGCCAACAGCCCCACCGCGAGCGAACGCCGGCATCCGCCGGCGTTCCGCTACAGCAGGTACTGACGCACCTGCCCCGCCACCTGCTTGACCTCATCGAACGGCAGATCCGCCGCATCGTAATAGCCCTGCAACACCGCGCTGATCAGCTCCGGCGTCAAGTAAGGCCGATCCTCCACGCAACGCAGAAAATGCGGCCAGTTGCGCCGCCGCGCCCAGCGGGACATGGACCAGGGACGGACCCTCATGTCGAGCACGTCGATCAATCCGATACGGGGACCGTCGATGACGATGTTGCCCGGATGCACCGAGCGGAAGAACACGCCCTGACGGTGCAGGCGGGCCATGAACACCCCGATCCGGTACATCAGCGACTGATCCGCCCGGCCATCGGCCAGCAATGATCTCAGCGTATCGCCAGGCATCGGCTCGTAGATCGCCACGGTGTGCGGCTCATCGATGATGCGATGCAGGCTCACCACCTTCATGGTGGGAATATGCAGCTTTTCGAGCCGCCGCACATGGCGGGCGAAACGTATCGCCGCCGGCGACAGCAACTCGCGGTTGAAAAACCGCTTGCGGCGGAAATATTTCAGATAACGACCGTCCTGGAGCCTCAGCACCTTGATGCCGTGGCTGTCCCGCTCGACGATTTCCGACCGCCCTATCACCTGCTCCAACTGAGCGCGGGCAAGGGGGTGGATCTGCAACATGACTACCGCTCCTTGAAAGGGAAAATCCTGTTGACCATTATACAGGAGCGGATATTGGAAATCGCCTCCACTGCACCGCTCGCCTATACTGCACGCCGACTTCGCGGACTCTCCACGGGAATGCTCATGGCATGGATACAATTGCATATTGCCAGCGATTCGCAATCGGCGGACGCACTACAGGATGCATTGGAAACACTCGGCGCCGCCGCCGTCACCCTGACTGACGGCGCCGACCAGCCGGTGTTCGAACCGCCACCAGGCGCGCGGCCATTGTGGCAGGCCACCGTGGTTACCGCGCTGTTCAGCGAACAGACCGATATCGACGCTATTCTCGCGGCACTGGCGGCACAGGGATTGTCCGTCGCTCACCATCACCAGGAGCGACTGGAGGAGCAGGTGTGGGAACGGGCCTGGATGGACGACTTCCAGCCCATGCGCTTCGGCCAGCGATTGTGGATCGTCCCCAGTTGGAGTGCGGCGCCGGATCCCAGCGCCGTCAATCTGCGCCTGGACCCCGGCCTGGCGTTCGGCACCGGCACCCACGAAACCACCGCGCTGTGCCTGGAATGGCTGGACGCCACAGTGCTCGACGGCTGCTCGGTGCTGGATGTAGGCTGCGGCTCGGGCGTGCTGGCCATCGCCGCGCTGCTGCTCGGCGCCAGTGACGCCCAGGGCACCGACATCGACGACCAGGCGCTGACCGCCAGCCGCAGCAATGCCGAAGCCAATGGCGTCATAGAACGTCTGCGGCTGTATCGTCCGCAACAGTTGCCGAAGCAGTATCGCTGCGATGTGCTGGTCGCCAACATTCTCGCCGCCCCGCTGATCGAGCTGGCGCCGGAGCTGGCCCACCGCTGCCGGCCGGGAGCACGGATGGCGCTGTCCGGCATTCTCGCCGGGCAGGCGGACAGCGTACGCGACGCCTACCATCGCTGGTTCGACCTGACGCCCACCACCCGGCGTGGCGACTGGGTGCGCATCGATGGTGTGCGGCGGGCCGACGATTTACGCTGAGCGGACGCGCGGCCAACGTACCTTTCCTCCGGCGGCAGGGATCACTATCATAGGCACCCCATCACAGGCCCGCCGCCGGCCTTGCCACCGGAACTGCCAGACCTCATGCGCATCGGTCCCCACCTACTGCCCAACACCCTGCTGCTGGCGCCCATGGCCGGCGTCACCGACCGCCCGTTCCGGCGGCTGTGCCGCGAGTTGGGCGCCGGTCTGGTGGTCGGTGAAATGGTGACTGCCGATACCCGGCTCTGGGATTCGCGCAAATCCTCCCGGCGGCTGGACCACCAGGGTGAACCCGGACCGATCGCCGTGCAGATCGCCGGCGGCGAACCGGACATGCTGGCCGAGGCCGCCCGCGCCAACGTGGAACGGGGCGCGCAGATCATCGACATCAACATGGGCTGCCCGGCCAAGAAGGTGTGCAAGCGGGCCGCCGGCTCGGCGCTGCTCTCCGACCCAGATCTGGTGGCGCGCATTCTCGATGCGGTGGTCAACGCCGTGGCGGTGCCGGTGACGCTGAAAATCCGCACCGGCCCGGATCGGGACAACCGCAACGCGCCGCTGATCGCCCGCCTGGCGGAACAGGCCGGCATCCAGGCGCTGGCAATCCACGGCCGCACCCGCGCCGACCGCTACAACGGCGCCGCCGAGTTCGACACCATCCGCACCGTGGTGGAGAGCGTCAAACTGCCGGTTATCGCCAATGGTGATATCGATTCGCCGCAAAAGGCACAACGGATACTGGAAACCACCGGCGCCAGTGGTATCATGATCGGCCGCGCTGCACAGGGTAATCCCTGGATTTTTCGCGACGTCATGCATTACCTGGAACAGGGCTGTCTTCCACCCGCGCCGCCGGTGGAATACGTGCACCATGTGGTGCAAGGCCATCTCTCGGAACTGCATGATTTCTATGGGGAATACTCCGGTGTGCGCATTGCCCGCAAGCATCTGGGCTGGTACACCCAGCATCTGCCAGGCGGCGAAGAATTCCGGCGCGGGTTCAACAATCTGGAACAGGCACGCCAGCAACGGCAGGCCGTAGAACAGTTTTTCCTACAGATCAGCGCTGGCTGTGACCGGGTTCGCTTCGGCTGCTACGACGACCTGTCTGCCCGGCACAAAGACGGAGCATTGGCCGCATGACCCTACCCTCGATGAAGACCGCTGCTGCACGGACATTGACTGAAATGAATACCGCAGAATCGCGCAAACCCTATCTGACGCTGGCTCGCAGCGAGACCCACGACACCTTGCGCAATTGCGTGCGCCGGTCACTGGTGGACTACTTCAACCAGCTCGACGGCGAACCGGTCAGCGAGCTGTACCAGATGGTCCTGGCGGAGATGGAAATCCCGCTGCTGGAAAAGGTGCTTGAATACACCCGTGGCAACCAGACCAAGGCCGCCGAGCTGCTCGGCCTCAACCGGGGCACGCTGCGCAAGAAGCTCAAACAATACGGTCTGCTGTAACCCGGCAGGCAGTAGCCTGGGGCAGTGCACACTGCCCTTTTTTCGTTTTCACGTAACGCCAAACACGCAGCACGCTACACACTAGCCCGCAACTCACAAGCCGCCTGTACACGGCGTTCAGGTGTATTGTATGGAGGCGTGCCGCATCACCAGGTGATCCATCATGAGCAAGGCCGTTAAACACGCACTGATCAGCGTTTCCGACAAAACCGGTATCGTCGAGTTCGCTCGCACCCTGGCGGAGCGGGGTGTCAACCTCCTCTCCACCGGCGGCACTTTCCGCAAACTCCAGGAAGCGGGCATCGCGGTGCGTGAAGTCTCCGACTACACCGGTTTCCCGGAGATGATGGACGGCCGGGTCAAGACCCTGCACCCCAAGGTGCACGGCGGCATTCTCGGCCGCCGCGGGCATGACGATCAGGTGATGGCGGACAACGGCATCGAGCCCATCGATCTGGTGGTGGTCAACCTCTATCCCTTTGAGCAGACCGTGGCCAAACCGGACTGCACTCTGGAAGAAGCCATCGAGAACATCGACATTGGCGGCCCGACCATGGTGCGCTCGGCGGCCAAGAACAACGCCCATGTCGGCGTGGTCACCGCCGCCGCCGATTACCAGCGCGTGCTGGACGACATGGCCGCCAACGGCGGCGCGCTCTCCGACGCCCTGCGTTTCGATCTGGCGATCCGCGCCTTCGAGCACACCGCCGCCTACGACAGTGCCATCGCCAACCACTTCGGCAAGCAAGTCGGCGAAGGCAACGAGGAATTCCCGCGTACCTTCAATCTCAACTTTGAAAAAGCGCAGAACATGCGCTACGGCGAAAATCCGCACCAGCACGCGGCCTTCTACGTCGAGCACAACCCGGCGCCGGCGTCCATTTCCAGCGCCCGCCAGCTGCAAGGCAAAGCACTCAGCTACAACAACATCGCCGACACCGACGCCGCCCTGGAGTGCGTGAAGTCCTTCACCAAGCCCGCCTGCGTGATCGTCAAGCACGCCAACCCCTGCGGCGTGGCGGTGAGCCTGGACGGCATCGGCAAGGCCTATGATCTGGCCTTCGCCACCGATGCGGAATCCGCCTTCGGCGGCATCATCGCCTTCAACCGCGAACTGGACGCCGCCACCGCCAAAGCCATCGTCGATCGTCAGTTCGTGGAAGTGATCATCGCCCCCACCGCCAGCGACGAAGCACTGGCCATCACCGCGGCGAAAAAGAACGTGCGCGTGCTGGTTTGCGGCGACCTGGCAGGCGCCGTTCCCGGCAAGCTCGACTACAAGCGCGTCAACGGCGGCCTGCTGGTGCAAGACCGCGACACCGGCATGATCACCACCGATGATCTCAAGGTGGTCACCAAGCGGGCGCCCAGCGAAGCGGAACTGCATGACCTGATCTTCGCCTGGAAGGTCGCCAAGTTCGTCAAGTCCAACGCCATCGTTTACGCCCGCAACCGGCAGACCGTGGGCGTCGGCGCCGGCCAGATGAGCCGCGTCAACTCGGCGCGCCTGGCCGCCAGCAAGGCGCAACAGGCCGGCCTGGAAGTGAAAGGCGCGGTAATGGCTTCGGATGCCTTCTTCCCGTTCCGTGACGGCATCGACAACGCCGCCTCCGACGGTATCCGCTGCGTGATCCAGCCGGGCGGTTCGATCCGCGACGAGGAAGTGATCGCCGCCGCCGACGAAGCCGACATCGCCATGGTGTTTACCGGCATGCGGCATTTCCGTCACTAACCGGCGCCACGCGCCAGCCAGAGAGTCACAAGAGGCAGCACCGCATGAAAGTCCTTATCATCGGCTCCGGCGGGCGCGAACACGCGCTGGCCTGGAAAGTGGCACAGGCTTCCAGCGTCGAGAAGGTGCTGGTGGCGCCGGGCAATGCCGGCACCGCCCGCGAGGCGAAGGTGGAAAACGTGGCGCTGGACGTGCTCGACCAGAGCGGCCTCGCGGACCTCGCCGAGCGGCAAGGCGTGGCGCTGACCATCGTCGGCCCGGAAGCGCCGCTGGTGGAAGGGCTGGTGGACTACTTCGAGAGCCGCGGCCTGAAATGCTTCGGCCCGAAACGGGCGGCGGCCCAACTGGAAGGCTCCAAGGCCTTCACCAAGGACTTTCTGGCCCGTCACGGCATTCCCACCGCCGCCTACCGGAACTTCACCGACATCGACCCGGCGCTCACCTACGTACGCCAGCAAGGCGCCCCCATCGTCATCAAGGCGGACGGGCTGGCCGCCGGCAAGGGGGTGATCGTCGCCACCACCCTGCAGGAAGCGGAAGACGCGGTGCGCGACATGCTCGCCGGCAACACGTTCGGCGAT
>CAYMKZ010000016.1:0-37780 GCA_964391345.1 uncultured Alcanivorax sp.
CGTTGGGCAGGAAGAAGTTCCACAGCCCGGCTTCGCGCGCCTTTTTCTTGGCGCCGTCCAGCAATTCCAGTTGGCCCGGCGCCCAGCCGAAGCGCTCGGCGCGGCCTTCGCCAAGACGGAAGAATTCCTCGGTGATCGGTTCGACGTTTTCCCGAATGTGTTTTTTCACCGCGTCCAGAAGCGGGCGCGCTCCTTCGGACATGGCCAGGTTGTTCAGGTCGGTATCATTACCCATGGTTCGTTTCCTCGATACGGTGAAGCGCAATCAGCGGTTTTTCCACTGCGGTGGGCGCTTTTCGACGAAGGCGTCGACGCCTTCCTTGAAGTCTTCGGTGTGGCTCAGATCCTCGATCACTTCGCGGCTGTAGCTCAGCGTCTCGGCGAGACGTTCCAGCCCGTCCATGTGATTGAGCACCCGTTTGGTGGCCTTCACGGAGGAGGGGGATACGGCACAGATTTCCTCCGCCTTGGCCATGGCCGCCGCCATCAATTGTTGTTGGGGATAGACGGCGTTGACGAAGCCCAGTTGCTGGCCTTCGGCAGCGCTGACGTGGCGGCCAGTGAGCATGATCTCGACGGCCGACTTGCGGCCGATCTGTCTGCTCAGGCGTTGTACCCCACCGGCCGCGGCGAACAGGCCGACTTTCACTTCCGGCAGGGCAAAGGTGGCGGTGTCCGCGGCCAGCAGAATGTCGCAGCACAGCGCCGTTTCGAAGCCGCCGCCCATGGCGAAGCCGTTGACGGCGGCGATCACTGGTTTTTCCAGATCGTAGCGTGAGGCCAGGCCGGCGAAGCCGCTGGCGGGACGGGCAATCTCGTTGCCTTTGGATTGCGCCGTGAATTTGAGATCGTTGCCGGCGGAAAAGGCCTTGTCGCCGGCGCCGGTGAGCACCGCCACCCACAGATCGGGATCGGCGGCGAATTCGTCCCACACTTGAGACATTTCATGGTGCATGTGCACGTGCATGGCGTTGTACACTTCCGGCCGATTCATGGTGACCAGCAGAATGCGACCCCGGCGTTCGGTGGTGACGAATTCGTATGCCATCATCTTGTCCTTGCGGTTTTTCAGGTGTTGGCGGCGGTTTTCAGGCCGCCCAGATCCAGTTCCAGGAAAGAGCCGTTGTCGTGGGCCAGTTGCTTCAGGGTTTCCGCCGGCGCGAACGCCGGGTCTTCGGCTCCCAGTTGTTCCATGCGTTTCAAAATGGCGGCAGCGCCGACCTGATCGCCGTAGAACATCGGGCCGCCTTTGTCGCCGGGCCAGCCGTAGCCGTTCAGCCACACCACGTCGATGTCCGAGGGGCGCTGGGCTTTGTTGTCTTCAAGAATCTTCAGGCCTTCGTTGATCATCGGGAAAATGCAGGTTTCGATGATCTCGTCCTGGGACAGAGTGCGCGGCTGTGCGCCGGTGATCTCGCGGATGATTTTTTCCGCCACCGGAGAAGGCGTGTTCTTGCGATTCTCGTCGTAGTCGTAGAAACCGGCACGGGTTTTCTGTCCGCGGCGGTCGATTTCGCACAGCGCATCACGAATCGGATTTTTGGTTTTCGCCCCTTTCGACCAGCCAATATCCAGGCCGGCCAGGTCCGCCATCTGATAGGGGCCCATACGGAAGCCGAAGGCGTTGATGGCGGCATCGATATCCCAGGGCATGGCGCCGGTATAGAGCAGCTTGTTGGCTTGCTCCTGCCGGGCGTGCAGGATGCGGTTGCCGACGAAGCCGGGGCAGACGCCCACCAGCACGGCAATCTTGCCCACTTCCTTGGCCAGGCTCATGGCGGTGGCTACCACGTCGTCGGCGGTGTGATCGGCGCGCACGATTTCCAGCAGCTTCATGACGTTGGCCGGTGAGAAGAAGTGCATGCCGATGACATCGGCAGGGCGCTTGGTGGCGGCAGCGATGCGGTCGATGTCCAGGCCGGAGGTATTGGTGGCGAGAATGGCGCCGGTTTTGGCGATGCCATCCAGGTCGGCGAACACTTTTTCCTTGATCGAGATATCCTCGAATACCGCCTCGATGATCAGGTCGCAGTCGGCCAGGTCGTTCATGTCCAGCGTGCCGGTGACGCGCCCCATGCGGGTGTCCACTTCATCCTGGGGGAAACGGCCGCGATCCGCGCTGCGCTGGTAATTGGCGCGCATCACGCCGAGGCCGCGCTCGAGCGCGTCCTGACGGGTTTCCAGAATGGTCACCGGATAGCCGGCGGTGGCGAAGTTCATGGCGATGCCGCCGCCCATGGTGCCGGCGCCGATGAAGCCGACTTTGCGCACCGTGCGCGGTTGGGTACCGGCGGCGAGACCGGGCACTTGCCAGGCCAAGCGGCTGGCTTCGGCGATGTAGGCGGAGGCTTGCGAGTTGATTTCAGGGTGTTGTGGCATGATCGGTTTCCGTGGTGGCGAGGTCGGCAAGACATTCGGTACGCAGCGCCCGACGGTCGATCTTGTCGGTACCGCCGCGAGGCAGTGGGGTGTAGCGAAGCCAGATGTGCTCCGGGACCTTGAAATTGGCCAGGTGCATGCGCACGAAGTATTTCAGTTCGACTTCGTTGACGTCGCTGTCCGGATACAAATACACGCAGGCGCCCACGGTCTCGCCGAGCCGCTGATCGGGTATCGGAAAGACGCCGGCTTCGAGCACCGCCGCGTGCCGGTGCAATACGCCTTCCACCTCCAGGCAGGAGATGTTTTCACCGCCGCGCAGGATGATGCTTTTCTTGCGGTCGACGATATAAAACAGCCCTTCCTCGTCCTGGCGGGCCAGGTCGCCGGTGTACAGCCAGCCGTCGCGCAGCGTGTCGGCAGTTTCTTCGGGCAGGTTGTGGTAGCAGCGCATGTTGGTAGGGCTTTTGACGATCAACTCGCCTACTTCGCCAGTGGCGACGTCCTGCCCGTCGTTGTCGACGATGCGGAAATCCTGCACCGGTGGCGTGGGGCGGCCGGCGGCTTCCGGGTGCGCCAGATAATCCGGGCCGACCAGCGTGATGCCCAGAGAGTTGGTCTCGGTCATGCCCCAGCCGGAGGCGATGGCGGCCTCGGGGAACGCTTCCGCCAGTTCGTCCACCTGGGCCGCCGGGCGCTTGGCGCCGCCGGCAGCGATGGTGCGCAGGCTGCTCAGTTTGGCGCCCATCCGCTCCGCCGCCGCCATCAGGTCGGCGGACTGGGTGGGGACGCCGGTGAAATGAGTGATGTTCTCGCGCTCGATGATGCGCACCGCCTCCTCGGCGTCCCACTTGTACATCAATACCAGCGTGCAGCCGATGGTGAGGCCGTTGAAGGCCAGGGCGTGCAGGGCGGTGACGTGAAACAGCGGGGTGATGACCAGCGCCGACAGGTCTTCCGGCGGCGGCGGAGGCGGCGGGTCCATGATCAACGGCCCCAGTTGGCTGGCCATGACGCGGGAATAGACCGAGGTAATGGCGCCCCGGTGAGTGAGCACCACGCCTTTGGGATTACCCGTGGAACCCGAGGAATAAATGATGGCGAAATCGTCGTCGGTATCGATGGTGACGTCCGGCCAGGCGTTGCCGTCACCGGCTTGCCGCAGATCGTCGTAGCGAAGCTCGGCCTGGGCGTCGCGTACCGCCACCAGGGTCAGTCCCAGTTTGCCGGCAAAGGGGGCAACGCGTTGCTGCCGCTCGCCGTCCACGAAGGCGATGCGGGCGCCGCTGTCCTTGAAACCGTATTCCAGCTCCTCGGTTGACCACCAGGCGTTCATGGGCACGGCCACCGCGCCCAGCGCCGACACCGCCAGAATCAGGATCAGCAGTTCCGGGTAGTTGCGCATGGCCATGGCCACCGGCTCGCCGGGCTTGACGCCCAACTCGCTGGCCAGGGCGTTGGCCAGGCGCTTCACTTCTTCGCACAGTTGCGCGTGATTCCAGCGCTCATCCTGGTAGACCAGCGCGTCGCGCCCGTCATAGGCGGGGCCCGCCTGTTCCAGCAGCTCGCGCAGGCTGGCCGGGGCATTGGCGAATACGCGGTAGGACACGCCGTTGATATCGGCTTCGGTGAGTGCGAAACGGGGATCGGTACTGGTGAGATGGGCGACAGCTTGTTCGGGCGTCATCATGCCGTCACCACTGGGTTGCCGGTGCGTGGTGATGTCACCTGGAGGTAGGGGTTCATTATTCTGTTTGTCTCCGTCGTTTCCAATGGGCACAACCAAAATGAGGCGGCTCTGAGAGCAGGGCCACCTGACAGTTGTCAGGGGTCACGCTAAGGCGGATCGCGTCATGAAGTCAAGTGTCTCTGACTGGCAAGTCAGGATTATTTTGCAAATTATGGAATAGTGTTTCGCAAGATGTTCCGCCGCCGCCCGAGCTTATGCGAGGTTCAGGGAATGAGGGTGCGAAGGCGGCAGGGAGCGGAGGGAAATCAGCTTTTCGCCAGATTGTCGATGATGGCGGTAACGGCCGTGGCCACGGTGTCGAGCGCCAGCTCGTTGTCGATGTCGCGGGTCAACCAGTCGCGCATCGGCGCGAAGGCCGCCAGGAAGATCAGCAGGTTGGCGATGATGGTGGCGCGTTCGTCGTTTTCTTGCAGGCCGGTGCATTCACGCAACCGCTGCGCCAGATCGGCGAGCACCGCTTCGTCGTGGTGGCGCATGGTCTTTTTGTCTTCGTCGGTCAGGTAGGGGACCGAGCGGTACACCAGCAACGTTCCCTTGCGCTTTTCCGACCAGGCGTCCCGATAGAAGGCGGCAATGCCTTCCTTGATGTCGGTACCGCCCGGTTCCAGACGCTGCGCCAGGGAGGGAAAGCCGGGGCGGAACCAGAGCTGATTCAGCAGACGGCGGAGAATGTCGTTCTTGTTGGCGATGTAATCGTAAATGCTGGCCTGATTGACGCCGGATTTGGCGCAGATGTCGCGGATGGTGGTGGCGTCGAAACCCTTCTGAAGGAACAGCTCCAGCGCCGCCTCGCAGATCTGGTTGCGGCGCATTTCGGTGAGCGAGGCATCCTGTACGCCCTCGACCGCGGCTTCGGTCAGTTGTTCGCCGCTGAAGTGTGGCTTGTCATCCGATTGCTGTTGTTTTGACAAGCGGGCTCTCCAAAGGTATCGGTCCGTGGGATCGGACGGACGGTAGCACACTTTGATGGAGGCCCGGAAGCGTGCCGCGAAAGCACAAAAAGCGTGCTCACTCTGTCGCCCGGTGATTCCGCTTCCCTGCCGGTGACGCGGTTGACATCGGTTCCGCATTGAGAGGAAGCTGTTGAAAGGCTCGCTAATACAATAATAGTCGCGGCGAATTATATCAGTCATAAACGCCGTGCGAGTAACAAGGAGAAAAGCTATGCATTCGTCAAGGCCTTTCCGGCTTTTCCCAGCCGTTTTCGCGGCGATTCTCGGCACCCTTTGCTGGGTGGCATCGATCCCTCTGGCTGCGGCCGCGGAACCCATTCCGGTCGGCGTGTTGGCACCGGAGAGCCATATTCTCGGTAAATCCATCTTCAATGCGGCCGAGCTGGCCGCCGACACGATCAACGCCAATGGCGGCATCAATGGCCGCAAGATCGAGATCCACGAATACAACACCAACTTTTCAGCGGCGGAGGCGGCGCGCGCCTATCAGCGTGCGGTGCAACAGGATCATGTGGTCGCCATGGTGGGTATTTTCACCAGTGAAGTGGCCTTGTCGCTGATGCCCTGGGCTTCGCGCCTGAAGACGCCGTTGCTGATCACCGGGGCCGCCTCGTCGGAAATCCCGGAGCGTATTCACGATCAGCCGGATCGCTTTAAATATGTGTTTCACAGCTACGTCAATTCACACATTCTCGCCAAGGAAGCGTGCATTTTCGGTGCCTACCGGCTGAAAAACGGTATTTACCCGGAACTGAATCGCGCCGTGATCTTCAGCGAAGACGCCAACTGGACCAAGGCCGTGGATGCGGGTTACGAGAAGTGCCTGCCGAAGGCGGGCTTCACGGTAGTGGATCATATCCGCTTCTCACCGGATACCACTGACTTCACGCCGATTTTCAGCCGCATCAGGGACAAGAAGGCAAACGTGATCATGGCCGCCGTGGCTCACGTGGGCACCAAATCGGCCATCCAGTGGCACCAGCAGCAGGTTCCGGCACTGTTTGCCGGCATCAACGGCATGGCCGGATCGTCCAAGTTCTGGGCTGCCACCAACGGAGCCACCGAAGGGTTGATCACCGGCACCCCCGGTCTGTCCGGCGCGGCCATGACGCCCAAGACGCCCGGCTTCTACAAGGCATACAAGAAGCAGTTCAACATCGACGAGCCCGCTTATGATGCCTATACCACCTACGACGCCATGCTCACTCTGGCCGATGCACTGAAGCGCAGTGATACTGCCTCCAGCGATGATCTGGTCAAGGCGCTGGCCAAGACCGACATCGTGGGCACCTTGGGGCGAATCCGCTTCCATGGTCTGGATGACGAATACGCCCACGAGATCATCTTCAATCAGGATCCCAAGGAAGGACAGTCTTTCCTGGTATTCCAGTGGCAAAAAGGCAAACAGGTCATCATCTGGCCCGAACGGCTGGCGACCGGCAAGGTGCAGGTGCCGTCTTTCGTGCCCACGAAGTCCCAGTGATGCTTTCTTGATGCAGGTCGTGGCGTCGCGTTCGCGCGGCGCCCGTCTTCCGCCCATACCATCACCCAACCGCGATATTGCGGCCCGGTTTTCTCTGTCCTGAAGAGCCGGTGCGGGCCGCTGTGGCAAACCCACAACGACGGGATAAATCATGGATTTGTTCATTCAGATTCTGATCAGCGGTTTCATCCTTGGCGCGATTTACGCGCTGGCCGCTGCTGGCATGACCATCATCTTCGGGATATCGGGCATCCTCAATCTCGCCCACGGCGGCATCATCGTGCTGGCCGCGTTGGTGGCCTGGTATGCCGCGCAGCATCTGGGATTGGGAACCTATCTGGGCGACCTGGTGGGGATTGCCGCCGCGATTGTAGTGACGTATCTGCTTTATGTGCTGGTGATTCTGCCGCTGGAGCGCTTCCAGCAGATTTCCACGGCGGAGAAGCACGTATTCCAGTTGGTCGCCACGCTGCTGGTGGCTCTGATCCTGCAAGGCGTGCTGGAGTGGTTCTTCGGTGCTACGCCGGTCGCAACACCACCGATGATGGAAGGGGTTGTCGTGATCGCCGGCAACAACGTGCCGAAAAACAGTTTGCTGATCGGCGGCGTGGCCTGGGCGGTGCTGATTCTATTGTGGTTTTTCACTTCCCGTACCCGGCTTGGCAAAGCCATGCTGGCCGCTTCCATGAGCCCGAAAGGATTGGCCATCGTCGGTTACGATATTCGCAAGGTGCACGTGATGGTGTGGGGCATCTACGGGTTGCTGGCGGGCATCGCCGGCGTGTTGCTGGCGTCGTTCGTGGGAGCCAGCAGTGACGTCGCCATCAACCTCACGGCGATCTCCTTCACCATCGTCGTACTGGGCGGGTTGGGCAACGTGTTCGGCTCGCTGGTCGGGGCGTACATTCTCGGTTTCCTGGGTACGGTCACCGCTTTCCTGATTTCACCCTCCATCAGCCAGATACCGGGCTTGATACTGCTGGTGGTGATTCTTTACATCCGTCCACAGGGCCTGTTCGGCCGCCACTAACCTGCAAGGGGTGCAACTCATGCCCAACACCAATCACACTTCACGGGGTTTCAGGCCCTGGGCTCGGGATTGGCTCGATTGGCGGGTCGGTCTGACGGTGCTTTTCTTCATCTTTCTCGCTTTCATTCCTCTGTTCACCTCCGGCTATTACCTCGGTGTATTGACCATCGCCCTTTACATGGGGGTTTACGCCATGAACTGGGATTTGCTGTTTGGTTACATCGGCGAGGTGAATTTCGGCCCCACCTTCCTCATCGGTCTGGGCGCTTACGGCGCCGGCCTGTGCAATACGTTCCTGGGTTGGCCGGTGTGGGCCTGCATTCCGGTGGGGGTCGTCGCGGCCATGATCGGTGGTTTATTGCTGGCGGGGCCGGCCTTGCGGTTGACGGGGCCGTACTTCGGGCTGGTGACGCTGGTCGCGGTGTTGATTCTCGGCCAACTGATCGTCACTTTCGCCGGTTATACGGGGGGTGAGATCGGCCTCGCATTGCGGGATATCCTCACTTTGAGCAGTGAAGGCAACTTCTACTACGCCCTGGGGCTGACGGTAGTCACGGCTCTGGTGTTGCGGCTGATAGTGCGCTCGCCGCTGGGCCTGATTCTGGAAGCCGTGGGGCAGGATGCCGGCGCCACCGAGGCGCTGGGTTTCAGTGTCACTAAATACAAAGTGTTTGCTTTCCTGGTGAGCTCTTTCTTCTCCGGGCTGGCCGGTGCCATGACGGTGTTTTACTTCGGCACGGCCTCGCCGGGTACGGTGGTGGCCGTGGTGGTGGCGGTCCAGGTCATCATCGCCACCATCGTGGGTGGGCGACGCTCCATCATAGGTTCGGTCCTGGGTGCCATCTTCCTCATCGTCGCCGGTGAACTGTTGCGCCCGATTGGCCAGTTGAGCAATACCGCCGTGGCGGTGTTGGCCTTGCTGGTGTTGCTGCTGGCGCCCGGTGGTTTCATCAGTTTGTTTGGTTCACGGGGGGAGCGAAAGGCATGAGTATTCTGGAGGTTTCCGGCCTCTCCCGGCGATTCGGCGGTTTGCAGGCCGTCGATGGCATGGCTTTCTCCGTGGAGCGTGGCGAGATCCTGGGGTTGATTGGTCCCAACGGTTCCGGCAAATCGACGACCCTGTCGCTGATCATGGGTGTGGTACGCCCGGATAATGGGTCGGTGGTTCTGGATGGCGAAGAGATGGTCGGCAAGGCGACGCACGCCATCGCCAAAGCGGGGATGAGTATGGTGTTCCAGCATTCGCGGCCGCTGCGGCGGCAAACCGTGCTGGAGAACATCAAGCTGGCATTGCTGCGCGATTCCCTGTTTCAGTTTCGTGCCAGCCGGGCGGTGACCGATCGGGCCGTCGAGGTGGCAGAGCGTGTGGGGCTGGAAAAGGTGCTGCATCAACGGCCCGATTCATTGCCATTCGCCGATCTGCGTCGTCTTGAGGTCGCCAAGGCACTGGCTTCGGAGCCCATGGTGCTGCTGCTGGATGAGCCGTTCGCCGGGTTGGCGCCCAGTGAAACCCGCGAGTTTTCCGAGCTGGCCATCGCCATGCGCGATGCCGGCTGTGCCGTGGTGTTGGTCGACCACAACGTGAAGGCGGTATCCGGCCTGGTGGATCGCATCGTGGCGATGCACGCCGGGCAGAAAATCGCTGAAGGAATCCCGTCGGAGGTGACTCGCAATGAGCGCGTACAGGAGGTGTACTTCGGCAAATCGCTGGGTGCGGTGGGCGAGGCACGGCACCGTGACCAGGCGGTAACGGACGACCGGCTGCTCGAGGTTGCCATCGAGTCAGTGCATTACGGCCGGGCCGAGGCATTGCGCGACATCGATCTGCACGTCAAGCGTGGTGAATTCGTCTCGGTGGTCGGGCTCAACGGCGCCGGCAAGACGACCCTGTTCAACAGCATTCTCGGCTTCGTCGGTTATGCGGGCGATGTCCGCTTCGATGGCCGCTCTCTGCAAGGAAGCAAGCCCGCGGCCATCGCCACGGGCGGTATCGCTTTATGTCCGGAGACGCGTGACCTGTTCCCTTTCATGACGGTTCGCGAAAACCTGGAGATGGGCGCCCACGCGCTCGATGCTCATGGACGCGCCGATCAATTGGCGTGGGTATTCGAGCTGTTCCCGAGATTGCGTGAGCGTGCCGGCCAGAAGGCGCAGACACTGAGCGGTGGGGAACAGCAGATGCTCACCATCGGGCGGGCATTGATGCAAAAACCACAACTGCTGTTGCTCGATGAGCCCACTCTGGGGCTGGCGCCGCTGATCCTTGAAGGTATCTCCGATGTCCTGGAGAAGTTGCAAGATGAGAGTGGGCTGACGGTGTTGCTGGCGGAGCAGAATCTCACTTTCGCGCTCAGGCACTCCGATCGCATTTACCTTATCGAAACCGGCTCGATGCGCTGGGAAGGCGAATCCCGGCGCTTCGTGGAAGAGGTGGGCGAGGATATTCTTTGAGCGGCTGTCGCGGGTAGCGACAGACAATAGGAGGTTGATTGCGGGATGAAGCAACGACTGGAGATCATCCGACAATTCGTGTGACTACCAAACTGCCGCTTTGAGCGCTATGTTGTCGCCTTGCAGTCAACTTGTTTGGCCAATCGAGAGATCACCTATGACCGATGAAACCTATACCCCGCCGAAGGTCTGGACGTGGGAACCCGGCAACGGCGGCAAGTTTGCCAATATCAACCGCCCGGTGGCCGGCGCGACCCACGAAAAGGCGTTGCAGGTCGGCAAGCATCCTTTGCAGTTGTATTCCCTGGCCACGCCCAACGGCCAGAAGATCACCATCATGCTCGAAGAGTTGCTGGCGCTGGGTCACAAGGGCGCGGAGTACGATGCCTGGCTGATCAACATCGGCGAGGGCGACCAGTTCGGCAGCGGTTTCGTGGCCGCCAACCCCAATTCGAAAATTCCGGCGCTGGTGGATCACAGCCTCAACCCGCCGCAGCGGGTGTTCGAGTCCGGTTCCATTCTGCTGTATCTGGCGGAAAAATTCGGCGAGTTTCTGCCCACGGAGATTCACCAGCGCACCGAGTGTCTGAACTGGCTGTTCTGGCAGATGGGCGCGGTACCGTTCCTGGGCGGCGGTTTCGGCCACTTCTATGCCTACGCGCCGGAGAAGTTCAAATACCCGATCGACCGTTACACCATGGAAGTGAAGCGTCAACTCGACGTGCTGGATCGTCAGCTTGCCGACAATCGTTTCGTGGCGGGCGACGAGTACAGCATCGCCGACATGGCGATCTGGCCCTGGTACGGCAATCTGGTTGCCAACAAGGTTTATTCGGCCGCTGAATTCCTCGATGCCCAGAGCTATCGCAACGTGATGCGCTGGCAGAAAGAGGTGTACAGCCGTCCGGCGGTGCAGCGTGGCCGCATCGTCAACCGGAGTTCCGGCGAGCCGGGAACCTTCCTGCCTGAACGCCACGACGCCAGCGATTTCGCCGTGCTCGGCGACAGGAAGACGGCGGGCTGAGCAATACTGCCAGCTTTACTTGCGCACTTTTTCCAGCGCCATGAGCACTTCCATGTGTCGTGCGAAGTGTTCCAGATAACCCGGCGCCAGGTCGCCCAGGCGTTCAAGGGCCTGAGCCACCAGGCGATGGGAGTTGAGCGGGCCGGCGTTGCTGGGAGCCTCGACCAAGGCTTGGCGGATGCGGTTGCGGGTGTGCAGGCGCGCCTGGGCGGCGAGTAGATGGCGCGCGGCTTTCAGCGGGCGCCGGCGCTGTTCGTCGTCCACCGGGGCGGCGCCGAAAGCGTCCAGCCGCGCCTGTTGCTCGCGCAGCAGGGTGGTCAGACTGTCGCCTTCCGGCTCTGTCTGCTGGCCGTCATCGGTGCCGGCCTGCAATGCGGAGAGCAGCGCCGCCAGGGGTGAGGGACGAGGCGGCGTGTCGGCGAGCCGGTGCAGCGCTTTGAAGTTTCCCGTTTGCAGATAAGGCTGCAATGTTTGCCGTTGCCAGCCCGAACGCACCAGCGTTTCCAGCCGTGCCGTGGCGGTTTGCTGTTCCCGCAGAAAAGCATCCCGGAATGCTTCCAGGGCCTGCCGGAGCTGGCTCTGATGAACGTCGTGACGGCTTGCCGCGAGGCGTTCGCTGAGGCTTTCCAGATAGCGGAAGCCGACCGGGTCGTGGTGCTGGGCGCCGGCCTCCCGCAGGGCGGCCAGTTGCTGCGCGCAGGATTCGCGGGGCTCAGTCATTGCCCGGCTCTCCACTGGCCGCGCTGTCACCGCTGGCTTTTTCGCTGCCTGGTCCGGGAACGGTGGAAATCTCCACGCGCCGGTTTTGGGCGCGGGACGCGGCGTCCTTGTTGGCCACGACCGGATGGTGGTCGCCGAAGGCGGCGGCAATGATCTGCTCGGCGGGCATGCCGTCGGCGATCAGCGCCCGCGTGACGGTCAGCGCCCGTTGCGCGGAGAGGTCCCAGTTGTCCTGGTAGTGCTGGTTGTCCTTCTGGATCGCCAGGTCATCGGTGTAGCCGCTGACCATGAGAATTTCGTTGTGCTTGCCCAGATAGGCCTTGAGCGGCGGTACCAGGGAATTCAGCAGCGCCTTGCCCTTGGGGCGCAGCTCGTCGGAATTGAGTGCAAACAGTACGCTGCCGTTGATGCCGATGCGTCCATCGCGAAAAGTGATGCGGCCGGCGGCGAGCGGATCGGCCAGTGCCTGTTCGAGCACCAACCGGCGTTGTTGTTCGGCCAGCCGCTGGACTTTCTCCTGTTGCAGTTCCTGGCTCAGCGCCAGTTGGTTGCCGATCACCCACACCAGAATCAGCACCAGCAGGCCCACCAGGGCGGCCATCATGTCGGAAAAGATCGCCCACACCGGCGCAGCGGCTACTTCATCGTCCCGCTCATCCATGGCTTATCCTTTTTTCCCGGCATGCTTCCCGGCCTGATCCCCGGTGTGCAGCGCTCCCAGCGTATCGAGCACCTCCTTCTGCGAGGCCAGGCTCAGATCGATGACCTCGCGGGCTTGTTCCACATAGTAGGCGAGCTGCTCGTCGCTGCGGGCGCTGGACTGGCTCAGGGACGTTTCGATGCGCTCCAGGTTGGCCACCAGCTTGTCGTTGGCGTCGCTGAACAGTTGCACCGCGGTGCCCAGCGCGTCGCCGAGGCTGGCCACCTGATGGGCGCTGCCGGTGATGTCGGCAGCCAGTTGTTCGAGCGTACCGCTCTGGGTTTCGGCCTGGCGGGCAAGCGTCTGGGCGGTGTCGTCGAGCACCTGACTGGCGTTGCGGGCCAGCTCGCTGACGGCGTCGTGCTGAGCGCTGGCCACTTCGCTGCCCGTTTGCAGCAGGCGATTGATCTCCGCCAGTAATTGCTGGCGCTCGTCGAGCATGGCGTTGTCCCGCTCCCCGTAGCGGACCAGCTCGGCGCGCAGTTCGGCGATGACCTCGGCGGCGGCTTGCGGCGCTTGCGTGGCGGATTCGATAAGGCGGGCCATCGGTGCTTCCAGCGCCTGGCCGAGGGCGGTCAGGCGCTGGGCAGCGGTCTGTTCCAGATGGTGGAGGCGTTCGATGGCGGCGTCGGCACGCTGTGCTTCCTGGTCGCGCAGTGCGGTCAGTTGTTCTCCGCTCCGTGAAACCAGGCTGTTGATGCCGGACTGCTGCGCCTCTATCAGTTCCCTGGTGGTGGTCAGGAAACGTTCGTTGTGTGCCGCGAGCGTGGTGTCGAAGCGCTGCGCCTGCTCGGCACTGGCCTGCTGTTGATGGCTCAGCCCGGCCTGCCATTGCTCCGCTGCCTGGCTGGCAAGGTCGTGAAACCATTGCGTCTGTGCCGTGAGTTGCCGTTCGCCTTGCTGTTGTAGCGTTTGCTGGTGTGTGCGGCTGTGTTCCATCAGCTCGCCGGTCTGCTGTTGCAGCCTGTCGATGTGGTTTTTCAGCAAGTCTCCAATCGTGGTGGCCAGTTGTGTCAGGGACTGGCGGTGTTGTTGCTGGCTGTCGTGCCAGCCTTGGGTCAGCTGTTCGCCGAGGGCCTGCAAGCGGGCGGCCGAGGCGGTGAAATGCTGTTCGGCGAGTTCGCTGAGGTGCTGCTGCTGGTGTTGGGTCTGCTCGTCGAAACGGGTCAGCGCGTGGCTGGTGATCCGCTGTGTCTGTTCGCTGGCGAGACGGGTGTTTTCCGCGAAGCTGGCGCCGAGGGCGCTGCTTACCGTATTGGCCAGCTCATGGTAGCGGGCGTGCATGTCGGTGTGGAACTGCTGCTGATTGGCGACCAGCGTGTCTCCCAACTGCTGACCGAGTTGCTGGCTCGTCTGGCTCAACTGTTCGCTCAGATTGCGCAGATGCTCAACGGCCAGGGGAAAAGCCTGGGCCTGCTCGTGCAGGGCCTGGAAGGTTTGCTGGCGCTGGTGTTTGAGAGAAAACGGTTGCAGCTCGCCGGCCACCTGGCGGTCCAGCTCACGGCCGACGGCGAGGCGATCGCGGCGGCTGAACGCCGCCGCCAGCCCGAGCAGGGCGGAGGTGGCGACACCGGCGATGGAGGTGCCGAAGGCCAGGCTCATGCCGGCGATGGGCGCGGCCAGCGCGCCACGGATGGCGTGCAGGTCGGCGCTGTCCTGTAGCGCCGTGGCGGCGCCGTGCAGGGTGACGATCATGCCGATGAAGGTGCCCAGCAGACCGAGCATCACCAGCAAGCCGGTGAGATAGGGGGTCAGAGTGAGGCCGGGCAGCGCCGCCGGTTCGCCCTCGATGCGGCGCTGCACCGGGTGGCGCAACGGCGCCGGCAATCGCTCCAGCCAGCCGTGCAGGGCGTCCAGGCTGGCCGGCACGCTGCGCAGGTTGTCGTGCAGGGCCCGGGTGTCCTGGCGGTAGCGGCGCAGCTCCAGGAAACCGGCACTGTAGACGGTGATGATCAGCACGATGGCCACCAGTGCCACCGGGTTGCCGGCCGGCAGCATCAGCGCGATCCAGATCGTGGCGATCAGTCCCAGCGCGAAGGCCAGGGGAAACAGAAAACGTGTCATCGGGGTTGGCTATCCTTGTTGTGCAGTGCGTCCAGCAGGCCCTGGACCGGTATCAGGCGTGCTTCCAGTTCGGCGAGCAGGAGCAGGCGCATTTCCTGCTGGAAGCGGTCCAGCCAGGCACCTTCACGGACCCATTGTTCCGGCGGATCCGGTGCTTCCGCCGGCAGGGCCCGGTGGTGGGCACGCCAGAGGCCGCGGAAACGTTTTTCCAGCACCGCTGGCAACGCCTCGTGGCACTGGCGGCGGTAGGTGGTCAGCGTGTTGTCGAACACCGCGTCCAGCTCGGCCAGCGGCGCCAGTGCCGGGTCCGCCTCGCTGACGATGGCGCGCGCCCGTGCCCGCAGGCGTTGCACCCTGGCGGTGAGCAGACGCTGGCGGGCCTGATAAAACCGCGAATAGGGCTCGAACGCCGGTGGAATGCCGGGCTTGCGCGCCGCCTGTGGCGGCGGCAACGGGTCGCTGACCGCGTCGGACTCGAACGCTTCGGCGACAGCCTGAGCCAGACCGTCGCGGCTGTCCGCCAGATCCGCCGCCAGTTGTTGCTGGGCCTGATGCCGTTGCCGGGCGGGCGCCGGGGGCTCGTGCGTGGTCCGCCGGGTGGCGTCGTCCAGCACGATGGTATCGGAAAGGTCGAACAGACGACCCAGCCGCGCGGCGAAATCCGTCGGCGCCCTGGCCACGGCCGGGCTGCCCAGCCGCGCCACCAGGCGTATCAGCCGGGTCTGGCTGGCTGGCATGGCGCCGCCGCGCTTTGTTTTGTGCACTCCGTTGCTCATTGGCCCGCTGTCGCTGTCGAAGAGGGGCACATTCTAGCCAACTGGGCAGTGCTCACCAATCCCGCCCGCCCATGCCGGGCCGGTGTGCGCGGCTGGCGAGCCTCATTCCACCGCCACCTGGCTGGGGAATTTGCGCACGCGATAGCTCAGATACAACCCGATCAGCAGTATCACACAGGTGAAGCCCACGGCGGCCTTGAAGCCGCTGGCCTGGATCAGCCAGCCGGCCACCGCCGGGCCGAGGAACTGGCCGCCGGCAAAGAACACCGTGACGTAGCTGAAGGCAATGGGGATGTGGCGCGGAGCGACCTGGTCGGTGCTGCCGGCCTGCACCATGGTGAAGGCACCGTTGATGGCACAGCCCATCAGCAGGAAATGGCAGAAGAATATTGGCAGCGTCTGGGCAAACAGCGGCAGCGCCATGCCCAGGGTGACCAGAAACATGGACAGCAGCAGCGCGTTGGCGCGGCCCCAGATGTCCGACAGCAGACCCCACAGCGGGCCGACGGTGACGGACACCAGCCCGTACATGGAAAACAGCAGTCCAGCGGTGGTGGTGCTGACGCCGGACTGCTCCGCGAAGCTGACCATGAACAGCCCCTGGACGATGTAGGCCAGGCCGATGATGCCGTAGACGACGCCGATGATGATCACCCGGCCGCTGCGGTAGATGCGCCACTTGTCGGCGGCGGAGGGTGCCGGTACGTCGCCGTGATGAAGGGCTGGCGGGTCCTTGACGCCGGTCAGTACCAGCACCATGACGACGATGGTGACCGCCGCGAACACCGCCCAGGCAAGGCGCCATCCCGGTTGCCCGAAGGTCTGCGTCAGCCAGGGCACCAGCAGGCCGGACAACAGCAGCCCGCTGCCCACGCCGGTGGTCATGAAGCCGATCACCAGGCCGCGGCGCAGCGGATACCAGGTGGCCAGCAGGGACAGCATCGGCGCGAAACAGAAGGCGGTGCCCAGGCCGAGCAGGAACATTTCCACCACGACCAGGGCGTAAAGGCTGCTGGTGGCCAGGCCGATGAAGCCGATGGCGTCCAGCAGCAGGCCGAGCAATATGGTCTTGCGCGCGCCCCAGCGTGCCGCCAGCGCGCCGCCGGGCAGCACGAACAGCAGATAAGCGAGCGCGGTGACGGTGCCCAGATTGCCGGCCTGGCGGTAACTCATGGCCAGGTCGGCGCGCATGGTGGGCAGAATCAGGCCGTAGGCCAGCCGGGCGAAAACGATCACCACCAGGGCGGTGAGCATGGCGGAGATCACCATGACGACGGCATTGGGACGTGCATAATCGGTGCTGGGCACACTCATGAAAGAAGGATCCGAACCGGGTTGGGAAAGCAAACCGGGCCACTGTAACCCAGTTCCGCTGCGGTTGCCTTCCCAGGCTGCCCTTTGCCCGCTGCTTGTCTGTTAATCATTCTTAATACTTTGCGGCAAATCTTTCTGTACCATACTCGCTGCCGATCAGGGCCCGCCATCAGAAAACGCAACAGGGAAGCCATAATGAACATGCTGGATACGGTGATTCTGGGAATCATTGAGGGGGTGACGGAGTTTTTGCCGGTCTCGTCCACGGGGCATTTGATTGTCGCCAGCGAATGGTTGTCGGTGCATCAGACCGAGACTCACCAGGCTTTCGAGGTGATCATTCAGCTTGCCGCCATTCTCGCGGTGGTGGCCAATTACCGGGACAAGTTCACCATCCGTCATTTTGCCCTGTGGGTGAAGGTGGCGCTGGCCTTCATTCCCATTGGCGTTTTCGGTTTGCTGTTCCACGAGCAGGTGGCGGCCATGTTCACGGTGCCGGTGGTGGGCGCCATGTTCATCATTGGTGGCATCATCTTTCTGATCGTCGAGCATTACTACAAGGAAACCAGCCTGCACACCGCCAATGCCGAGGACATCAGTTACAAACAGGCGCTGTGGGTAGGCATCGCCCAGATCACCGCGCTGATTCCCGGTACCAGCCGGGCCGGGGCGTCGATCGTCGGTGGTCTGCTGGCCGGGCTGAGCCGCAAGGCCAGCGCCGAGTTCTCCTTTCTTTTGGCGCTGCCGGTGATCGGCGCCGCCGCCGGTTTCGATCTGTTCCAGCATTATCAGGATTTTCACGGCGAGCAGATGAAAACGCTGATCGTCGGTTTCATCACCTCGTTCGTGGTGGCCTACCTGTCGATCAAGGTGTTCCTCCGCTTCCTGGAGCGGTTCACGTTCGTCGGTTTCGGCGTCTACCGGATTCTGTTCGGTGCGCTGCTGCTGTGGATGGCCGCGGGATGATGCCGGGGGTGCAAATGGGACTTGACGTGCGGCCTTCGCGCGTGGCCCATTCTCACCAGGAAAATTGACGCCCTGACTGATTCGGAGAGCCTCCATGTCCGGCTTGTTGTTCGCTCTGCGCCACCTGGTTGGCGATTTGTTGTCCGCTCTGGTGTTCGCCGGTCTGTATGCGGCCACCGGGCAATTGCTGTTGGCGGTGGCGGTGTCCATCGCCGTGGGCGTGGTGCAGATTGGCGCCGAGCTGCTGCTGCGCCGCCCGGTGCAACTGATGCAGTGGCTGAGCCTGGGGCTGGTGGTGGTGCTCGGCGGCGCGGCGATCGTGCTCGATGACCCGCGCTTCGCCATGCTCAAACCGACCATCGCCTATCTGGCGGTGGGCGCAGTGATGCTGAAACCTGGCTGGATGCTCCGCTACTTGCCGCCCAAGGCGGTGAATGAGGGGGCCGATATTGCGCTGGTGTTCGGCTATCTGTGGGCGGTGCTGATGTTCGTGACGGCGATTGGCAACCTGCTGGCCATCCACTGGGGTGGCGTGGCCGGCTGGGCCACCTATGTGGCGGTGTTCCCGCTGTGCTCGAAAATCCTGCTGTTCGCCGTTCAGTTCCTGGTCATGCGCATGCTGATCAGCCGCCGCCGGCGGTTGCCGGATCAGGCGGTATAATGACGGCTGGCTGGTGGGAAACAGGGATCGTGAGAGAGGTTTTTTTGTGACATTCATATCGACAAGGACGTTCGCGCTGGCTCTGGGCATGTGGCTGGCCTGCTGCGGGGTGGCTGTGGCGCAGCAGGAGAGGCTTGCTGGCGCTTCGACCGGCAACGATGCTTTCATCCAGCAACTGGACAGCCTGGAACGGGATTTTGGCGGGCGGCTGGGCGTTGCGCTGCTGGATACCGGCAGCGGACGGCAGTGGCGGTACCGTGCTGACGAACGCTTTGCCATGTGCAGCACCTTCAAGGCGTTGTTGGCGGCGGCGGTACTGAAGGCCGTCGATGACGGCAAGCTGACGTTGCACCAGCCGGTTGCCTACGGTGTGGACGATTTGCAGGAATACGGCCCGGTGACCCGTGAGCACGTCGATGACGGCCAGATGTCGGTGGCCGGGCTGGCGGCCGCGGCCGTGGGATACAGCGACAACACGGCGGCCAATCTGTTGCTGAAGCTGGTGGGCGGGCCGGCGGGCTTGACCCGCTTTCTGCGCGAGACCGGAGATGGCGTCTCCCGGCTGGACCGCTATGAGCCTTTTCTGAACAGCAACCTGCCCGGCGATGAGCGCGACACCAGCACGCCGGCGGCCATGGCCCGAACCCTGAGTCATTTGCTCGCTGGTCCGGTGCTCGAAAAAACCAGCCGTCAGCAGTGGATCGACTGGATGGTGGGCTCGGTTACCGGTGATCATCGTATCCGTGCCGCGGTGAATCCGGGCTGGAAGGTGGGTGACAAAACCGGGACCGGGCGCAATCATGCCACCAACGATGTGGCCATTCTCTGGCCTCCCGGACAGGCGCCGCTGGTTCTGGTGGTGTTCTATTCCGGAGCGGACATTGCGCTTGCACAGCGTGAGGCGGTCATCGTCCAGGCCGCCCAGGCGGCCCTGGCGGCCTGGCGGGCACCCCGATGAGCGCGTGGGTGCCGGGTGGATGGATGATGAGAAACTGGACTCCTGAAGGGAGATGAAGATGGCGTTTCCGAAACGAGTTCGAATCGTCGATGTGGGCCCCCGCGATGGCCTGCAGAATGAGCCGGGCAAGGTAACCATCGCGGCGCGCATCGCCCTGGTGGAGGCACTGGCGGAAGCCGGGGTGCCGGCGGTCGAGGCCGGTGCGTTCGTGTCACCGAAATGGGTGCCGCAGATGGCCGGCAGTGATGAAGTGCTGCGCACCCTGCGCCGCAAAGCCGGTGTCGATTACCCGGTGCTGACGCCCAACGTCAAGGGGCTGGAGGCAGCCCTGGCGGCGGGGGCGAAGGAAGTGGCGGTATTCGGCGCCGCCTCCGAGGCGTTCTCGAAAAAGAACATCAACTGCTCCATCGACGAAAGTCTGGACCGCTTCCAGGCGGTGGCCGATCAGGCGCTCGAGGCCGGCATCAAGGTGCGTGGTTACGTGTCCTGCGTGCTGGGTTGTCCTTATCAAGGCGAAGTGCCGGCGGCGGACGTGGCCCATGTGGCCGAACGGCTGCTGCAAATGGGCTGCTACGAGATTTCGCTGGGCGACACCATCGGTGTGGGCACGCCGGGCAAGGCGCGGGAAATGATCGCCACCGTGGCGGAAAAAGTGCCGGTGGAAAAACTGGCGGCGCACTTCCACGACACCTACGGCCAGGCATTGGCCAACCTCTATGCGGTGCTGGAAATGGGTGTGGCCACGGTGGACAGCTCGGTGGCCGGTCTTGGCGGCTGCCCCTATGCCAAGGGTGCCACCGGCAACGTGGCCACCGAGGATGTGGTCTACATGCTCGACGGGCTGGGCATCGAAACCGGCATCGACCTGACACGGCTGGCCGCGGCGGGCCGGCGCATCTGCGCCGAATTGGGCCGCGAGCCGGTATCCCGAGTGGCGCGGGCGCTGGCTGCCAAGGCTAGCTGAGCCGTCCAGGGCCGGCGCGCCCGGCCCCGGCTGTGGGAAGGTGTCACTCGTCCCAGAGCGTCGCCACGGTATAGCCGCTGCCCGGCAGCGCCCAGGCGTCGCCACTGACATAACGGCGATGGCGGTCCAGCCCGGCCATGTCTTCCATCTCCGACTCGGTGAGTGTCAGCGATTGCGCCTCGAAGTTCTGACGCAGGCGCTGCGGGTTGACCGACTTGGGGATCACCGCGGTGCCACGGTGCAGCGCCCAGGCCAGCAGTATCTGCGCCGGGCTGGCGTCGTGCCGTTCCGCCAGTGTCTGAAGGGCCGGGTCTTCCAGCAGTACCGGTTCGTTTTCCACTTTCAGCCGTTCCGGCCGATCCGCCGAACCCAAGGGGGAATAGGCGGTGACGTGGATGCCGTTTTCCATGCAGAAACCGAGCAGGGCACTCTGTTGCAGGTAGGGGTGCATCTCCACCTGGTTCATGGCCGGCTTGATGCGCCCGTAATCGAGCAGGTGTTGCAGTTTTCGGGCGCTGAAATTGGAAACGCCGATATGGCGCGTCAGCCCGTTGTCCACACAACCTTCCATGCCGCCCCAGGTGGTGTCGAAAGGCAATTCTTCAGGATGGATCAGATCGTCGGCGCTGCGCGGGAAGGTGACGTTTTCGTGGTGGGCCACCGGCCAGTGCATCAGGTACAGATCGAGGTAGTCCAGACGCAGGTTGCGGAGTGTGGTTTCCAGGGCCGGTTTGACGTTGCGCGGGTGGTGGGCGTCGTTCCAGAGCTTGGAAGTGATCCACAGTTCCTCGCGCTTGACGCCCTCGGCCATGGCTTCTTCCAGCGCCTGGCCGATCTCGGCTTCGTTGCCGTAAATGTGCGCGCAGTCGATGTGCCGATAACCGATACGAATGGCTTCCCTGACCGCCTGGTAGACTTCGCCGGGCTGTGATTTCCAGGTGCCCAGGCCAAGCTGGGGCAGGGTATCACCGTTGTCGAAACGCAGTATGCACATGATGGTTCCTCGTTGTGCGGTGGGTCCGCCTGTGGCGGTACGGGAAAATCTTGGCCTCCGGCCCGCTTTCTCGGCTAAGCTGGACGACTCGGGATTTTCTGGAGTCGAGACATGGCTTTCGCTCAACCATACAACAAACACTTCCAGACCGTGAACGGCAAACGCCTGGCCTATATCGACGAGGGTGAAGGCGACCCCATCGTGCTGCTGCACGGCAACCCCACTTCCTCTTACCTGTGGCGCAGCGTGATTCCCGAACTGACCGGCTCGGGGCGGGTGATCGCGCCGGATCTGATCGGCCAGGGTGATTCCGACAAGCTGCCCGCCAGAGATGGCCCCGACCGCTACGGTTTCCAGGTGGCCTACGATTATCTGGACGGACTGATGACGGCACTGGGCCTGGATCGCGACATCACGCTGGTGGTGCACGACTGGGGCAGCGGGCTGGGCTTCGATTGGGCTTTCCATCACCCGCGGGCGATCAAGGGTATTGCCTATATGGAAGCAATCGTCATGCCGGTGACCTGGAATGACTGGCCGGAAGCGGCACGCGGCATCTTCAAGGGCTTCCGCTCGGAGAAGGGCGAAGACCTGATCATCAATCGCAACCTGTTCGTGGAAGGCGTGCTGCCCGGCTCGGTGCTGCAACCTCTCGACGAAGCGGCCATGGCGGAGTACCGGCGCCCGTTCACGGAGCCGGAAGACCGTCGAGTAACGCTCAACTGGCCGCGGGAAATTCCCATCGACGGCGAACCGGCGGCGATGGTCGCCCGCGTCGAGGCTTACGGGCGCTGGCTGGCCTCGCAAGAGGCGCCGCCGAAACTGTTCATCAATGCCGATCCGGGCTCCATCCTGACCGGCCGGCAACGGGAATTCTGCCGTGGCTGGCCGCGCCAGACGGAAGTGACGGTGAAGGGCAATCATTTCGTGCAGGAGGATTCCGGCCCGGAAATCGGCCGCGCCATCGCCGCCTGGCTGCGTGATTTGCCATGAGATCGGCTGGCCGGAGCCGGGCGGAGGAAAAGGTTGACCGTAAATAGAATCAGAATTATGGTTTCTTTAAAACAACAGGAAAACAACGGGAGAAAGCGCCATGGTAAGAGCAGCAGTGTTGAGAGAGTTCGGCAAGCCTTTGACGATCGAAGAGGTGGAACTGGCGGCCCCCGGGCCGGATGAGGTGGTGGTGAAGACCGCCGCCGTTGGTCTTTGTCACAGCGACCTGCATGTGCTGCAAGGCATTCTGCCGATGCCGCTGCCGGCGGTGCTGGGCCACGAAGTGGCCGGGGTGGTGGAAGCGGTTGGCGCACACGTCAGCGACCTCAAGCCGGGCGACCATGTGGTGGGCTTTCTGACCGCCAATTGCGGCCACTGCCGGCAATGCCAGACCGGTCACCAGGTGCTGTGCCAGGATACCAGCGTCAAGGCGCCTCCGGGGGCGTTGCGGCGCATCGTCCAGGACGGCGAGCAGATCAACCAGATTTTCAACTTGTCCGGTTTCGCCGAAAGCATGCTGGTGCACCGCCGTGCTCTGACCAAGATTCGTGAGGACATGCCGCTGGATCGCGCGGCCCTGTTGGGTTGCGCGGTGATTACCGGCACCGGGGCGGTGTTCCGCAGCGCCAGGGTGCAGCCGGGCAGCACGGTGGCGATCATCGGCTGCGGCGGCATCGGGCTGTCCACCATCAATGGCGCGGCGATTGCTGGCGCGGCGCGGATCATTGCCATCGATACACTGCCCGGCAAGCTGGAAATGGCGAAAACCTTTGGCGCCACCGATGTCATCAATGCCAAGGAAACCGACCCGGTGCAGGCGGTCAAGGAACTGACCGGCGGCGGTGTCGAGTATTCCTTCGAGTGCATCGGTCTCAAGGTCACCGCCGAACAGGCTTTCGCCATGCTCGGCCCCGCCGGTCTGGCCACCGTGGTGGGCGTGCTGCCGCCGCAGGAAAAAGTCGAGCTGCCAAGCCTGCAGTTCCTTCAGGAAAAGAAAATCCAGGGCACGCTGCTGGGTTCCAGCCTGATGGACGTGGATATCGCCCGGCTGGTGGATCTCTACCTGAAAGGCGACCTCAAGCTGGACCAGATGATCTCCAAGCGCATCACGCTGGATGCCATCAATGACGGTTTCCAGGACATGCAACAGGGTACGGTGGCGCGCAGCGTCGTGGTGTTCTCGTGAGGTAATGCATGAACAACACCTTCCGTATCGTGATCGTCGGCGCCGGCTTTGCCGGCGTCGGCATCGCCATGCAATTGCAGCGAGCCGGCTGGGGTGATTTCCGTATTCTCGAAAAGGGTGCGGACGTGGGCGGTACCTGGCGCGAGAATACCTATCCCGGCGCCGCCTGCGATATCCCCTCCCACCTTTACAGCTACTCCTTCGAGCCCAATCCGGACTGGTCCAGCCAGTTTTCGCCGCAGCCGGAGATTCACGGTTATTTGCAGCGCTGTGCGCGCCAGCACGGGCTGTACGACAAGATCTGGTTCAACTGCGAAGTGGCCGAGGCGCGCTTCGATGAAGCCACTTCCCGCTGGCGCATCACCACCGTCAGTGGCGAGGTGATGGAAGCGGAATATCTGATTGCCGCCACCGGCCAGCTGAACAAACCGGCTTATCCGCCGGTGCCGGGTATCCAGTCTTTCCGTGGACTGTCGTTTCATTCGGCCTGCTGGGATCATCAGGCCGACCTCGCCGGCAAGCGCGTGGCGGTGGTCGGCAATGGCGCCAGCGCCATCCAACTGGTGCCGCCGGTGGCGGAGCAGGCCGCCGAACTGACGCTGTTTCAGCGCAGCGCCAACTGGATACTGCCGCGCCGGGCCCGCGATTACAGCAGCGTCTGGCGCGCCCGTTTCCGGCGCCGACCCTGGCTGCGCTGGTTGTATCGGGCCAAGCTGTTTGTGGAGCGGGATCTGCGCTTCAATCGCATTCAGCGCCAGGGCAGCATGAACAGGAAGCTGGCGGCCCAGGCGCGCGGCTATCTGGCGGCGGTGATCGATGATCTGGAGTTGCGCCTCAAACTGACGCCGGAGTATCCGCTGGGTTGCAAGCGGGTGTTGATTTCCGATGATTATTACCCGGCACTGCGGCGAGACAATGTGCGGGTGAACGACAAAGGCGTGAAAGCGGTGACGCCGGACGGCGTGGTGGATGGCAACGGCCAGAAAACCGAAGTGGATGCCATCATTTACGCCACCGGCTTCCAGTCCCACGACTTTCTGTTTCCGATCGCCGTGTACGGCGAAGGCGGCCGGGCGCTGAAGGAGGAATGGAAAGACGGTGCGCGGGCCTACATGGGCATGGCGGTGGCCGGCTTTCCCAACCTGTTCGTGCTCTATGGGCCGAACACCAATCTGGGGCACAACTCCATCATCTTCATGCTGGAGTGCCAGTTCCGCTACATTATCCGCTGCCTGCGCCATTGCCAGCGACAGGGGCTGCGGCGCATGGCGGTGAGCGCAGCCGCCCAGCAGCGCTACGACCGCCAGTTGCAGGAAGGTTTCCAGGGCAGCACCTGGGCCGGCAATTGCAATAGCTGGTACAAGGCGGCCAATGGCCGGATCATCAACAACTGGACCGGCCGCGCCTGGTCTTACTGGTGGCTGACGAGAAAACCACGCTACCGGGATTATGAATTCCAGTAACCGCACGGCACGGAGACGGACTATCAAAACCCCTCGATCCACAGCACAGCCCGGCGACCCGCCGAGAGTGCGGCGCCCCAAGCAGAGCCGCAGCCGCTCCAATGCCGAGGCGCTGCTCGACGCTGGCTTGCGCTGCATCAGCGAGCAGGGCATCGAAGGTACCATGATGAGCAAGGTGGCGCGTGATGCGGGCACCTCGGTGGGCGCGCTGTATTTCCGCTTCGGCGACAAGGAAACCTTCATCAATGCCGCCTTGCAGCGCGGCTTTGACCGGATTCGCGCCGAGACTTCGCTGCTGCTGGGCCGTGCCCATGAAGAAAACGTGCCGGCGGAAGAGGTGATCCGGCGTTTCCTGAGCTGGGCGGTGGACGTGATGATCGACAACCAGGGGTTGTTTCGCGCGGTGCTGAAGCGGGCTCTGGTGAAACCGGAGGAGTGGGACCCGGTGGGCCAGCTTGGCGTCGATTCCAGCGCCATTCTGGTGGAGACGCTGCGTCAGTATCCGTCGATCACCGGCATCGCCGACTGGGAGCGCAAACTGCTGTTCGGCGTGCATGCCGCGCGCTCGGCGGTGTTCCTGTCCGACCTCAAGAGCCACGCCCCGCTGCCGGCCGACCGCGCCACTTTGAGCGAGGAACTGGCGCGGCTGGTGCTGGCCTATCTGCATGCCTAGCAGCCTGCTAGGCCGTCGCCCGGTGCCTGCAAGGAGAGACCATGAGCATAGTCATCGAACGCCGGCGGTTGCCCGGCGGCGCCACCGATACCTCTTATCTGGAGGCGGGTGATAGCGGCAACCCGCCGGTGATGTTCATTCACGGCACCAGCTCGGATGCGCAACTGGGCTGGGGTGATGCCTTCCAGCGTCTGGCGTCCCGCTACCATTGCCTGGCGCCGGACCTGATCGGTTCCGGGGAAACCCGTTTTCGTGGCGGCCAGCCTACCTTCGAGGATCTGCTTGCCCAGATCGAGGCACTGGCGGATACCCTGGAAGGCACTTTCGATCTGGTGGGCTACTCGCTCGGCGGCGTGCTGGCCACGGCCGCGGCGGCGCGTCTCGGCGATCGGGTGCGCAAGCTGGTGACGTTCGGCGGCTGGGCGTACAGCGACCGCCCCATGCGGTTGCTGTTTTCCCTGTGGACGGAGCTGGCGGACCGCGACCGTCGCCAACTGGCGGAGCTGGTGCTGTACAACGGTGCCTCCACAGCTTATCTGCGTGCGCTGCCGGAGGAATTCATCGCTCTGCTGCTGGAGCGCTACGAGACATTGCTGGCCGCCGGCAGCGCCGATCAGGCGCGGGTGGACGCCGGCGTCGATATCCGTGCCCTGCTGGGCGCGGTTTCTGCCGACACGCTGGTCATCGGCATGAAACAGGACGGCATGGTCCCCGCGGTGTATTGCCGGGAACTGGCGGACGGCATCGCCAACGCCCGCTATCAGGAAGTGGATAGCGGCCATCTGGTGATGATGGAAAACCCGCAAGCCATTCTCGCCGCCATCGAGGCGCATCTGGGCTAGGAGAACAACATGATTCGTGATCCGCAAGGGATGGCGATTTTGCTTGATGGTGTGCGGCGCTGGGTCCGGCAGGTGGCGATTCCGGCGGAAGACCGGGTGGAAAGTGATGACGAGATTCCTCCGGAGCTGGTGGACGACATGCGCCGGCAGGGTTTCTTCGGCTGGAGCATTCCCGAGCAGTACGGTGGCGCCGGGCTGACCTGCGAAGAACTGGTGCTGGCGGCCATGGAGCTGTCGCAGTGCTCCGCGGCTTTCCGGGCGCGCGTCGGTACCAACACCGGCATCGGCTCCGAGGCGCTGGTGGTCGATGGTACGGAGCAACAGAAGCAGCGCTGGCTGCCGTTGCTGGCCAGCGGCGAAATGACCGCCTGTTTCGCGCTCACCGAGCCGCAGGCCGGCTCGGACGCCATCGCTCTGGACACTCGTGCCGAGCGCCACGGCGACGATTATCTGATCAGCGGCAACAAATGCTTCATTACCAACGCTCCCATCGCCGGACTGTTCACGGTGCTGGCGCGCACCGATCCCGATGACCGCTCGGCGCACGGCATCAGCGCCTTTCTGGTCGAGGGGGACAGTGCGGGGCTGAGTGTGGGACGGCCTTACCGGAAGATGGGCCAGGCCGGTTCCCCGGTTTCCGAAGTGTATTTCGACGGGGTCCGCGTGCCCGCCGCCAATCTCGTCGGCGGTGTCGAGGGGCGGGGTTTCGCCACCGCCATGAAAGTGCTCAACAAGCAGCGCATTCACCTCGCCGCGCTGTGTACCGGCCCGGCCCTGCGCATGCTGGACGAGGCGCTGAAGCACGCCTGCCAGCGCCGGCAGTTCGGCTCCGCGATCGCCGACTTCCAACTGGTGCAAGCGATGATCGCCGACATGCAGACCGATATTCATGCCGCCCGCGCACTGATTCTGGAGACCGCGCGCCAACGCGATGCGGGAGAAGAGGTGCGCATGGAAGCGTCGATCTGCAAGTATTTCGCCTCGGAGATGTGCGGCCGGGTGGCCGACCGGGCAGTGCAGATCTTCGGTGGCGCCGGTTATGTGGCCGATTACAGTTGCATCGAGCGGCTGTACCGGGATGTGCGGCTGTTCCGCCTCTATGAAGGCACCAGCCAGATTCATCAGCTGAACATCGCCAAGCACACTCTGAAAAAGGTCCGTGAACAGCAACAGTGACCGCAATGCCGGCCCCGGTGTGGCGCTGTCGATAGCCGCTTCGGCGCGCCATGCTGCTAGTATGGTGGCATAAGGAACTGACCCTATGCTTTCACTGCATTACATCATCGCGGATCTGCAGGCCAACTGGTGGCTGTACCTGTCCATGCCGGTGATCGCTGCGCTGATCGGTTACGTCACCAAGCTGGTGGCGATCCGCATGATGTTCAGACCGCTGGAATTCATCGGTATCCCGCCATTTCTTGGCTGGCAGGGCATCGTGCCGCGCCGCGCCGCGCATATGGCGTCGATCGCCTGTGATCTGATGCTGGAGCGGTTGCTGCGCCCGGAAGACGTGTTCGACCGCCTCGATCCGCATCGCGTCGCCGAGGAAATTCGCCAGCCCTTGCTGGAAGCGGTGGAGGACATCACCCGCGAAGTGGCCGCCCAGTATCAGCCTGGCTTGTGGGAAAGACTGCCGGAGCCGGTGCGGCGTCGATTGCTGCGGCGCGTGCAGCAGCAGGCGCCGGCCATGGTCGAGCGGATCATGGCGGACATCAAGGCCGACATTCACAACGTTTTCGACCTGAAGAGCATGGTGGTGGGCGCGCTGGTGCGCGACAAGACCCTGCTCAATCGGGTGTTCCAGGAAGCCGGGGAGGTGGAGTTTCGCTTCATCGCCCGCTCCGGCATCGTTTTCGGTTTCATGATCGGCTGTGTGCAGGCGGTGGTCTGGGCCTTTACCCACAGTGTCTGGGTGATTCCCCTGTTCGGTCTGTTCACCGGCTGGTTCACCGACTGGCTGGCGCTGAAGATGATCTTCAACCCCAAGCAGCCGGTGCGTTATTTTGGCATCTTCGAGTGGCAGGGGCTGTTTCTGCGCCGCCGCAAACAGGTGGCGGCGCGCTATGGTGAGCTGGTGGCCAGCGAGATCGTCACCCCGGCGGCGATCATCGAGGCGGTGCTGACCGGGCCGTTGTCGGATCATCTCTTCGAGCTGGTGCTGCACCAGGTGCAATGCACCTTTGACGAGCAGGCGGGCCGTGTCAAACCGTTGCTGATGTTGACGGTGGGTGGCAGCCATTACCGGGACATGAAGTACCGGGTGGCCGAGCGGATGATGGACTATCTTCCCGGCACCCTGGGCCATGTGGAGGCCTACGCGGAACAGGCCATGGATCTGAAGAACCTGCTGGTCGGCAAGATGCAGGAACTGACGGAAGAAGAGTTCGAGGGGTTGCTGCGGCCGGCGTTTCAGCAGGACGAATGGATACTGATCGCGGTGGGGGCGGCGCTGGGGTTTCTGGTCGGTGAGTTGCAGGTGCACCTGATGCTGGATCTGGCGACCCAGGTTTGAGCGGGTTTTGCCTTGTGGGAATGGTGGATGCGCTGCGCTTATCCACCCTACGGGCTACCTGCCTTGTCATCCCGACCGGAGCGTAGCGAAGTGGAGGGATCTCTTTGCCATGCGTCGAGACTCCTCCGTTCCGCGCTACGCGCTTCAGTCGGAATGGCAGGGTCAGGGGATTTTGCAGGGTGGACAGGTTGTAGGGTGGATAAGCGCAGCGCATCCACCAATATGCCCGCTGTTACCAATGCCCGGTATTATCCATGGAGGTCCAAGGTTCCTGCGGCGGCAAAGGCCCGCCCTTCTGCAACAACTCCACGGAGATACGATCCGGGGAGCGGACGAACGCCATGTGGCCGTCCCGTGGCGGACGGTTGATGGTGTAGCCCATGTCTTGCAGGTGCTGGCACAGGCCGTAGATATCCTCCACCTGAAACGCCAGATGGCCGAAATTGCGGGCTTCGCCAAGGTCGCCTTCCGGGTCCCAGTTGTAGGTCAGTTCGACTTCCGCCTCCGGGCTGTCCGGCGCGGCCAGGAAGATCAGCGTGAAGCGGCCGGCGGGCACTTCCTTGCGGCGGGCTTCACGCAGGCCGAGCCCTTCGCAGAAAAAACGCAATGTCTGGTCCAGATCGCTGACGCGCACCATGGTGTGCAGGTATTTCATGGGGTTCGCTCCTGACAGACTGCGGGGGCACATGATAACAATCGGCGCGGCAAACCGGTATCGTGATTCTCTCATCAGTAAAAGAAAGGGAGAGTCATGGAACTGCACCGTATCAGCACTGTGGCGCTGGCGCGCCGGATTCGTGAGGGCGAGGTGTCCGCCGGGGCGGCGCTGGAGCATTTCATCGCGCGGGTGGAAAAACTGGACGGCGAACTGAACGCCGTGGTGGTGCGCCGTTTCGACGAGGCCCGCGAGCGGGCGCGGGCGGCGGATCAGGCACTGGCCCGTGGCGAACTCTGGGGGCCGTTGCACGGCGTGCCGATGACCATCAAGGAAACCTTCGAGCTGGCCGGCTGGCCGACCACCGCCGGGGCGGCGGAATTCCGCGATCATGTTTCCACGCTGACCAGCACGGCGGTGCAGCGGCTGCTCGACGCCGGCGCGGTGATCTTCGGCAAGACCAACGTGCCCATCTATGCTTCGGACCTGCAAAGCTACAACGACATCTACGGCACTACCAATAATCCCTGGAACACCGCGTTGACCCCCGGCGGTTCGTCCGGCGGTGCCGCTGCCGCCCTGGCCGCCGGTTTCACCAATCTGGAGCTGGGCAGTGATATCGGCGGTTCCATCCGCACGCCGGCGGCTTTCTGTGGTGTCACCGGGCTGAAGCCGAGCTGGGGAGTGATCACCACTCGCGGTCATGTGCCGGGCCCGCCGGGGGCACTGGCGGTGACCGATATTGCCGTCAGTGGGCCGCTGGCGCGTCATGTTGAAGACCTGGAGCTGGCGCTGGATATTCTCGCCGCTCCCAACGACGAAGAAGCGCCGGGCTGGAAAATCGATCTGCCGGCCCCGCGCCATGATGACTTCCGCGCTTTCCGCGTGGCCGCCTGGCTGGACGATCCACGTTGCCCGGTGGACCGGCGCATCCATTCGGCATTGCAGGAGCTGGCCGGGAAACTGGCGTCCCAGGGGTTGCGGGTCGATGAGCAGGCGCGGCCCGGATTCACGCTCGACGAAGCGTTCGAGGTTTACTACCAGTTGCTGAGCGGCACCATGGGGGTGGGCCTGCCGGACAGTCTCTATCAGCGTTTGCAGGAGGGTGCGGCACAGGGCGCGGCGGACGATGACGACTATCGGCTGCGTTTTGCCAGAGGCGCCACGCAGAGCCATGCGGACTGGTTGCGCTGCCACGAGCGCCGCATGCACATGCGCCGGCAGTGGGCCGATTTCTTCGAGCGGCACGATGTGCTGCTGTGCCCGGTGGTGCAGACCCTGCCGTTCACCCACCGCCATCAGCCGGCGCCGGATCAGCGCGTGCTGACGGTCAACGGCGAGGATCAACCGTACATGGACATCCTGGTATGGGCCGGGCTGGGCGGTGCGGTCTATCTGCCGGCGGCGACGGTGCCCATCGGTGTCACGGACGACGGGTTGCCGCTGGCGGTGCAGGTGATCGGCCCTTATCTGGAGGACCGTACCGTGCTGGCCTTCGCCGGTCACTTGCAGGCCATGCTGGGCACTCTGCCCTGGCCAATGAAGTAAAGGCTGGACGGTATCGTCGGCATCAGAGGAGGAGAAAGGCGCCGCGGATGCGGCAAATCGCCGCACTGGCAAGACGGGGCAGAGCCCGGTGGCTGTGCTAGCGTCAGGACTCATGGCAATGCTCGGGAATCCTGGTCCGGCTCGAAACCGGATCGCTATCGAACCACCGCTAAAACAAAAATTGAGGTGCCCATGATGTCCGTTCGAACTCTACGCAAGATGTTGGCAATGGCGAGCCTGACGCTGGTGGCATCCGTCACGCTGACATTGAGTCATGCCGCCGCGGCCGCCGACAAACCGATCGTCTGGAAGGTGCAATCGCACTGGCCGGGCTCATCCAGTTCCTATGAAGACAGCCTGGTACGCATCAAGAAGGTGATCGAGGAACGCACCGACGGCCGACTCAAGCTGCAACTCTATGAAGCCGGCCAGTTGTTCAAGGCCCAGGAAATCTTCAACGCGGTGAGCCGCAACGTAGTCCAGATGGGCACCATTTCCCCCGGTTACGCCCAGGACAAACTGACGCTGGGAGGTATTGCCTCCGGTCTGCCGTTCGCGTTCCACCATGTGTGGGAGGCGTCTTATTTCTTCAGGAGCTTGGGTTTCGAGGAGGCGGTGCGCAAGGAAGCCGCCAAATTCAATGTCTACTACTCCACCGACAAGCTCTATCCCACGGAAATGGTGGTCAAGAAGCCGATCAGGAACTGGGATGATTTCACGGGGCTGAAAATCCGTTCTTCCGGTGCTTTGCAGCAGTTCCTCAGCGAAGCGGGCGCTACCGGGACCTATATTTCCGGCAGCGAGATGTATCAGGCGCTGGCCAGCGGTGTTGTTGACGGCGCCCACTGGGGTGCGGCGCAGGGTGCCTCCAGCATGGGACTGTACGAGGTGGCCAAATATCACATCAAACCGGGCCTGAACGTCAGCGCGGACTCTTTCATCGTCAGCCAGAAGGCGCTCGACAAGCTGCCGGACGGTATGGCGAAGATCGTCAAGGACGCCCTCGATGAACACTTCTGGATACGTACCAACGAGTATCTGTACAAAGAGCAGATCGCCTTGGCCAAGGCGGTGAAAGAGCAGGGTGTACAGGTGATCACCTTGCCGCCGGAAGTGCAAAGCCGGCTCGCCAAGGCCGCCCAGAAGATGTGGGACGAAGAGGCGAAACGCAGTGATGCCGCCGCCGCTGCGGTCAGCCAGTTGAAACAGTTCCTGACCAGCCTCGGTTATCTGTAGCGATAACCTTCGGTTCGCATTATGCAATTTTGGTGGCGAGCCCGGCCGGCCCCGTGACTGGTAAGTCAGCGCAAAGCCTTTACTGGCGCGGGGATGGCCGTAAAAACATGCAATCCTGACTTCCGGGTGTGGCACTTTGCCACACCGCCGGGAATAGGGAGCCTCCTGTCGCCTATGTTAGTTTCGCTGCGCATTTTCGAAATTCCGGGCATCTATTTCGCATAGCGAAACGGATGCCTTGTGTCACGAAAGAGACGTACCGTAGTAACGATGATGAGGGCTCCCATGACTTTTATCCGCACGCTCCGCAGAACGCTGGCCATTGGTGGTTCGGCGATCGCCATGGCCACCGCGCTGATGCTGAGCGGTACCGCCGCCGCTGCCGACAAACCGATCGTCTGGAAAGTGCAATCGCACTGGCCGGGTGCCTCCAGCTCCTATCAGGACAGCCTGGTGCGCATCAAGAACGTGATCGAAGAGCGCACCGACGGTCGCCTGAAGTTGCAATTGTACGAAGCCGGGCAGTTGTTCAAGGCCCAGGAAATCTTCAACGCGGTGAGCCGCGGCGTGATCCAGATGGGCACCATCTCTCCGGCCTACGCCCAGGACAAGATGAGCCTGGCGGGGATCGCTTCCGGTCTGCCGTTTGCTTTCCACCATGTCTGGGAAGTGGCGTACTTCCACAAGAACATGGGGTTCGAGGAGCAACTGCGCAAGGAAGCCGCCAAGTACAATGTCTACTACTCCACGGACAAGGTTTATCCCACCGAGATGGTGGTCAAGAAGCCGATCAACAGCTGGGATGATTTCAAGGGTCTGAAAATTCGCTCTTCCGGCGCCTTGCAGCAGTTCCTCACCGAAGCGGGCGCTTCAGGCACCTACATTGCCGGCAGCGAGCTGTATCAGGCGCTGGCCAGCGGCATCGTCGATGGCGCACATTGGGGCGCCGCGCAGGGCGCCGCCAGCATGGGGTTGTACGAAGTGGCCAAGTACCACGTCAAGCCGGCGCTGAACATCGCTGGCACGGATGCCTTCGTGGTCAGCCAGAAAGCGCTCGACAAGCTGCCGGACGGCATGGCGAAGATCGTCAAGGACGCCCTCGATGAACAGTTCTGGGTGCGCACCAACGAGTACCTGTACAAGGAACAGATCGCTCTGGCCAAGGCCATCAAGGAGCAGGGCGTGCAGATCAATACCCTGCCCGAGGACGTGCAGGCGCGGCTGACCAAAGTGGCCCAGAAGCACTGGGACGAGGAAGCCAAGCGCAGTCCGGAGGCCGCCGCCACGGTGGAAAAGCTGAAGCAGTACCTCAGTAGCCTCGGCTACCTGTAAGCCGGGAAAGGGGGCCAGCCCCCTTTCTTCTGTCCCGAATTCTGACCTGGCGTTTCGACGGAGCGATCATGTCTATCCTGCAAAAACTGATAAACGGGGTCACCCGTCTCAACGATGTCGTGGGGCGCTGGATCGCCCAACTGATTTTTCTGATGAGCGCGCTGCTGATCGTCGAGGTGGTCTGCCGTTACTTCCTGAATTTGCCCACCGTCTGGACCAATGAACTGGCCCAGTACCTGTTCGGCATTTACGGCATCATGGCCGGCGGTTATGTCATGGCGCACCACGGGCACGTCAACGTGGACCTGCTCTATGCGCATTTTCCGGTGCGTGTGCGGGCGATCGTCGATGTGTTCACCGCCGTGCTGTTCTACATCTTCATGCTGGCGTTTCTGTATTTTGCCGGCTCCATGGCTCTGGAGTCCTTCCAGGGCGGGGAGACGTCCTTCTCCGCCTGGAACCCGCCGGTGTGGCCGGTGAAGGCGTTCATGCCGCTGGCGGCCATCCTGCTGATCCTGCAAGGCACGGTGAAACTGCTGCGTGACATCGCGGTGGCCATCAACCCGCTGCTGGACGACAAACTGACCGATCCGCTGGCCGGTGAAGAAGAGGAGCAGCCGTTGTGAGCATTGAACTGATTACCCTGCTGTTCTTCGGTTCCCTGTTGCTGTTCCTGTTGCTGGGCCTGCCGCTGACGTTCGTGCTGGGCGGTGTGTCGGTGGTCTTTCTGTATTTCACCTGGGGGGCGGACGCCTTCTACATGGTGGCGTCGCAGATCTGGAGCACCATGGGCAGTTTCACGCTGCTGGCCATTCCGTTGTTCGTGATCATGGCGATGATCCTGGAACGCACCGGCGTGGCCCGTGATCTGTACCGCATGATGTACCTGTGGTGGGGCGGTGTGCGTGGTGGTCTGGCGATCGGCACGCTGGGCATCTGCGCCATCTTCGCGGCGATGACCGGCATCAGCGGCGCCGCGGTGGTGACCATGGGCGCCATCGCTCTGCCGTCCATGCTGGAACGCAAATACGACAAACGCATGGTGCTCGGCTGCATCAACACCGGCGGCGGCTGGGGCATCCTGATTCCGCCCAGTATCCTGATGATCCTCTATTCGCTGATCACCGGCGTTTCCGTCGGCAAGATGTTCGCGGCCGGAGTGCTGCCCGGCGTAATGCTGGTGATCATCACGGTGGCGTACATCGTCATCCGTTGCTATTTCCAGCCCGAGCTTGGCCCCGCGCTGCCCAAGGAAGAGCGCGCCAACTGGCCGGAAAAACTACAGGCGCTGAAAGCGGTGATCCTGCCGATGCTGATCGTGATTTCGGTCTGGGGTTCGATCATGGTAGGTATCGCCACGCCCACGGAAGCGGCGGCGGTGGGGGTGCTGGGGGTGCTGATATCGGCGGCCCTCTATCGCAAGTTGACCTGGGGCATGCTGCGTGAATCCGCGCTGCGCACCTTCAAGCTGACCGGCATGATCATGTGGATTCTGTTCGCCGCGCATGCGTTCAGCGCGGCCTATCAGAGCATGGGCGCCCAGGAACTGATCGAAGGGCTGATCACCGCCATCCCCGGTGGGCCTTGGGGCATCATCATCGGCATGATGGTGATCATTTTCCTGCGGGCCATGGTGCTGGATCCGGTGGGCATCATGCTGATCACGCTGCCGGTGTTCCTGCCGGTGGTGGACTCGCTGGGCTTCGATCCGATCTGGTTCGGCATTCTGTTCGTGATCAACATGGAAATCGGCTACATGACGCCGCCCTTCGGCTTCAACCTGTTCTATCTGAAGGGTATCGTGCCGCCGGGCATCACCATGAAGGACATCTATGTTTCGGTGATTCCTTTCGTGTTGCTGGAAATTCTGGGAATCGCGCTGATCATGATATTCCCGCAAATTGCTACTTACTTGCCTAACTTGCTGCTCTAAAGGAGTTCGGCCGCCCCGGAATATGTTCCTCCGGGGCGGCCGGTTTTTTTATTTTCGCAGTAAATGGTCGCCGAACTGCTCACGCAGCGTCAGCTTGCGGATCTTGCCGGTGGCGGTGTGCGGCAGCTCATCGACAAACACCACCGCGTCCGGAATCTGCCAACTGGCGACCTTGCCTTTGAAATAATCCAGAATGTCCTGTTCACTGGGGTCCTGTCCTTCGGCCTTGACCACCACCAGTAACGGGCGCTCGTCCCATTTCTCGTGACGGGCGGCAATCGCCGCGGCCTCGGCCACCTCCGGCATGGCTACCGCCAGGTTTTCCAGATCCACCGAGCTGATCCATTCACCACCGGATTTGATCACGTCCTTGGAGCGGTCGGTGATGGTGAGAATGCCGTTTTCGTCCAGCGTGCCGATGTCGCCGGTCTGGAACCAGTCGCCGACGCGCTTCGATTCGGCCACGGTCTTGCCGAAGTAGTTGTTGATCACCCAGGGCCCTTTGACGTACAGATCGCCCGGTGTCTTGCCGTCCATCGGCAACGGGTTGCCGTTCTCGTCGGCGACCATCAACTGGATGCCGAACGGCGGCCGCCCGACCTTCTCCAGCACCGCGTGCTGCTGCTCGGGGGATTGCTTGGTGTGCTTGCGTAGCAGCGCACTGGAGGAACCGATCGGGCTGGTTTCCGTCATGCCCCAGGCGTGCAGCACCTGCACACCGTAATCGTCCCGGAAGGAATTGATCATGGCCGGCGGGCAGGCGGAGCCGCCGATCACCGTGCGGGTCAGTGTCGGTAGCTGGTCGTTGGCTTTTCTCACTGAATTGAGCAGCCCGAACCACAGGGTCGGCACGCCTGCCGCGAACGTCACCTCTTCGCTGTTGATCAGGTTGCGCAGGCTGTCGCCGTCCATGTTCGGACCAGGCAGCACCATCTTCGCGCCGACCATGGCAGTGGCGTAGGGGATGCCCCAGGCGTTGACGTGGAACATTGGCACCACCGGCATCACCGAGTCCGCGGCGCGCAGCCCCATGCTGTCCGGCAGCGCAATGGCGTAGGTGTGCAGTATCGTCGAGCGGTGCGAATACAGCGCACCCTTGGGATTGCCGGTGGTGCCGGAGGTGTAGCACAGGCCGGCGGCGGTATCCTCGGCGAATTCCGGCCATTGCCAGTTTTCGTCGCCACTGCTGATCAGGTCTTCATAGAATTCCACGTCGGCGACGGTCTGTTTCGCGTCTTCGTCGCGGCCACTCATCAGCACGATGTGCTCCAGGTGCTCCAGGCGGTCGCGGACGCCGGCGATGATCGGCAGGAACGTCTTGTCGATGAACAGCACTTTGTCCTGGGCGTCATTGAGGATGTAGCTGAGCTGGTCGGCGTGCAACCGCGGGTTGACGGTATGGCAGACCAGCTCCGCGCCGGCCACGCCGAAATAGATTTCCAGGTGGCGAAAGTTGTTCCAGGCCAAGGTGGCGACCCGGTCACCGGGGTTCAGCCCCAGACCCAGCAATGCCGACCCCAGGCGATGGGTGCGTTTTTCCAGCTCGCCCCAGTTGGTGCGATGGACACTGCCATCGGTTTCCATCGAGACGATTTCCCCGTCACCGTGGTAGTGGGCGGCGTGGTTGATCAGGCTGCTGATCAACAGCGGCTGTGACATCATCTGGCCTAGCATGAAAAGGCTCTCCTCGAATTGTTATTGGTCTGTCCCGGAACCCCGGGAAATATCTACTGAGATTTGCCGCTGACAGAGGGTCTGTCAACCGGCAAGACAGCGTGTCGGACATTATAGGCCCGATTGTCCTGCCAGATTGGGGCTTCTTGCCACCTCGCACCAGCAGTTTGCTTGCCATATCCCGGCCACGAGCTGCACAAAGCCACCATGCCGCGCTGAACGCGGATCACTCCGTCATCCTGCGCCGAACGCGGATCACTCCGTCATCCTGCGCGGAGCGAAGCGGAGTCGCAGGATCCATCAGTCACTGTACTGTGGATTCCGCGACTTCGCGCGGAATGACGAGATGACGAGATGACGAGATGACGAGATGACGAGATGACGGAATGACGAGATGACGAGATGACGAGATGACGAGATGACGAGATGACGGGATGACGGGATGACGAGATGACGAGATGACGAGATGACGAGATGACGAGATGGCGCGGAATGACGAAATGGCGATTTCGTGCGGGATGATGAAAAGACGGCATGGCGGAATGC
>CAYMKZ010000017.1:0-9194 GCA_964391345.1 uncultured Alcanivorax sp.
CCATATCCGTGACTTTTGTCCGTGATGCCGACGAAAACATAATATCGTCATTCCCACGCAATACCGTCATTGCCGCGCAATACCGTCATTCCCACACAATACCGTCATTCCCACACAATACCGTCATTCCCGCGCAAGCGGGAATCCAGTGACTTTGACTTTCAAAGACACTGGGTCCCGGATAGCGCTATCGCGCTTCCGGGATGACGTCTGGATAGCGCTGTGCGCTTCCGGGGTGACGTTCCTTCGGGATGGCAGGTTGCTGCGCGCTTTCCCTGGCCTACCGAAGCCCACCCATTCTTCCGGTTCCGGCCCACAAGGGGCTGCATCTGGACGCAATTTGGCCCCAACAAAAACTCTCTCTTGGCCCTATGAGTGGCAATTGGCCTCATGCGACGTTGGGCTATCAATAAAAACACTGAATGGTCGTTTCTCGTCCCCACAGGAGACAATTATGAAAACAATCGGGAAGAGCATGATGCTGGCCGCCGCATTTTGCGCGGCTCTGATAACAGGCCCCGGCTCTGCTTTGGCGCAGACTTCAGCCCAGGCGCAACCGAAACACGGTGGCACGCTGGTGATCGGCGGTGCCCAGTCGCCGCGTACCTTGAACGGTGCGGTACAATCCGGTGCGGCAACGGCGTCCGTCAGTACGCAGTTGTTCGCCAGCCTGATCCGCTTCGATGACCAGTGGAACCCGGAACCTTATCTGGCAACCTCCTGGAAGTGGTCGGATGACAAGAAATCCATCACCTTCAAGCTGCGTCCCGATGCGGTATTCCAGGATGGCAAGCCGATCACCTCCGCGGATGTGGCGTTTTCCATCAACGTGGTCAAGGTCAACCATCCGTTCAAGACCATGTTCAGTGCCGTGGAAAAAGTGGAAACACCCGATCCGCATACGGTCGTCATCAAGCTGTCGCATCCGTATCCGTCGCTGATGATCGCGCTGTCTCCGGCGCTGTGCCCGATTCTGCCCAAGCACGTTTACGACACCGGCAATCTGGCGGACGTCAAATCCAATCCGCACAACTCCCAGAACGTGGTGGGCTCCGGGCCCTTCGAACTGGTCAAGTTCGTGCCGGGCAAGGAAATCGTGCTGAAGCGTTTCGACAAGTTCTTCCTCAAGGGCAAGCCCTATCTGGACAAGATCGTCATGCAGATCAACCCGGATCCGACCACGTTGCTGATCGGCCTGGAGCGTGGCGATCTGGATATGCTGCCGTTCGTGTCCACGCCGACCACCCTGACCCGCGCCAAGGATGACAAGAACATCACCGTGCTCAACAAGGGTTACGAGGGCATGGGCGCGCTGCAATGGATAGAGATCAACACCGCCAAGAAACCGCTCGATGACAAGCGGGTTCGCCAGGCGTTGTCCTATGCCATCGACAAGAACTTCATCACCAAGGTGTTGCTGCGTGGTTTCGCCAAACCGTCCATCGGCCCGATCATCAGCTCCAGCCCGTTCGCCACGCCCACCCACGAGTACAAGATGAATCTGGACAAGGCGAAAAAACTGCTCGATGAAGCCGGCCTCAAACCGAATTCCGACGGTGTGCGCTTCAAGATTTCCATCGACATCATGCCGGGCAGCGTTACCGGCAAGGCCATCGCCGGCTATGCCCGCCAGCAGTTCAAGAAAATCGGCGTGGATGCGGTGCTGCATGAATCTCCGGACTTCCCGTCCTGGGCCAACCGCATTGCCCACCATGATTTCGACATGACCACCGACATGGTGTGGAACTGGGGTGATCCGGTGATCGGCGTGGCGCGCACCTATCTAACCGACAATATCCGTCCGATCATCTGGACCAACACCATGTCCTACAGCAACCCCAAAGTGGACAAGCTGCTGCACGAAGCGGCCATCGAGCCGGACATGGACAAGCGCAAGGCGCTGTACAAGGAATTCCAGCAGATCGTTACCGACGATGCGCCGATCATCTATCTGGATGAGGTGCCGTACCACACGCTGATTACCAAGAATGTAGGCAATCCGCCGACCAGCATCTGGGGACCGCTGTCTCCCCTGGACAATGTGTATCTCAAATAAAGTGTGTGTCTCAAATAACCAGCGGGTCGATTCATGTTGCGCTATTGTCTGAAACGGCTGATTTGGGCGGTCATTCTGTTGGCCGCGGTGCTGACGATAAACTTTTTTCTGATCCACATTTCCCCTGGTGACCCGGTGCAGACACTGGCCGGGGACATGGGGGGAATGACGGAACAGTTGCGTCAGGAGCTGATCCACAAGTTCGGTCTCGATCAGCCGTTCATCGTTCAACTGGGAATCTATCTGGGCAATGTGCTGCATGGCGACCTGGGGCATTCCTATTACTTCAATGCTTCGGTGGTGTCGCTGATCTGGGAACGGGTGCCGGCGACCCTGCTGCTGGTGCTGGTGTCGGTGTCCCTGGCGTTCATCGTCGGCACGCTGATGGGAACGCTGGCGGCGCGCCGTCCGAACGGCTGGTTTTCACAGTTCGTCACGGTGCTGGCGATGATCGGTTATTCCGCGCCGGTGTTCTGGACCGGCATCGTGCTGATCATCATGTTCGCCTCGGTGTGGCCGATTCTGCCGGTGTCGGACATGACCACCGCCGGGCTGGACGCCCACGGTCTGGCCCATATTGTTGATGTGCTCAAACATCTGGTGCTGCCGGCGTTCACCCTGGCGTTCGTTTACCTGGCGATCTACAGCCGGCTGGCGCGCAGCAGCATGATCGAAACGCTGTCCTCGGATTACATCCGCACGGCGCGTGCCAAGGGATTGTCGGAATTCGTGGTGCTTTACAAGCACGCGCTGCGCAACTCCATTCTGCCGGTGGTGACCATTCTCGGTTTGCAGTTCGGTAACGTGCTGGCCGGCGCGATTCTGGTGGAAACCGTGTTCAACTGGCCGGGGCTGGGACGGCTGGCCTACGACTCGGTGTTGCGCCGGGATTATCCGACCCTGTTGGGGTTGCTGTTTTTCGCCTCGTTGATGGTCATCATCATGAACCAGGTGACCGACCTGGTGTACCGGTTCATCGATCCAAGGATTAAAACATCATGATAGCGGCACAAAGCGATATTACTCTGGCCGCCAAACCGGCCAAGAGCAAAAGCCCGTGGCGCGAAGCGCTGGAAGTGTTCTGCCGGAATCCGTCCGCGGTGTTCGGTTTCGTCCTGCTGCTGGCGATCGTCTGCACGGTGATTTTCGGCCCGATGATGATGTCGGCGGGCCCGTTCGACATGGTGGGGCCGCCAATGGATGCGCCCGGCTCCGAGTTCGCTCTGCTGGGCACTGATTATCTGGGCCGCGACATCTGGGCCGGCATCGTCTACGGCGGGCGCGCCACACTGCTGGTCGGCGTGATCGCGGCGTTCCTGTCGGTGTTCATCGGCATCACCATCGGCGCCATTTCCGGCTACTACGGTGGCTGGGTGGACGAGGCGCTGATGCGTTTCACCGAGCTGTTTCAGGTGATGCCGGCGCTGCTGCTGGCGATGGTCATCGTCACGCTGTTCACGCCCACTCTGTGGACCGTGGCCCTGGCCATTGGTGTGTCGAGTTGGACCGGCACCGCGCGTCTCGCACGCGGCGAGTTCCTGCGGCTCAAGCAGCAGGATTACGCCATGGCGGAGCGCATGATCGGCGCCCGCAACGCGCGCATCATCTGGAAAGTGATTCTGCCCAACGCCATGGCGCCGCTGGTGGTATCGGCGACGCTGGCGGTGGGTGTCGCCATTCTGTTCGCGGCGGGCCTGGCGTTTCTTGGCCTGGGCGATCCCAACATCATGAGCTGGGGCCTGATGATCGGTAACAACCGGCCTTACATTCTGGTGGCCTGGTGGGCCGTCACCTTCCCCGGTATCGCCATTTTTCTCACGGTGCTGGCCGTCAGCCTGATTGGCGACGGGCTCAACGACGCCCTCAATCCGCGTCTGCGGGAGCGTACATGAATATGCTGGCAAACGAACTTTTGACGCAGGAACAGGGACACACCGCCGGCGCCGACAGTGAACCGGCGCTGGCGGTACAGGGGCTGTCCGTGGAGCTGGGGCGGCCGCGCGCCAGAGCCGATGTGCTCACCGACATCAGTTTCACCGTCAATCCGGGCGAGACTGTCAGCCTGGTGGGTGAGTCCGGTTGCGGCAAGAGCATGACGGCACTGGCCATCATGCGTCTGATTCCCGAGCCCGGCGGCATTCGTGCCGGCGCGGTTTCGCTGGGGAATACCGATCTGGTCAGCGCCAGCCCGAAACAGATGCGGCGCGTGCGCGGCAACGATGTTTCGATGATCTTTCAGGAGCCGATGACCGCGCTCAATCCGGTTTATCCGGTGGGCGACCAGATCTGCGAACCGCTGCGGCTGCACCAGGGCATGAGCCGCAAGGAAGCCCGTGCCAAGGCATTGAGCATTCTGCAATCGGTGGGCATTCCCGCTCCGGAGCGGCGCATCGACAACTATCCCCATGAGCTGTCCGGCGGCATGCGCCAGCGGGTGATGATCGCCATGGCGCTGGCCTGCAACCCCAAGGTGCTGATCGCCGACGAGCCGACCACGGCGCTGGATGTGACCGTGCAGGCGCAGATCTTTGACCTGCTGCGCGAACAGCAGCGGCTGCGTGGCACGGCCATCATCCTGATCACCCACGACATGGGCGCGGTGGCGGAAATGGCCGACCGGGTGGTGGTGATGTACGGCGGCCGTGTGGTGGAAGAGGGTGTCACCGACGAAGTGCTGGCGTCACCGCGTCATCCTTACACCCAAGGATTGATCGCCTGTCTGCCGGAGCTGGATGCGGCACCCACGGATGAACGCCCGGATCTGCCGGAGATCCCCGGTGTGGTGCCGTCGATCTGGAATCGCGGCGCCGGCTGCCCCTTCGCGGATCGCTGCCAGCACGCCATGCCAAAATGCCGTGAGGCTTTCCCGCACCCCGTGCAGACCGGGCCGACACAGAAAGTGTCGTGCTGGCTTTATGAGGGGGAGCAGCCATGAGCGGGCAGAAAACAGCCATGAGCGGGCAGTTTTCGCAAGCGATGGAAACCACCACGTCCGCCGCCGAAGTCGATGATGCACTGCTGTCAGTGCGTGATCTGAAAGTGCATTTCCAGGTGGGCCGCCGCAAGGCGGACGGCTCCCACGACAAGGTGCATGCCGTGGACGGCGTCAGTTTCGACGTGCGGCGCGGCCGCACTCTGGCGATCGTCGGTGAATCCGGCTCCGGCAAGACCACCGCGGCGTTGTCGATCATGCGCCTGGCGCCGGCCACCGCCGGCACCATCCGTTTCGGCGACGTGGACCTGACCACTCTGAAAGGCGAGGCCCTGCGGCAGCAGCGCCGTCACTTCCAGTTCGTTTTCCAGGACCCGTACTCTTCCTTGAACCCGCGGCAGCGGGCCGGCGACATCGTGCGCATGCCGCTGGATCTGATGAGCATCGGCACCCCGGAAGAGCGACGCCAGAAAGTCAGCGAGCTGTTTCACATCGTCGGTTTGCGCGACGACCAGCAGGGTCTGTTTCCGCACCAGTTTTCCGGCGGTCAGCGGCAGCGTCTGAACATCGCCAGGGCGCTGGCCACCGACCCGCAACTGGTGGTCTGTGACGAGCCGGTATCGGCGCTGGACATCGCCATGCAGGCGCAGATTCTCAATCTGCTGCGCCGCATTCAGCGCGAGCGCAACCAGTCGTTTCTGTTCATCAGCCACGACATGGCGGTGGTCGAGCACATCTGTGACGACATCGCCGTCATGTACCTGGGACAGATCGTCGAGCAGGCGCCGCGCAACGCTTTCTTCAGCCGGCCGCTGCACCCCTACAGCGTGGCACTGATGTCGGCGGTGCCGACGGTCAGCGGCGGCCGCGAGAAGGCCGCCCAGCGCATCAAACTGAGCGGTGATCCGCCGAGCCCGATCAATCCGCCTTCGGGTTGCCGGTTCGCCGGCCGCTGCCCCGCCGCGCAGCCACGCTGCCAGGAAACGCCGCCAGAGCTGCGTGAGGTAGCGCCGGGGCATCGGGTGGCCTGCCATTTCGTCGAAGTAAAAGACCATCGCATCAGCGCGCCGCTGGACGGCTTCACAGGCGGTTCAGGGCGTGCATGAAAATAGGGAGTCGTGAAGTATGAGCAGTCAGGCAGTGACACAGGATGTAACGGTTTATCGGGCAAAGAAAATTCTCACCATGAACCCCGCGCAACCGGAAGCCACCCATGTGGCGGTGCGCGATGGGCGTATTCTGGCGGTGGGCACCCAGCAGCAGGCGGAGAACTGGGGCGTGGCCCGGCACGACGACCGCTATGCCGACAAGGTGCTGATGCCGGGGCTGGTGGAAGGGCATTGCCACCTCTATGAAGGGGCCATGTGGCTGTACGTCTACCTGGGTTTTTATGATCGCCGTGGCCCGGATGGCAAGATTCATCCCGGCCTGAAAAGCATCGACGCGGTGGTGCAGCGGCTTCAGGAAGCGGAGCGCGATCTCGAACCCGGCCAGCAACTGATCGGCTGGGGTTTCGATCCGATCTATCTGGGCACCGATCGCATGACGGTCAAGGACCTCGACAAGATCGGCGGCGATCGTGTGGTGGTGGTGATGCACGCCAGCCTGCACCTGCTGAACGCCAACAGCCGCGCCCTGGAGAACGCCGGTATCGATCAGGACACCGACGTGGAAGGGGTGACCAAGTTCCCGGACGGCAAGCCCACCGGGGAGCTGTGCGAGTTTTCCGCCATGTACCCGGTGATGCGTATGCTGGGCGGCTCTTTCCGGCAGCTCAGCCACAGCCCTCAGTGCCTGGAGATGTTCGGTCAGGTGGCGCGGGCCGCCGGCGTGACCACCGCCACCGATCTGGTCAACGAGCTGGACGCAGACAATATCCGCACGCTGGCCGAAGTGACCGCCGCCGATGATTATCCGCTGCGTATCGTGCCGGCGGCGTCCGCCATGCGTTTCGGCCGTGACACCGACAACGGCGTCAGCGCGCTGGAACAGCTCAAATCACTGAATCACGACAAGCTGCGTCTGGGGCTGGTCAAACTGGTGGTGGACGGCTCCATCCAGGGCTTCACCGCCCGTGTGCAATGGCCGGGTTACTACAATGGCGCGCCCAACGGTATCTGGGTGATTGCTCCGGATGATCTGTTCCACATGGTGGAGCATTACCATCGCGCCGGCATCCAGATGCACATTCACACCAACGGCAACGAAGCCACGGAAGTGACGCTGGACGCCATCGAGCGGGCGCTGACGCTGCATCCCCGTTTCGATCACCGCCATACGCTGCAACATTGCCAGATGGCGTCGCCGGCGCAGTTCCGCCGCATCGCCAAACTCGGGTTGTGCACCAATCTGTTCGCCAATCACATTTTCTACTGGGGCGATGCCCATGTGGAAATGACCATGGGTCTGGATCGCGCCAACCGCATGAACGCCTGTGGCACCGCGCAACGTCTGGGCGTGCCCTTCGCCATTCACTCGGATGCGCCGATCACGCCGCTGGCGCCGCTGTTTACCGCCTGGTGTGCGGTCAACCGGCAAACCGCCTCGGGCCGGGTGCTTGGCGAAAGCGAATGCATCAGCGTCGCCGATGCGCTGCGGGCAATCACGCTGGGCGCCGCCTATACGCTGCATATGGACGACCAGATCGGTTCCATCGAGGTGGGCAAGTGGGCGGATTTCTGCGTGCTCGATCAGGATCCCTCCCGCATGGCGCCTGAGAAACTGAAGGACGTGACCGTCGAAGGCACCATGGTCGGCGGCCGTGCGTTCGACGCTCCGGGCCGGGGCTGAGCCGCCGTGGCTCGCATCCCCCTGGTGGTGCTGGGTGGTTTTCTCGGCGCCGGGAAAACCACGCTGCTCAACCATCTTCTGACGCAAACGGAAAACCGCCGCATCGCCGTGCTGGTCAATGATTTCGGGCCGATCAACGTGGATGCCGCCCTGGTGGCTTCCCACGATGGGGAAACCCTCAGCCTGACCAACGGCTGTATCTGCTGCTCGATCGGCTCCGGTCTGGAGGAGGCGCTGACGCGCGTGCTGGAGCGTCAGCCGGCGCCGGAGCTGATCGTCATCGAGGCCAGCGGGGTTTCCGATCCCAAGCCCATCGCCCAGGTCGGCCTGTCCGATCCGTTGCTGCAACTGGAAGCGGTGGTGGTGATGGTGGACGCCGCGGAGGTGGAGGCGCAGTTGGGGGATGAATTGCTGGGCGATACGCTGGTCCGGCAGATCGATGCCGCCAGCCTGCTGGTGCTGAACAAGACCGATCTGCTGGACGAACCGGCTCTGGTAGCGGTGCAGGCCCGGCTGCAACAACAGTTCGGCGCGCTGCCCATGCTGCGCAGCCGCTTTGCCCAGGTACCGTTGGCGGAATTGATGCAGGGTATCGGCGCGGCGCATGCCGACACGGATACGGCTCATGACGTGCCGCCGGTGAATGCGCCGGAACGGCAGCGCGAGAACGGCCATGACCACGATGACGGCCATGGCCGCCATCGTCACGCCGATGTGGCGCTGGATCATCCTTTTGAAAGTGGTAGCTGGTCGGCGCCCGGCGTGCTCAACGCGGACCAGTTGATTGCCGCACTGAAGAGCCTGCCACGCACGGTGATTCGCGCCAAAGGCTGGGTGACCACCGATCGCCATGGCGCGACGCTGGTGCATCTCGCTGGCGGGCGCGTGCGTTTCGAAAAACTTCCCGGCGCCGTACAGGTACAACGCAACGAGCTGGTCTATATCGGCCTGCGTGGCCAGACTCCGGCAGCGGCGGTGGCCGTAGTGCTGGATAACGTTCCTCGCTCCTGATCGGCCGCGCTCTTTGACGCTCGCCGCATCATTTCACCGAAGCTCTCTCGTCATTACGCGCGCAGTCGCGGAATCCAGAATGGCCGGTGAGGGGCCTGCGTACTGTGACTGCGTAGATCCTGCGACTGCGCGCAGGATGACGTATTGCTAGGACTGCGCGCAGGATGACGGGGGCTGCGCTCTACGCGGGATGACGGAGGCTGTGTTCCACGCGGGCGCCACGTCCGTCGTTCTGTAGCGCGCCCCCGTCATTCTGCGCGCAGTCGCAGAATCCAGGGGTGGATCCTGCGATTCCGCTTCGCTCCACGCAGGATGACGGAGGCTGCGCTCTACGCAGGATGACGGGGCTTCGCTCTACGCGGGATGACGGAGGCTGTGTTCCACGCGGGCGCCACGTCCGTCGTT
>CAYMKZ010000017.1:9294-13010 GCA_964391345.1 uncultured Alcanivorax sp.
GGATGACGGGGGCTTCGCTCCACGCAGGATGACGGGGGCTTCGCTCCACGCAGGATGACGGGGGCTTCGCTCCACGCAGGATGACGTACCGCTGCGCTTCACGCGGGATGACGTCGGGGAATTTGTCTTCAAGAGCGCAAGACACGAGGGGGTGGTTTATTGTTCGCGCATCAGTTGGGCGAGAGCCTGGATGCCGGGGCGGATCTTTTCTTCCTGGATGGCGGCGAAGCCGAGGCGGAAATAGTTGAGGGGCGGGTTGTCGCCGGCGAAGTGGACGTCGCCGGGTTCGATCAGGATGCCTTGTTCGGCGGCCCGTTCGGTGAGTATCCGGGTGTCCAGCCCAGCCTCGCCGCGCAGCCAGAACGAGGTCCCGCCGAAAGTGGGTTCGCGGGTGGCCGCCGGCAGATAGTCGTTGAGTGCCGTGCGCAGGGTCTGCCAGCGCTGTTCATAGATGCGCGTCAGCCGGTGGATCATGGTGTCGTGATGGCCGCGCGCCAGAAACAGCGCCACGGTGTGCTGGTTGTTGCTCGGTGCGTGGCGCACCATCAGGCGGCGCAGGGCGCGCGCCTGGCGGATGAAACTCGGCGCGCCCACCAGATAACCGAGGCGCAGACCCGGCGCCAGGGTTTTTGACAGGCTGCTGACGTAGATCACGCGGTCGTGGTGATCGAGGCTTTTCAGCGCTGGAATCGGCTGGGCCAGAAAGTTGGTCTGGCTTTCGTAATCGTCCTCGATGATGACGAAATCATGCTCCCTGGCTTTTTCCAGCAGCGCCTGCCGCCGTTCCAGCGACATGGTGATGGTGGTGGGGGACTGGTGGCTGGGGGTCACATAGAGCAGATCGCACTGTTCGATGCGGTGATCGAGAACCAGCCCTTGCTCGTCCAGTGGAATGGGGATCACCCGCGCCCCGGCGGTTTCGAAAATGTTGCGCGCATCCACATAACCGGGATCTTCCATGCCCACGGTGATGTTGTCGCCCACCAGCAGTTGCGACACCAGATACAGGGAATGCTGGGTGCCGAGGGTGATGAGAATTTCTTCGGCGCCGGCCCACACGCCCCGGTTGGGCAGCACCTTGGTATGCAGTTGCTCCAGCAGCATGGCGTCGTCGCCGTCGATGCTGTCGGTCAGCCACTCGCTGATCGCCTTGCGGCTGTTGGCGTCACGCAGGCACTCGCGCCATTCGTTGAACGGAAACAGTTCGTGGTCGAGCTGACCGTAGATGAACGGGTAGGGATAGCTGCGCCAGTTGCCGGGTTTGACGATGTTGCGCTGTAGTGCGGGGTGGATGCGCAGGCGCTGTTCCCAGTCCAGCTTTTCGGTTTTTTCCGGTACGGAGGCCTCGTCACGCAAGGTGGAGCGCTGATAATCCGCCACGAAATAACCACTGCGCTCCCGGGAATACAGGAAGCCGTCGTCCACCAGCCGTTCGTAGGCCAGCACCACGGTGTTGCGTGACACCGCCAGTTGTTTGGCAAGCTCACGGCAGGAGGGCAGAGGGCTGCCGGGAAGGATGTGCCCTTCCAGGATGGTGCTGACCAGCATGCCACGGATCTGGGATTGCAAACTGTCCGTGCTGGAAGGATCCAGATGAAACAAATGCTCGCCCACCGCCTTGCCTCTCCCATGGTTCATTCGGCAGCGGAGACCGCTGCCAGTGTTGCTTAACAGACAGAGTGTATTGATCTGGCGGCAATGTGCCAGAGGATTATTCAGAGGGTGGTGTCAGCAGAGGGTGCGCTGGTCCCATCGAAAGCCGGCTACTGGCCCTGTGGTGTGCGAGCGCATTTGTCTAGCGTTGAACGCACACGGAAAACATTCAATCAGGAGCCCCAGGGTCATGAGTGAGGCAGTATTGCAGGCCGTTTTTGAAGCGTTCAACCGTCACGATGCCGACGGTGTGATGGCGCATTTCAGTGATGACATCGTGTTCGAGGCGATCGGTGGTGATCAAGCCTTTGGCACGCGCATAGAAGGCTACGACGCGGTGCACGCCGCGTTCAGCAATGTCTGGGCGCAATTCCCGGATGTGCAGTGGCGCGACGCCCGGCATTTCGCCGCCGGTGATCGCGGCGTCTCCGAATGGACCTTTGTCGCCACCCAGCCGGATGGCGGCGTGATCGAAGCGGATGGCTGCGACCTGTTCCGTTTCCGGGACGGCAAGATCGTCGAGAAAAAAGCATTTCGCAAGAATCGGCCGGTGATCGAACCGCGCCAGTGAACAACGCCGGCTCGCCGGCACCCGCTTGGGCTTTCAGAGGTTTGCCATGACAGCACCCGTTTCCATCGACAGCGCGACGCCGCGACCGGCAACGCCCGCCGCTGCGCCCTATGATCCGAACTACGATCCTCTGGTGACCCGCACCAACCCCGGTTCATCGCAGGAATACGCGCCGACCTACTGGGTCGCCACCGCCGGCCCGGCGCCGCAGGACGATGGCCCGGTGACGGCTGACATGGACGTGGACGTGGCCATCATCGGTTCCGGTTTTACCGGGCTGGCCTGCGCCATGGTGCTGGGCGAGGAATACGGCATCAAGGCCACCGTGCTGGAAGCCAACCGTACCGCCTGGGGCTGCACCAGCCGCAATGGTGGCCAGGGGCAGAATGCCAGCGGCCGGCTCAAGCGTTCGCAATGGATCCAGAAGTGGGGCAAGCAAACCGCGCTGCGGCTGGATGCGGAGCTGCGTGAATCGTTCGACCGTTTCCGCGTGCTGACCTCGGAAATCGATTGCGACCCGCAGCCCGGCGGCCATCTGTACATGGCGCACCGTGCCAAGAAACTGGCCGGCATGGAGCACGAGGCGAAAATCCTGCGCGAGGTATTTGGCTACGATACGCAGATCTTCAGCGCCGAACAGTTGCGCCGTGATTACGTCATCGATGCCGAGGCGTTCGGCGCCATGCACGAGCCCGACGGTATCGGCGTCCATCCGATGAAGCTGGCGCGCGGTTACGCCGAGCGGGCGCGGGCGGCGGGGGCGACCCTGCATCCGTCCAGCCCGGTGATCGGCATCGAGGTGCACGGTGATGTTTATCATCTGCGCACGCCGGGCGGCGTGGTCAAGGCGCGGGCGGTGGGCATCGCCACCGGCGGCTATACCGGCAATGGTCTGCACCGCAGTCTGGATTCCAAGATCATGCCGATCCTCTCCAACTCGCTGGTCACGCGGCCGCTCACGGCGGCGGAGCTGGAAGCCACCGGCTTCAAGACCTATCAGGTGATCACCGACAGCCGCACCCTGCGTTTTTACTACCGCCTGCTGCCGGACAACCGGCTGCAACTGGGTAGCCGGGCTTCGATTACCGGCCGCGATGCGGACAATCCCAAGCATCTGAAAGTGCTGATCGACGGTCTGCATCGCAAGTTTCCCGCGCTCACCGGCATCGACATCGATTATTCCTGGTGGGGTTGGGTGGATGTCACTCACGACGCCATGCCGCGGATTTTCCAGCCGAATCCCCGGGAGTCGCTGTATTACGCCGTTGGTTACGGCGGCAATGGCGTATCGTTTTCCCAGCACGCCGGACGGCGGCTGGCCGACCGCATTGCCGGACGCCAATTGCCGGTGTTCGATCTGCCGATCTACAGCACGCCGCTGGAATACCCGAACGTGTTCAACCTGGTGCGTTCCCGCGCTTTCGCGCCGTTCCGGCGCATAGGGCAGCGCGGTCTGTACGGGTGGTACTATCTAAGGGACGAGAAGCTCTAG
>CAYMKZ010000017.1:13110-37568 GCA_964391345.1 uncultured Alcanivorax sp.
CATAGGGCAGCGCGGTCTGTACGGGTGGTACTATCTAAGGGACGAGAAGCTCTAGTGTGGTGCACCCGAACCACTGGAACTTGACTGGGTTGTCATTACAGAAGTGCGCCGCAACCCACCCCCGTCATCCCGTGCGTAGCGAAGCGGAGACACGGGACCCGGCGGCTTTGCCTTTCCAAAGACACTAGCCCCCGGATAGCGCTACGCGCTTCCGGGGCGACGACCTCTCGCCCCGTCATCCGGTGCGCAGCCCTCTGTTGAGAAACGCTAGCTGGCCGCCGCCATTGACACGGGACCCAGCGGCTTTGCCTTTCCAAAGACACTAGCCCCCGGATAGCGCTACGCGCTTCCGGGGCGACGACCTCTCGCCCCGTCATCCGGTGCGCAGCCCTCCGTTGAGAAACGCTAACCGGCCGCCGCCATTCTGGCGGCCGGTGCGAACGGGGCGGCGTCGATGATCGGTGACCGTCCCAGCAGTTGATCTACCAGCAGCCTGCTGGCGGCGGGTGCCAGCGTCAGCCCGTTGCGGAAGTGCCCGGCGTTGACGAACAAGCCTTCCCAGCCCGGTACGGCGCCGATCAGCGGTATGCCGTCGTCGCTGCCCGGCCGCAGCCCCGCCCAGTGATGTTCGATGGTGCATTCGCTCAGCGCCGGCAACAGCGCCACGGCGCTTTGCCATAACGAACGCCGGGCCTCTTCGGTGGTGGTCTTGTCGAAACCGCTGTGTTCCAGCGTGGAGCCGACCAGCAGACGGCCGTCGGTGCGCGGAATCAGATAGCGGTCATCGTGCATGACGACCCGGTCCAGCAAGGGCTGGCCCGCCATTGATCGGGTGCGAAACAGCATCATCTGGCCTTTTACCGGGCGTACCGGCAGGACCAGCCCGGCATCCGCCAGCAGCGTACCGCTCCAGGCGCCGGCGCACAGCAGCACCGCGCCGGCCTGGTGATCGGCGTCGCGGGTACGCACCCCGCGCACGCGCCGGCGGCGGTGCAACAAGCCTTCCACCGCCTGGCCTTCATGGAGCCGGACCCTGGGCAGGCTGAGCAGACGGCTGCGCAGTGCGCGGCACAGTCTCGGGTTGCGAATGCTGGCCAGCTCCGGCAACCACAGCGCTTCACGAAAGCCGGCGGCGAGCTGCGGCTCCAGGGCGTGAATGAAATCCCCTCCGGTGCGCTGCATGACGGTTTCCTGACAGCGCGCCCAGCGCAGCGCCAGCGGCTCGTCGCGGACCTCCAGGTAGAGCATGCCCTTGCGGCGATATTCCGGGTTGATGCCGGTTTCCTCGGTGAGCCGCCGGGCCAGTTGCGGGTACGTCTGGATGGACCAGTGCGCGAGGTGGTTGACCGGCTCGCTGTAGCGCCAGGGGTAGAGCGGCGAAAGAATGCCGCCGCCGGCCCAGGAGGCCTCGCGGCCGCACTGACCGCGCTCGAGCAGAGTGACCGAATGGCCGGCGTCGGCCAGTTGCCAGGCCGTCATCATGCCGATGACGCCGCCGCCGATGATCAGGAAATCGCTGTGGCTCATGGAGAGTCGCCAGGTTGCCGCCGAGGTTCCGATAACGCTAAAGGGGCTGGCGGCGGGGCAATAGCGCCAATGGCCTGCTACCAATGGGACCAGCGTGTGTTGGTGGATTCTGCGATTCCGCTTCGCTCCACGCAGAATGACAGGGTTGCTTCGCTCCGCGCGGCATGACGGGGCTGCTACGCTCTGCGCGGCATGACGGAGTTGCTACGCTCTGCGCGGCATGACGGAGTTGCTTCGCTCCACGTGGCGTGACGGAGTTGCTACGCTCCACGTGGCGTGACGGGGTTGCTTCGCTCCGCGCGGCATGACGGAGTTGCTACGCTCCGCGCAGAATGACGGAGTTGCTTCGGCCCATGCGGCATGACGGGGTTGCTTCGGCCCACGCGGCATGGCGGGGCTGCTTTGGCCCGCGCGGCATGGCGGAACTGCTTTGCTCCATGCGGCATGACGGAGTTGCTTCGCTCCACGCGGCATGGCGGGGCGGGGCCGTACTTCGTCATTCCGCGCGCAGTCGCGGAATCCATAAGCAGGCCGGTGGCACTCGCTGGCCCCAGAAAAGACGTGGCGGTGGCTCTATGCGCTTGAGCGGCGCTGAGGCACGGTGGCGGCTCTGGAAGGACCGACTGTTTTCATTGCCTCAGGTATTCATCATGTCCGCGATCGGCAAACCCATCCTGTTGATGCTTACGCTGTGCCTGGCTTTTCTGTTCGGGGCACAATCGGCTTTCGCCCAACAACCACGCACTCAGCCAGCGCCGCAGCGGGGCGGCACGCTGGTGATCGGTTTTGCCCAGTCGCCGCATACGCTGAATGGCGCGGTGCAGGCCGGCGCCACCACTGCCTTGCCCAGCGCGCAGTTGTTTGCCGGGCTGGTGCGTTTCGACGGTGACTGGCAGCCACAGCCGTACCTGGCCCGCTCCTGGCGCTGGTCGCGGGATCACAAGACCGTCACTTTCAAGCTGCGGCCGGATGCGCTGTTCCATGATGGCCAGCCGATCACTTCGGCGGATGTGGCGTTCTCGATTCTCGCCAGCAAGGCCAATCATCCTTACAAATCCATGTTCAGCGCGGTGCAAAAGATCGAGACACCGGACCCGCTGACGGTGGTGATCAAGCTGTCGCATCCCTATCCGGCCCTGATGGTGGCGCTGTCGCCGGCGTTGTGTCCGATTCTGCCCAAACACATCTACGACGATGGCAAGAGCCTCGAAGACCTGCGCTCCAACCCACGCAATGTGCAGGATGTGGTGGGTTCGGGGCCTTTCAAACTGGTCCGCTTCGTGCCGGACAAGGAGATCGTGCTGAAGCGTTTTGATCGCTTCTTCCTCAAGGGCCGGCCCTATCTGGACAAACTGGTGATCCAGCTCAACCCGAATACCACGGCGCTGGTGTTCGGTCTGGTCAGCGGCGAGATACAGATGCTGCCTTTCGTCAGCAGCCCGTCGCTGCTGAATCGCGTGCAAAAGAAAAATCCGCACGTCGCCATCATCAACAAGGGCTACGAGGCACTGGGCGCCGAGCTGTGGTTGGAACTGAATACCGCGAAAAAACCGTTCGACGACAAACGGGTGCGTCAGGCCATTGCCTACTCACTGGACAAGAACTTCATCACTCAGGTGCTGTTCAAGGGCTTTGCGCTGCCGGCCATCGGGCCGATCATCAGCTCCAGCCCGTTTGCCACCGCCACCAACGAGTACTCGCTGGACTTGAACAAGGCCCGGCAACTGCTGGACGAGGCCGGCCTGAAGCCTGACGGCAAGGGCGTACGCCTGAAGATGACCATGGACGTCATGCCCGGCTTCCGCATGGGGCAGGCGGTGGCCGAGTACACCCGAGGGCAGCTCAGGGAAGTGGGAATCGACGTGGTGATCCGTCAGTCACCGGACTTTCCTTCCTGGGCGCAGCGCATCGCCCATCATGATTTCGACATGACCACCGACGTGGTGGGCAACTGGGGCGATCCGGTGATCGGCGTGTATCGCAACTTCCTGTCCAGCAACATTCGTCCGGTGGTGTGGGCCAACGATTCGTCCTACCGCAATCCGCGGGTGGACAGCCTTCTTCACCAGGCCGCCGTCGAGACCGACCGCGCCAAACGCAAGGCGCTGTATGCCGAGTTCCAGCGCCTGGTGACCGACGATGCGCCGCTCATCTATCTGGCCGAGGTGCCGTACCATACGCTGGTGCGCGACAACGTTGGCAACCCGCCCGAGGGCATCTGGGGGCCGCTGTCGCCGCTGGATACCGTCTATATCAAGACGCCAGCCAAGTAGCCCGGCGGCCTATTTGAGCTCCTTTTCCCAGATCAGGTCGATGGCCTGGGATTTGCTGCTGGATTGCGCTTCCAGATGCAGGGTGCGGGTCAGGGTATAGCGCAGCATGACGGTGGAGACGGCGTCGAACAGGCCGACGGCGTAAGTGAGATAGAGTCGGCTCGACAACTGCTTGCCGAGCATCAGCGCGGCATCGTTGGCGTCGCCCCAGTCGCTACCGACGGTCACTTCGTCCAGCCCCAGCGTGTCGCCGATCTTCTGCGTGATGCCCTGACCCTGTTGCAGTCCGTACAGCGCCAGCGCCCGGGCCACCTGCGCGGAATCGGCCTGGCTGCCCTGGTTGAGGCCGTGGCCGGTCAGCAGATAGGACATGGCCTGGCTTTCTTCCAGCTCGGGGTTGGAAAAAATCCGCGCCTGCGGCTGCTGGAGCGTGCCGCTCAGTTGCACACCGACGATCTGATTCTCGCTGGGAATCTTGCGGATGGCGCGGATGTCCAGGCCGGGATTGTCCGCCGCCCCCTGGAACAGCAGCCGCCCGTTGTCGATGGCCAGATTCTGCCCGTAGGCCCTGTAGCGTCCTTCCTTGATCAGCAGATCACCGTACAACTGCGCCGGTTCGCCGGGCTTCTGCGTCACTTGCAGCTCGCCGCCCAGCGTGGCGTTCAAGCCGAAGCCCTGAAAGTGCACCTGATCGCCCAGCGTGATGGTGACCGCCATGGAGAAGGGCAGCGGGCTGGATTGCCGGGCGCGGGCGTCCACCAGTACCTGATCCGGGCTGACGGTGATCGCGTTGGCGGGCAACTGGTGCGGCCGCAGGTCCGCTTCCGGCACGCGGACGGCGCCGCTCAGATGCAGACCCTGGGCGTCGCCGTTCAGGGTCAGATCGGGGCTCAGGTAAACCTTGGCGTCGCTGCGGTTGGCCACCAGCAGATGCTCGCCTTGCAGGTGCAGCGTCAGCGCCAGCGGTGAGCGGGCCGGGTTCCAGTGGCCGTCGAGGTGCAGTTGTTGTTTGCCGAAGCCAGCCTGGCCTTGCAGGCTGAGGCCGTCCGCATCGCCGCTCAGGCTGAGCGTGATGGCGTCGGCGGTGATGCCCAGCTCCGGCACCGTCACTTGGCCGCCGCTCAGCGCCAGCCTGCCACTGGCGCCGGGGTGCGCCGGTGTGCCGCTGAGTTGTAGCCGGCCCTGGATGCCGCCTTGCAGGGCGCTGATGTAGGGAATCAGCGGCGCCAGATCGTCCAGGCGGGGAATGGAGAGACTGACCTGGCCGCTCAGGGGGCGGTCCATGTCCACACCGTTGCTGATCTCGGCGTGTATCTCGCCCTGGTCGGCGACCACCAGATCGAGACGATTGTGCAGGCGGTTGTGCTCGGCGCCGCCATGCAGTTCCGCCTGGCTCAGTGTGAAGGTCTGCTGAGTGTCCAGGCCGGCGACGGTGACGCGCGCGCCGTTCAACCGCAGATTCCAGTCGCCGTTGAGATCGAGCCCGCCGGGGTTGTCGAGCCGCCCCTGGACCTGGGCGTCGCCGTTGGCCTGTCCGGCCAGCTTGAGACTGTCGCCGAGCCAGGCGTTGGCCAGCGCCAGCGGTAATCGCCGCAGCTCCAGGTGGCCTTGTATCGCGCCGTTCCGGTGACGGCCATCCAGACACAGTTTGCCTTCACCCTGGGTCGGCACCAGACACAGTGATTGCAGCGATTGTTGCGTCGTGGCGACGGTGAAGGCGGCGGGCTGCTGCAATTGCCAGGTGCCCAGTTGCGGCTGGCTCAATGTCCATTGGCGTAGCTGGCCGCGCCAGCGGTACTGGGCGTCGAGGCCGGCATTCAGCGTCAGCCGGGTGTGGGCGTGATGACGGGCCACGGTCAGCGTCGCCTGGTGGCGCGCCGGGGTACCGTTGAGATCGAGCGTCAGATGATCGGCGCGGGTGGCGTCGCCCTGGCGCAGCTCCTCGGCTTGCAGGGACAGCTTCAACGGCGTGGTGCCGGACGCCGGATTCGGCAGGCTCAGATTCTGGAAACGGGTGCGCAGGCGGCTCAGGTGCCAGCCCTGCCAGGCCAGCTTGTGCGCATCGAGCTGGCCGCTGAACAGCGGCGCGGTGAGCGGCCCGCGCAGTTTCCAGGTCAGTGTTTCGCGCCCCTGGACGGGGGCGTACCAGCGGCTCAGGTCGGCGATGGCCAAGGTGCCGTCCAGCTTCACTTGCTCGCCCAGAGAACCGTTGACGAGAAGGCGATCCTGGCCCCAGCGACCATTGAGATGCACGGCTGTTGCGCCACTGCCGTCAGGCCGCGCCTGTCCGGTCAGCGTCAGCGGCGTCCGTTTCAGCGTGCCGTCGAGGCGTAGCGGTGCAATGGTCAGTTGCCAGTGGTGGCTGTCGCGCCAGTGCCCCTGGCTGGTGGCCTCCAGCGACAGGGAGCCGGGCCAGTCCGGCGCCAGTACCGCCGGATCGAGGTGCTGGCCTTTGACGGCCAGTTTCCAGCTCAGCCCGTCGGTGCTGGTCTGGTCACCGTAATGGAGCTGTCCGTTGAGGGTCAGGCTCTGCTGCCGGCTGCTGAGGGTCAGGTTGTGCAGATCCAGCGTCTGGCCGCTGGTGGTGCCTTGCAGCAGCAGGTGCAGGGGCTGGCCGTCGGCGGTGATGTCGGCCTGGCCGTCCAGCTTCAGCGCCTCCGGCGTGCCGCTGGTGGTCAGCGTGCCGCCATCCAGCTTGAGCGGCACCGGCGTCGCCAGCGGTAGCGCCTGGGCCGGCCAGCGGTGTGTCAGATCCAGGTGCAGTGTGCCGTCGCGCAGGCCGACGGTGCCGGTGGTAGTGACTTTCACGGGGGCGCTTAGCTGGTGGTGGAGGTGCAGTTGTTCCAGGGTGCCTTCGACCTTGAGGCTGCCGGCCATCGTGGTTGCGGTTGCATGAGGCGCCGCGGTGGCGGGGGGCGCGGTATTCGTGATCGCCGCCGGGCGGCGCCAACTGGCGCTGCCGGCCAGCCGGTAGGGGCGGCTGAGGCGGCCGTTGAAGCTGCCCTCGATGCGAGTGTCGGCCACCGTCAGCGCAAGCTGGTCGAGACGGAAGCGTTTCCAGGCGGCGAGATGGCGGCCGCTGATGTGGTCGATGTGCAGGGGCTGCTCGCCCTGAAGGGTGAAATGGGTCACCGCCAGGGTGTCGATGCGCACACCCAGCGGCAGGGTCAGGCTGTCCGGGGGCAGCGGCGCGCCGTCGTCGGACGCGTCGGTGCTGGCTGGCGGCGTGATGGTGACGCTGTCGGCGGCCAGCCGTTCGAGATGCAGGCGGCCGCCGGTCAGATCGCTCACATCCAGGTCGACGGCCAGCCCGGACAGCGAAACCCGCAGATCATCGAGGCGGTAATCGAGCTGGCCTACCTGCAAGCCGGTGAGCAGGCTGCCTTGCCAGCCTTCCACCTGAAGCTCACCGGGCAGATAGGGCGCGGCCCGGTGCAGCAGCCAGAGATTGCCCGTCCGGGTGCCGAGCAGCGCCAACGTCGCGCCGATCAGCAGTACCGGTATCAGTATCAGGGTGGCGACCAGTGCCGCCAGCCAGCGGTGGCGCAGCCAGAAAGCCAGTGAGCTCATAGATCGGGCCCCATGCTCAGGTGCAGCCGCCAGCTTTGCCCGGCTTCCAGGCCGCGCGCCAGATCGATGCGGATGGGGCCGAGCGGGGAATTCCAGCGCACGCCGAAACCGCCGCTGTGCACGATGTCGTAATCATCGAAGCTGTTGAAAGCGTTACCGGCGTCGGTGAACACCGCCAGGGACCATTTGTCGTTCAGGGGGTGATCGTATTCCACGCTGCCGACCAGCAGATCGCGCCCGCCGATGACGTCGCCGTCATCGTTTTCCGGGCCCAGCGACTGGTAGGCAAAACCCCGCACGCTGCTGTCGCCACCGGCGAAGAAGCGCAACGAAGCGGGCAGGTCGCGCACGCTGGGCACCTGGGTGAGCCCGGCCTCTCCGCGCGTGATCAGACGGCCGCCGAGAATCGGCACCGGCAGGATCAGCTTGGCCCAGGCATCGTATTGCACGAAGCTGGTGGAGGAGAACAACGGTTCGGCGGCGCCGCGTACCTTGAAGCCGATTTTCCAGCCGAAATTCGGGTGGATCAGATCATCGGCTCTGGTGCGGGTGAGCTGGAAGCCGGGAATCACCAGGTTGGCGCGGTCGATCTGCTCGGCCACCTGGTAGGTTTCCTTGAGATATTCGATGGACGGCGTCACCACCCAGCCGGATTGCGTCTTGAGGATGAAGTCGGCGCCGACGCTGAGACTTTCGCTGTCGCTGGTGTCGGTTTGTTCGTCCAGATAGCTGGTGTGCAGGTCGAGCTTTTCGTTGATCGGATCGCTGAGCGGTATCTGATAGCTGACGCCCACCCCCTTGTGCACGTCGGACAGTTCGGTTTCTGCGCGGGCGGTATGCCCGTAGCGGTTGAGGCGCCGGTTTTCCACCCCCAGCCGCAGACGCGGGCCGGTGTCGGTGCTGACGCCGGCGCCCGCCAGCAGCGCCCACTGGTTGCGCGGGCTGAAGTCGATGGTGATGTCGATACTGTGATGCTGCTTGTCGGGCTCGCCGCGTTCCAGACGCACGGCGCTGAAATAGCCGGCCCCCAGATAGGCCTGCTGGGTGGCCAGCAATTGCCGATTGCTGAACGGCTCGCCGCTGTGAAATTGCAGATAGGCGCGCAGCAGGTCCGGGTTCAGTTGCGGGTCGCCGGTCAGCCGGATGGCGCCGAAATGGTAACGCGGGCCGCTGTCCAGATGCAGCACGATGGTGGCGGCGCGCCGTTCACGATCCACTTCCAGGCGGTGGACGGTGAGTTTTCCTTCCACATAGCCGCGATTGATCAGCAATTGCTGAAAGCTGCGCTTGAGCGCTTCGTAGCGGTCCTGGCGGAGCCGCTCTCCGGGGGCCAGCCCGGCTTGCCGGATGGCGGTTTGAAACGCCGGATCGGATTGCGCCGCGCCCTGGATCTGGATGTCCGTCTTGACGATCAGCGTGGGCGGGCCCACCTGGACTTTCAGCGTCAGGGCGAAACAGTGGTCTTTGTCGGCATCGTGCCAGTGCTGATCGAGGGTCGGCTGGAAATAGCCCAGGGCGTTCAGCGCCTGCCGACTGTTGTCGCGCACCTGACGCTGGATCAGCGCACGCTGCGCGGGCCCTGGCCGGCAGCTGTAGTGGCCCAGATCGACCAGGGCGCGCAGATTGTCGGCCACGTCGCTGGGGGGCTCGCCCGCCAGATGCAGCTGCGGATGCTCGTCCGCCCAGGCGGGCGAGAGCGGCAGGCACAGCAGTAGTGCCGCCATGGCGGGGAGAAGTGCGACACCGCGCAGAGGTCTCATCAACTGTCTTCGCGTCCCTGAACTGGCTGCCTGGAAAACGCTTTTCAGCAGCCTGTGAAAGCCGATCGACAAACCGCGTTATTGTCGCAACCCCAGCGCGGGCCGGCCAGCGATTCAGCGAAAAAACCGCTGGCCGGCGGCGTGCGCGGCTCAGTCGCGTTGAAAGTGCGAGGGGCTGGGGCGCTTCTTGAGCCGTCGTTGCAGGGTGCGGCGGTGGATGCCGAGGGCGTCGGCGGCGCGCGAAATATTGCCTTCGTGGGCGTCGAGTACGCGCTGGATATGCTCCCATTCCAGGCGTTGCAGCGACGGCGGCGAGTCCGGCAGGCTGCCCAGCTCGGAAGGATCTTCACGCAGTGCTCGCAGGATCTCTTCGACGCTGGCCGGTTTGGTCAGGTAATTGTGCGCGCCACGGCGGGTGGCGGCGACGGCGGCGGCGATGCTGCCGTAGCCGGTCAGCACCAGTACCCGGCATTGCGGAAACTGCTCCAGCAGCGGCGCGATCAGATCCAGGCCGTTGTCGTTGTCGAGGTTCTGGTCGAGGACCGCGGCGTCCAGTGCCGGCAGCGTGGTCATCAGGGTACGGGCGCCGGCCAGGTCCGCGGCCCGGTATACCCGCACCGAGAAACGGGTCAGGGCGCGTTCGGTCTGGCGCGCCAGGGCGTCGTCGTCTTCCAGCAGCAGCAAGGTGTCAGGCCAGTTCATGCTCGCTCCAGTCTATGCGTGCGCGGCTGAGGCGCGGCTCCAGTGTCAGGGTCAGGCGTGCACCCAGCGTTTCCAGGGTGGTTTCCACCAGCGCCAGGCCAACGCCGAGGCCGTCGTCGCGGCGGCGCTCCGGGTGCGTCGGGCCGTCGTCGCTGACGGTCAGCCGGCGTTGCGGGCCGTTGCTGTCCAGCCGCAGCAGCAACTCACCGGCACCGGCGTCGATGGCGTTGTAACCGAGATTGGTCAGTACCCGGAACCAGTCCGCGCCGTGGCTGAACGGACACTCCAGGTTGCCTTCCGTGGTGATGGTCAGGGTCGGATGCAGGTGGCGTAGATGGCGTTTCAGTTCGGTGACCAGATCGGTGAACGACAGCCGTTCCGGGAAGCTGCGGTTTTCGTGCTGGCGGAGCTGGCCGGCGACGCGCCGGGCGAGGGCTTCTATCTGTTCCAGATCTTCGCGTACCGGCTCGGGCAGTTGCGGTTCACGGCGGGCGTTGTCGGCCAGCATCACCAGCGTGCTCAATGGCGTGTTCAGCTCATGGGCCTGGTTGGCCAGGCTGGCGGCCACCTGGTATAGCCGTTCGCGGCGGGCGGCCAGCTCGATCATGCGTTCCTGGTGGCGATGCTGACGCCGCTCCAGACCCTGGATGACCTGGCCCAGCACGGTCAGCAGCAGGGCCATGATGAGAAAGATGGCAGCCATGCCGACCAGGTGAGCCGGGCTCATTTCCATCAGCGCCTGCATGGCGGAATCCGGCACCGGCAGGGCGTGCCAGACACCGACCAGAACATAGCCGCAAACGGTCAGCAGCAACAGCCAGGCGGCAGCGCGGGTGGTCAGCGTCAGTGCGCCCAGCAACAACGGGATCAGCAGATAGAAGGAGATCGGGTTGGCGGCGCCGCCGAAGTGGCGCAGCACGCCGAGAAACAGCAGCACGTCCAGGGTCAGTTCCAGCGCCAGAAGCTGCTGCTGCCGATGGGCCGGCCAGTGCAGCGTGAACAGCGTCGGGAGGCTGGGCAGCAGCAGCGCCCCCAGCCACAGAAACGGCGCCAGCGGCATGGGGCTGGGGGCGTCGGCGTACATGGCGATCATCGCCACGACCAGACTCAGCACCAGAGGCGGGCGCAGGCCGATCAGGCGTCGTCGCCATTGCTTGTAGTAGGAAGGTGGCGTCATAAGGCGATTGTAGCGACGGTTGCCGGGGGGCGGAACGTCGGCGCGGGGGATCAGGTGTGGCGTTTTGTCCCGGTTGGTGGCGGGATGATGGGCGAAAGTCCGGGGGAGGAGGTTCCCCTGGTGAAGCGGCGAGGGGAGGGCGCGGGGGGATGGACCGGCGGCGAACCGCCGGTCCGGGGTGTTACTGGGCCATGTCCTTGAGCTTTTTGAGCGGACGGATCTTGACGACGGTGCGGGCCGGTTTAGCGGCAAAGGTGGTTTCCTGGCCGGTAAACGGGTTGACGCCCTTGCGTGCCTTGGTGGCCGGTTTCTTTTGGGTCACTACCTTGAGAAGACCCGGCAGGGTGAATTGCCCCGCGCCGCGCTTCTTCAGGTGCCCCTCCATGATAACGGCGAGTTCGTCGAGAACCTGGCTGACTTGCTTCTTGGTGATATCAACCTTCTCGCTGACCTGCGCGATGATCTGGGACTTGGTCATCGGATCGGAGATCGCTTTGACCTTAGTCGCGGAGGCTTTGCTTGCGGAGCTTGCCGTGGCGGCTTTTTTCACCGCTTTCTTCTTTGCTGCCATAGATCGCTTACCCCTTGTCTGGTGACTTCCTACTGAGTGTGGTTGATGCCTTCCCCGCCTCCCCCTGGACTGTGCTTACTCAGAGGTCCGACCGGGCTGGCACCAGTTATATGCCAACGTTTCCGAGGGCACAAGGCGTGTATGACCTATTTTTTGTGGTGTCGGGCACGTTCCTGGCACTCGACAGGAGCGGATGGCCGGCACGGATGCGAGTCGCTATACTATGCCGCCCTCAAAGGCCCCGCGCGCGGGGCGAACGAAATCAAGTAACGGACAGTGGACATGCGAAGCCATTATTGCGGTGACCTGCGAGCCTCCCATGACGGGGAAACAGTGCGTTTGTGCGGCTGGGTACACCGTCGCCGCGACCACGGCGGGGTGATTTTCCTCGACCTGCGCGACCGCACCGGCCTGGTGCAGGTGGTGTTCGATCCGGATACCGAAGAGGCTTTCGCGCTGGCCGACAAGGTGCGCGGCGAGTACGTCCTGCAAGTGGAGGGCCGGGTGCGCATGCGTGACGAAGCGGTACGCAATCCGCGCATGGCGACCGGCGACATCGAGGTGCTGGGCAAGTCCGTGATCATTCTCAACGAGGCCCAGACGCCGCCGTTCGAGCTGGATGAATATTCCGCCGCCGGCGAGGAAGTGCGGCTCAAGTACCGCTATCTGGACCTGCGCCGCCCGGAGGCCCTGAAGCGCTTCCAGTTCCGTTCGCGCCTGACCCATGCGGTACGCGCGCACCTGGAAAGCCAGGGCTTTCTGGATGTGGAAACGCCGGTGCTGACCCGCGCCACCCCGGAAGGCGCGCGCGACTATCTGGTGCCCAGCCGCACCCATGCCGGCAGCTTCTTCGCTCTGCCGCAGTCGCCGCAGTTGTTCAAGCAGTTGCTGATGGTGGCCGGTTTCGACCGCTATTATCAGATCGCCAAGTGCTTCCGCGACGAGGACCTGCGCGCCGACCGCCAGCCGGAATTCACCCAGATCGACCTGGAAGCCTCCTTCGTCGAGGAGGAGGACATCATGGCCGTGGCGGAATCCATGGTGCGCGGTCTGTTCCGCGATCTTCTCCAGGTGGAGCTGCCTGAATTTCCGCGCATGACGTTCGAGGAGGCCATGCGCCGCTACGGCTCCGACAAGCCGGATCTGCGCATTCCGCTGGAGCTGGTGGACGTGGCCGATCTGATGGACGGCGTGGATTTCAAGGTGTTCTCCGGCCCGGCCAAAGACCCGAAAGGCCGCGTGGCGGCGCTCAAGGTGCCGGGCGGTGTGGAATTGAGCCGCAAGGAAATCGACCAATACACCCGGTTCGTCGGCATCTACGGCGCGCGCGGGCTGGCCTATATCAAGGTCAACGATCTGGACGCCGGCAACGACGGCCTGCAATCGCCGATCCTCAAGTTCCTCACCGAGGACGCCATTCAGGGCATTCTGGCGCGCACCGGCGCGCAGACCGGCGATTTGATCTTCTTCGGCGCCGACAAGGCCAAGGTGGTCAACGAGGCGCTCGGCGCCCTGCGTGTCAAGGTGGGCCTGGACCGGGGCCTGGTGGAAGGCGAGTGGGCGCCGCTGTGGGTGGTGGATTTCCCCATGTTCGAAGAGGATGGCGGGCGCTACTACGCGCTGCACCACCCGTTCACCATGCCCAAGTGCGATCCCGAAGAGCTGAAAAGCAATCCGGAAGGGGCGCTGTCGCGCGCCTACGACATGGTGCTCAACGGCACCGAGCTGGGCGGCGGTTCCATTCGTATCCACCGGCCGGAGATGCAGCGTGCCGTGTTCGAGGCGCTGAGCATCGGCAAGCAAGAGGCGGAAGAGAAATTCGGCTTCCTGCTCGATGCGCTCAAATACGGTGCGCCGCCGCACGGCGGGCTGGCCTTCGGCCTCGACCGCATGGTGATGTTGATGACCGGCGCCGAATCGATCCGTGACGTCATCGCGTTCCCGAAAACGCAGACCGCTGCCTGCCTGATGACCGACGCCCCGTCGCCGGTGGATCAGCAGCAGCTTCGTGAAGTGGGCATCAGCGTCCGCAAGGGCGACAGTTGATTGCCTGTCGATAGATAAAAGCACAACAAGGGGGCCTCATGGCAGGTCACAGCAAATGGGCCAATATCAAACACCGCAAGGCGGCACAGGACGCCAAGCGGGGCAAGATCTTCACCAAACTGATCCGCGAGATCACCATTTCCGCACGCATGGGCGGCGCGGAAATCAATGACAACCCGCGTTTGCGGGCGGCGGTCGACAAGGCGCTCAGTAACAACATGACCAAAGACACCATCGACCGCGCCATCAAGCGCGGTGCCGGTGGTGATGACGGCGCCAACATGGAGGAGATCACCTACGAAGGGTACGGCAAGAATGGCGTGGCGGTGCTGGTGGAAACCATGACCGACAACGTCAACCGTACGGTTTCGGAGGTGCGCCATGCGTTCTCCAAGTTTGGCGGCAATCTTGGCACCAGTGGTTCGGTGGCGTTCCTGTTCAGCAAGCGCGGCGAGATCTTCTTCGAGCCGGGCGTCGATGAAGAGAAGCTGATGGAAGCGGCGCTGGAAGCCGGCGCCGAGGATGTGGAAGAGAACGACGACGGCAGTTTTCTGGTGATCACCGCGCCGGACAAATCCTTCGGTGAGGTGGTTGACGCACTCAAGGCCGCCGGCCTCGAACCCGCCGACGCGGAAGTGACCATGCACCCTTCCACCCAGGCGGATCTGGACGCCGACGCCGCCGAGACGGTCGGCAAGATGATTGATCTCCTGGAAGATCTGGACGATGTGCAGAACGTGTACACCAATGCCAATTGGCCAGAGGAAGAATGACCGGCTGCCGTGCAAACGTTTCTCGGCGGCCGGCGGGTCTGGCGCCAGCAGTGGCGTGAGCGAATAATTGTTGCAGGACGCTACTGGACATAAGGACAGCGGGCAGGTTAGATGTAACCTGCCTTTTTTGTATGGGCGTCTGCTATGACCATTCTCATGGGCATCGATCCGGGCTCCCGGCATACCGGATACGGGGTCATTGAACAGATCGGCAACCGCACCACGGTGGTGGCCTTTGGTACCATCAGCACCAAAGGGGCGGAGATGGCGCCGCGTCTGGGGGAGATTTTCGCCGGCTTGTGTCAGGTGATGGCGCTGCACCGCCCGGATGAGGTGAGCATCGAGAAGGTGTTCATGGCCCGCAATCCGGATTCGGCGCTCAAGCTGGGGCAGGCGCGCGGCGCGGCCCTGACGGCGGTGGTGCAGAGTGGGGTGCCGGTGTTCGAATACTCGGCGCGCCAGGTGAAACAGGCGGTGGTGGGCCGTGGCGGCGCGGAAAAGGTGCAGGTGGCGGAAATGGTGCGTCACCTGCTGGCGCTGGACAAACGCCCGCAGGCGGACGCCGCCGATGCGCTGGCGATCGCCCTGTGCCACGCCCATACTCGGGTGTCGCTGGCGCGGATCGGCGGCGCGTCGGCGGTACGACGAAGACGGATACGATGATTGGAAGACTTAGAGGTACATTGCTCGAAAAGCGCCCGCCGCGCCTGTTGTTGGAGGTGGGTGGCGTCGGTTATGAGGTGGAAGCGCCGATGACCGTCTTTTATGGTTTGCCGGAGAGCGGCAGCGAACTGACCCTGCACACTCATTTCGTGGTGCGTGAGGACGCCCAGTTGCTGTTCGGTTTTGCCAGCCGTTACGAGCGCGAGCTGTTCCGCAGCCTGATTCGCGTCAACGGTGTCGGCCCGAAGATGGCGCTGGCGATCCTTTCCGGTATCGAGGCGGACCGGCTGGCCGCCTGTATCCGCAACCAGGACACCACCTCGCTGGTGAAGGTGCCGGGTATCGGCAAGAAGACCGCCGAGCGGCTGGTGATCGAGATGACCGACCGGATCGACAAGATCGACGGCGCACCGGTCTCCCTGCCGGGCCCGGTGAGGGTCGATGCCGCCCCGGATGCCCGTGATGACGCCATTGCCGCCCTGGAAGCACTGGGGTACCGCAACAAGGATGCCGCCGCCGCCGTGGCCCGCGCCGCCGGAGACGGTGATGATTCCAGCGAACAACTGATCCGCCGGGCGTTGCAGGCGCTGGCGAGGTAATCCCCATGGACAACGATCGTCTTATCGCACCGGCGTCGATGGACAACCGCGAGGACCAGCAGGACCGCGCCATCCGCCCGGCCAGCCTGAGTGACTACCATGGCCAGCCCAAGGTGCGCGAGCGCATGGAGATTTTCATCGATGCCGCCCGTGGCCGTGGCGAGGCGCTGGATCATACGCTGATTTTCGGCCCGCCCGGTCTGGGCAAGACCACGCTGGCGCACATCATCGCCCGGGAAATGGGTTCCGAGCTGAAATCCACGTCCGGGCCAGTGCTGGAAAAGGCCGGTGATCTGGCGGCCATTCTCACCAATCTGGAAGAAGGCGACGTGCTGTTCGTCGATGAAATCCACCGTCTTTCGCCGGTGGTCGAGGAGATCCTCTACCCGGCGATGGAGGATTTTCAGCTCGACATCATGATCGGCGAGGGGCCCGCCGCCCGTTCCATCAAACTGGATCTGCCGCCGTTCACGCTGGTCGGAGCCACCACCCGCGCCGGCTTGCTGACGGCGCCGTTGCGCGACCGCTTCGGCATCGTGCAGCGGCTGGAATTCTACAGCGTCGATGATCTGGCGCGCATCGTCGCCCGTACTTGCGACATTCTTTCCATCGCCGTGGATGAGGACGGCACCCGCGAAGTGGCGCGCCGTTCCCGGGGCACGCCGCGTATCGCCAACCGCCTGTTGCGGCGGGTGCGGGACTACGCCGAAGTGAAGAGCGATGGTCGTATTACCGGCCCGGTGGCGGAAGGCGCGCTGAACATGCTGGAAGTGGACAGCCACGGCCTGGACAGCACCGACCGTCGGCTGCTGGGCATGATGATGGACAAGTTCGACGGCGGCCCGGTGGGGCTGGATTCGCTGGCCGCTGCCCTCAATGAAGACGCCGGCACCCTGGAAGAAGTGGTGGAGCCCTATCTGATCCAGCAGGGCTTCATGCAGCGTACGTCCCGTGGCCGGTTGGTGACCAATCATGCCTGGCGTCACTTTGGTTTGAAAAAGCCGGGAGCCAAAGGCGATTTGTTTAATGAGTGAAAAATCTTTGCAGAGTTCGGAATTTGCCCTGTCGATTCGCGTCTACATCGAAGACACTGACGCCGGTGGCATCGTTTATTACGTCAATTATCTGAAGTTCATGGAGCGGGCGCGCACTGAATACCTGCGCACGCTGGGCTACCAGCATTACGGGTTGTCGCAGGAGAACTTCCAGTTCGTGGTGCACTCCTGCCAGGTGAACTACCGGCAACCCGCCCGTATCGATGATGCTTTGACGGTTACCGCCCGCCTGGCGAAGCTGGGCAAGGCCACGTTGATATTTACCCAGCGCGTGCAGCGCGACGGTGAAATACTGTGCGAAGCGCAGGTCAAGGTGGCCTGTGTCAGCGCCGACGGGATTCGGCCCCGGGCTTTGCCGGCGCCGCTGTACGAACTGTTCAAAAGAGAATACGAAGGAGTTGGTGCCCATGGGTGACCCGTCATCGAGCATGTCGATCCTGATACAGGTCAGCGAAGCCGGACCGGTGGTCAAGGCAGTCATGCTGGTTCTGCTGATCGCTTCGCTGATCTCCTGGTACATGATCGCTTCCCGATTCCGGGTGCTGGGGCGCACGCGCCGCGCCGACCATGAATTCGAAGAGAAATTCTGGTCCAGTGATGATCTGTCCAGCCTCTACAGCCAGGTGCGCCGCAACCCCGATCCGGATTCCGCCTGTGAGGCGGTGTTTCGCGCCGGTTTCCAGGAATTCGTGCGGCTTTCCAAGACCACCCGCGGGCCGGCGGCCATCATGGAAGGGGCGCAGCGCGCCATGCGCGTGGCCCTGCAACGGGAGCAGTCGCGTCTTACCCGGCATCTGCCTTTTCTTGCTTCGGTCGGTTCCACCAGCCCTTACGTGGGTCTGTTCGGTACGGTCTGGGGCATCATGAATGCCTTCCGCGCTCTGGCCAATGTCAGCCAGGTGACGCTCAGCACCGTGGCGCCCGGTATCGCCGAGGCGCTGGTGGCCACCGCCATGGGGCTGTTCGCGGCGATTCCTGCGGTGCTCGCCTACAACCGCTATGCGGCGTTTTCCGATGCTCTGGTCGGCGATTGCGAGATGTTCGCCGAAGAGTTTTCCTCCATTCTGCACCGCCAGGCGCTCGGCCGTGACGCCGGAGCGGCGGGGAGGTGACGGCATGGCCGGGGTGAGAGTGCGCAAACAGCAGCGCAAGATGATGGCGGAAATCAACGTCGTTCCCTATATCGACGTCATGCTGGTGTTGCTGGTCATTTTCATGACCACCGCGCCGATGATGACGCAGGGCGTTTCCGTGGATCTGCCAAAGACCGACAGTGCTCCCATCGTCAGCAAGGATGAGCCGGTGATGATCACGGTAGCGGCGGACGGCAGCTACTACATCAACGTGGGCGGCGACAGCCACAAGACGGCAACGCTGGAGCAGGTGGTGCAGCGCGTGCAGACGGTGCGCAAGCAGAAACCGGACACGCTGTTCCTGGTGGAAGGTGATCAGAAGGTTCCTTACGGCAAGGTGGTGACGCTGATGTCGCGGTTGCAGGGCGCCGGAGTGGACAACGTCGGCCTGGTTACGGAGCCGCCGGGGCGTTCATGAGTGATCGCGGCTTCGCCATCAGTTGCTCGGTAGCCCTGCACCTGCTGGTGTTCGGTCTGATGGTGTTTCACTGGTCCTCCGAGCCGGAACTGCGCCGGGCGCCGAAGATTCCGCCCCACGTAATGGCCAGGGTGATGGAGGAAACCCACCGTGCTCCGGCGCAGCGGGTCGACAAGCCCGAGCAGAAGCCGCAGCAGCCCAAGGTGGAGAAAAAGCCGCAGCCCGAACCGAAAAAGCCGGAACCGAAAAAGCCCGAGCCGAAACCGGAGCCCAAACCAGAGCCGAAGCCCAAACCCAAACCGAAGGTGGAAAAGCCCAAGGTAGAGAAACCGAAGGTCGAGAAACCCAAGGTGGAGAAGCCGAAGCCCAAGCCCGAGAAGCCCAAACCGCAACCCGAGCCGAAGCCCAAGGTTCCGGACTTCAAGCAACCCAGCATGGAACAGCTGATGGCGGAAGAACAACTGGAGATGGCCCGCAAGAGCCAGGCCGACACCGACAATGAAAAGCCGGGCACCGGCGAGGCCGACAGCAAGGTCAAGGAAGAAACCGCCAGTTACGTCGACGCCATTCGTTCGGCGGTGGAACAGCGCTGGCGCATTCCCGGCAACTTCCGCAACCGTACCGATTTGAGCGTACAGGTCAGTATCAAGCTGATTCCCGGCGGGGAAGTTTCTTCGGTGGCCGTGGTCAAATCGAGTGGCTATCCGCACTTCGATGATTCCCTGGTGGCGGCGGTGAAGTTGGCCAGCCCGTTGCCGGTACCCAAAGGCGACAAGTTTGAGCCGTTCCGGAATTTCATCATCACCTTCAACCCTGGAGAAGCCCAATGACGCGAGTCGCAATCGCCATCGTCCTGTCGCTGTTGACGCTCAGCGCCCACGCAGAACTGATGATCCAGGTGACGCAAGGACGCACCGACGCCGTACCCATCGCCATCGTGCCGTTCGCCGGCGCCGCCGAGGCACCACAGAACGTTTCCACCATCATCCGTGACGACCTGCATCGCAGCGGCCAGTTCAAGGCGCTCAGCCCGGACGACATGCTCAGCCGGCCGACCAGCGAGGACCAGCTTTCCTATCGGGATTTTCGCGTTCTCAACCAGGAATACGTGGTGATCGGGCAAGAGAAGAAAAACGCCGACGGCACCTATCAGGTGAGTTACGGCCTTTACGATGTGGCCCGCCAGCGCAAGCTGCTCTCGGCGACTTACCAACCGGCGGCCGAACAGTTGCGTGATGTGGCCCACGCCATCTCCGATCAGATCTATCAGCAGCTGACCGGCATTCGCGGCGCGTTCTCCACCAAGATTCTTTACGTCACTTTCAATCACGGCGCCAAGCAGCCGTACCAGTTGCAGTACGCCGATGCCGACGGCGCGCGGGTGCAGACCATTCTGCGCAGCAGCCAGCCGATCATGAGCCCTTCATGGGCGCCCAATGGCAAGCGCATTGCCTACGTTTCTTTCGAGAATCACGGCTGGCCGGCAATCTATGTCCACGATCTCAGTACCGGCAAACGCAAGGTCGTCATGAGCGTCAAGAACAGCATCAACGGCGCTCCGTCGTTCTCGCCGGACGGCAAGTCTCTTTCCCTGACCCTGTCCCGTGACGGCAACCCGGAGATTTATACGCTGGATCTGGCCACCGGTGATCTGGTCCGCCGCACCAACAATTACGCCATCGATACCGAGGCGCGCTGGATGCCGGATGGCCAGCATCTGGTATTCACTTCCAATCGTTCGGGCGGGCCGCAGATTTACGAACTGGATTTGAGCGACGGCTCGGTGCGCCGGCTGTCGTTCCATGGCAAATACAATGCCCGCCCCAGTGTCACGCCGGATGGCCGTTACCTGGTTTATGTGCACCGGCAAAACGGGCGTTTCCATATTGCCGTTCAGGATCTCGAGCGGGGAACGTTTAATATTGTAACAAGCACCGGGATGGATGAGTCGCCCAGTGTTGCCCCCAATGGAAGTATGGTAATTTACGGGACGCAAAGCGGAGGGACAGGAGTCCTTGAAGCCGTATCCATCGATGGTAGAGTGAAAGTGGAATTGCCTTCGAAGGAAGGGGCGGTCAGAGAACCGGCCTGGTCGCCGTTTCTCTGAACGGTGCTGAGCGTTCCATAACAGGAAATCAACTGGAGTTTTCGTATGCGTTCTTCTTTTATCAACCCGTTGCTGGCCTTGCTTGTAGCGGGCACTCTGGCGGCTTGTTCCAGCACGCCTACTCAGGAAGGCACCTCCACCACGGAGACCATGCCTCAACAAAGCGAGACTCAGCCGATCGAAAACTCATCATCGGTACAGCCGGAAAACACCGGCATGCCGTTGACTGCGGATAATTTCTACAATAATCCGGCCAATTACACCGGCACCACGGATACCAAGGTGATTTATTTCGCTTTCGACAGCGATGCGGTGCCGCCGGCAGCGTTTGAAACCCTGCGCGCCCATGCCACTTACCTGAAAAACAACCCGAATGCCCGAGTGCGTCTGGAAGGCAACACGGACGAACGCGGCACCCGTGAGTACAACGTTGCGCTGTCCGAGCGTCGCGCCAAGGCGGTACGCCAGTTCCTGCGCGTCCAGGGCGTGCCGGCTTCGCAACTGAGCATCGTCGGCTACGGTGAGGAAAAACCCGCTGCTTTCGGCCATACCGAAATGGATTGGGCGAAAAACCGCCGTGTGGTGATCGACTACCTGGCAGGCAACCCCTGAATCATGAACGGCAGGCAGGTACAGCCATGAGCGGGCAGACAGCCATGAGCGGTAGACAGCCATGAGCAGCAGACAAATACAACGGCTGATTATTGGCCTCCTGCTGGGTGGAGTGGTGTTCGGCACGCAAGTGTCGTGCGCCGCTCCGGCCGTTGAGGACCATGGATTCCATAACGGTGCTACAGCGGCGAAGCCGGCTGCCGGCAACAACGCCGCTGGCAACGCCGATTCCGGCGTGGTGGTGCTGATGCAGCAGATGGATCAGTACCAGCAGCAGATTCAGGATTTGCAGAACCAGATCGAGAAATTGCGCCACCAGGTGGACACCCTGAAGAGCGCGGAGCGCGAGCGCTACCTTGATCTGGACACGCGCATCAACGCACTGGTTGAACAGGTCCAGGGCACTCCGAAAACCGATGCCGAAGCGGGCGATAACGGCGGCAACGATCAGGCTCCCGTCGATCCGCAAGCGGATAAAGCCGCTTATGTGGCGGCGCGCAACAAACTGCTGGCGCGGGACTTCCCGGCCGCGGCAACGGCGTTTGAAAGCTACCTCAAGGATTTCCCCAACGGGCAGTTTCGCGCCCACGCCCATTTCTGGCTGGGAGAAATCTACAGCAACCAGAAAAAACCGGACCTGACCAAGGCCCGTGAACAATTCCAGATCGTGGTGGACAAATACCCCCACCACAGCAAGGCGCCCACCAGCCTTTACAAGCTGGCCAGCCTGGATGCCCAGGCCGGCGACGTGGCCAAAGCAAAAGTGGAATTGAATCTCCTCATCAAGCAGTTCCCCGCCTCCTCGGAAGCGAAGCTGGCCAAGTCCATGCTGGACCAGTTGAACGGCAAGTAGATCGCTTCACTCGCCGGGTGGTTGCCAGTGGCAACTGCCCGGTTTCCGGCAAAGATGCTAGAATCCGCACCGCCTCGCCTGCGGGCCTGCCCATCGTGCGCCTGCCAGGCACTTGCCGACCCGTTGCCGACGGTCGAGGAGAATTCGTGGAACTGCGTCTGACCGAAATATTTCACTCATTGCAGGGTGAGGCCCGTACCGTGGGCCGGCCCACGGTGTTCGTGCGCCTCACCGGCTGCCCGCTGCGCTGCGTCTGGTGTGACACCGAATATGCCTTCCACGGCGGACAGAAATGGTCGCTGGATGATATTCGCGCCACCACCAGGCGCTATAGCGCCGATTACGTGACGGTCACCGGTGGTGAGCCGCTGGCGCAGCCCAACTGTCTGCCACTGCTCAGCGGGCTTTGTGACGACGGCTATGAAGTCAGCCTGGAAACCAGCGGCGCCCTGGATATTTCCCCAGTGGATGAGCGCGTCTCCGTGGTCATGGATCTGAAGGCCCCCGGGTCCGGAGAACAGCACCGCAACCTGCTCGACAATATCGCCCATCTGCGCCCGCACCATCAGGTGAAATTCGTGCTGGCGGATCGCCGCGACTACGACTGGGCGCGCTTCATGCTCGACCAGCACAACCTGGCGGCGCGGGTTTCCGATGTGCTGTTCTCGCCGGTGCATGGCCAACTGGAACCGGCCGAGCTGGCGGACTGGATTCTTGCCGACCGCCTGCCCGTACGCCTGCAACTCCAGTTGCACAAGCTGCTCTGGAACGACGCCAAAGGACGATGATGAACGGAGACACCACCTTGAAAGGCACCACCCTGAAAACCGCTGTCGTACTGCTGTCCGGCGGCCTCGATTCATCGACCTGCCTGGCCATGGCCCGTGATCAGGGTTATCGCTGCCATACCATCGCGTTCGACTATGGCCAGCGCACCCGCTCCGAGCTGAAGGCCGCCGAGCGTGTCTCCGCCGCGCTGGGCGCGGAGAGTCATCGGGTGATCGAGCTGGGGCTGGGCATGATCGGCGGCTCGGCGCTGACCGATCACAGCATCGCGGTACCGGAAGGCGGTGATGAAAGCGGTATTCCCATCACCTATGTGCCGGCCCGCAACACCGTGTTTCTGGCGCTGGCGCTGGGGCTGGCGGAGGTGGTCAACGGCGACGCCATCTTCATCGGCGTCAACGCGGTGGATTACTCGGGATACCCGGACTGCCGGGTGGAGTTCATCGAAGCGTTCCAGAAGATGGCCAACCTGGCCACCAAGGCCGGAGTGGAGGGGCATCCCGTGGAGATCGCCACGCCGCTGATGAGCCTGTCGAAAGCGGACATCATCAAGGCCGGTCTGGCGCTGGGCGTCGATTACGGTCTGACGGTATCCTGTTACCAGGCGGATGCGGACGGTCGTGCCTGTGGTCATTGTGACAGCTGCCGGCTGCGCCGCATCGGCTTCCAGCAGGCCGGCGTGCAGGATCCGACGCTGTACCGGTGACTCGCCGCCGTGCTCTGGGGTCGGCTGGCAACTTGCCTGGCCTTCCGGCCACCTCGGAGGCCGCGCCCCGGACAACAAAAAAGGCCGCCTCAAGGCAGCCTTCCTGAAAGATGGTGGGTCGTGCAGGATTCGAACCTGCGACCAATTGGTTAAAAGCCAACTGCTCTACCAACTGAGCTAACGACCCGTTCGATGGGCGCAAATAATACGGATTTATTTCCTCATGACAAGGCTTGAACGGCTTTTTTTTGCCTCGTGCCTGGCAAACCCGTGCTGTTTGCGCAAAGGATGATCAACCGGAGCGGCGGTCCCTGGAAACCGGAGCAATAAAAAGGCCGCCTTGGGGGAAAGGCGGCCTGAGTATCCTTCACGGGGGAAGGATAGGGGGATGCGCGTCGCTTGGCGCCTTGGGGGAGGCGTGACCTTCCGTGGCCGACGACGCAGGTATACTGTCTCACGTTCCGCTGGCGAGGTGTGTAAAACTCTTTTAACCGGGTGTGATGCGGTTCGCTTTTTCAACATTGCGTTGGCGAATCCGCCAGTGTGCTATCATGCTTTCCCCGGCCGCCACTCGGCGGCGGCTATCTCGTTGAATCCAGTCAGGACGGTAACTCCGTATGACAGCACAGGCTAATGAACTGGTTCGCGCTCATCTGGCAGCCGAAAGCCGCCAGGACGGGCTCACCGAAGAGCAGCGTTCCGAGTATCGGGAAAAGATCAAAGAGCGGTTGCGGGCTCGTGACGCGGTCATGGTGGCGCACTACTACACGGACCCGGAGATCCAGGCACTGGCGGAAGAAACCGGCGGTTGCGTTTCCGACTCGCTGGAGATGGCCCGCTTCGGGCGGGACCACCCGGCGCAGACGCTGCTGGTGGCCGGTGTCCGCTTCATGGGCGAGACGGCAAAGATTCTCAGCCCCGAAAAACGCATTTTCATGCCCACCCTGGAAGCCACCTGCTCCCTGGACATCGGTTGTCCGGAGGACCAGTTCTCGGCGTTCTGCGACCAGCATCCGGATCGTACCGTGGTGGTGTACGCCAACACCTCGGCGGCGGTGAAGGCGCGCGCCGACTGGGTGGTGACGTCCTCGATCGCGGTGGATCTGATCGAGTATCTGGACCAGCGT
>CAYMKZ010000018.1:0-26471 GCA_964391345.1 uncultured Alcanivorax sp.
TTCCCGGGGTGATCTTGTCGCAGTTGGAAATGCAGATCAGCGCGTCCGCACAGTGGGCATTGACCATGTATTCCACGGAATCGGCGATGATGTCCCGGCTCGGCAGGGAATAGAGCATGCCATCGTGGCCCATGGCGATACCGTCATCCACCGCGATGGTATTGAACTCCTTGGCGATACCGCCCGCCTTCTCCACCTCGCGGGCCACCAGTTGCCCCATGTCCTTCAGATGCACATGCCCCGGTACGAACTGCGTGAACGAGTTGGCGATGGCAATGATCGGCTTGTCGAAATCGCCATCCTTCATGCCGGTGGCGCGCCACAAGGCGCGGGCGCCGGCCATGTTGCGGCCGTGGGTGGTGGTGCGGGAGCGGTACTCTGGCATGGTGTCCTCGCTGTGCCGGGAGATGGAAAGCGGACATTGTAGCCTAGAACCAGCAGCGAGCGGCAGGTTCGGGTCTCGGGGCACGCACGCCATGTCATTCTGCGTGGAACGCAGCCCCCACCGCCATCCTGCGCGGAACGCAACCCCACTGTCACCTGCGTGAAGCCTGGCCCGGCCCCCACCGTCATCCTGCGCGGAGCGTAGCGGAGTCGCAGGATCCATACCCACCGCTGCCCAGATTCTGCGGCTGCGCGCAGAATGACGAGACACGAAAGGGCGCAACACGCCCCGTTTGCGGGTTTCCGGCGCTTCGACTTGCCCGCTTGTTTGGCGACTCTCCGGAATTCTGGCTGAACGCGCAGCGATCTGTTGATCTTTGGGTGGCGGCTCAAGGCTGGTTGTTGTCCGGCTTGGTCAAGGTGCTACTTCGAGGTGTGCCTTTGGGCACCCAGTCGTAATCCAGAAGCCGGGCCCGATACACGTGGTTGGTAGTGTATTTGTCGTCCGGCATCAATTTGCCGTAGTAGGGGCTGACGTATTCCCAGACGATCTTGCCGTCACGGGTGACCTGAAAAATCCGTCCGTCCTGGCCTTCATCGATGAGCGTATTGCCGTTGGGCAGGCGTTGCGCGTTGCTGATGAAGGAACTGTAGAACGTCCATGGCGCGTGGCCGGACATTATGGCGTTGTATTGCCAGACGATTTCCTTGGTTTTCGGGTTGACTTCGATGACGCGGGATGACGAGAAGAAATCCGATTTGACCGGCGGGATGCCGGCGTTGCCCTGGTTGTCGAAAATGAGCAGGTTGCCCGCGCCGGGCAGTCCTTTGGGGATGATGTGCGGGTCGTGTGCGCCGACGGTCTGGTCGATGGGGCGTGGTACTTTGCCATTGATGACTGTCGGTGGGTAGTCCGGGCCCAGGCGCCACACGACATTGCCGCTGTCCTTGTCGATGATGGCGGTAACGTTGGCGTTGCGGGAATTGACCAGGATGTTGTCAGGGGCAAAGCGCTTGTCGCCCTGGTCGTACCAGTGATTGGGGCCGAGTGGTGTGGCGGTGTTCAGGTGCAGGAAATCCGGATTTTTGGTGTTTTTGAGCACCTGTAAACGGTCGCCGCTGAAGCCCAGTTGGCCAAGATGATCGCTGGCGCGCCACTGCCAGACGGTGTTGCCATCCGGGGTGATTATCTTGACGTCGTTATCGATGATTTTGTAGTCGAAGCCGGCAGGTTTGCGGGGGGCGGCGGTCAAGACGAGAGTATTGCCATTGGGCAGGCGGCGCATGTCGTGGTGCTGAAACATCGGATTCTGCTGGCTTCCCCATTGCCGGACCACCTTGCCGTTCCAGTCCACTTCGGCAATCGAGGCGTTGAGTAGGCCGTTGCCGGGGTTGGCCAGTGGCGGTGGGTTATCCAGCCGCGCCAGTTGCACCAATACGTGCCCTTTGCTGCCGTTCGCCTGTTTGGCGGTCAGCGCTACTGGCGGGAAGCTTTCGTAGTTCCAGCGGTGGACTTCGTGGCCGTTCATGTCGATCAGGTGAGTGCGGCCGTCGCTGCCGGGAAACAGTACATAGCCGTTGTAGGCTTGCTCCGGGTCGTACACCGTCGTACCGGTGGGAAAATGGCTGGGCTGGGCGCCCGCCACCGAGGCCAGCGTGAGCATGCACAGGCTGAGCAGTAATGTGTGCGGTGTTGCGGCGTGACTTTTAAACATGTTCGACTCCTTCCTGTGCTATCCCTACACAGGTAATGCGTGTCGACATCAAATGCGCGAGCTCTGAGGTATCGCGCGGACAAATCCTTTGTGTGTTCAAATGACGCAGTATCAGTGACCAAGGCTGTCACGAAGTCCGACTCTATCTCAAATCGTGCGGGCGAAGATCGCGCCTTCGTCGCAGTGGAATGGAGAACCAGATCACCCATTCCCGAAAAAAGAGCCCCGGGAAAGAGCTTCGGCATTGCTACAGCGCCTTCACAAACACCTTCGAATTACGCTGCCAGTTGTAGAGCTGCTGCCGTTGCGCAGGCAGGCTCTGCACGGTGGCGGGTTCGAAGCCGTGTTCGCGGAACCAGTGGGCGGTGCGGGTGGTGAGGGCGAACAGGCTGGTGAGGCCCTGTTCACGGGCGCGCCGTTCCAGGTAATGGAGCATCTGCGGGCCACGGTCGCCGTTGCGGTAACCGGGATGCACGGCGACGCAGGCCAGTTCGCCGGTGTGTTCGTCGGGGAACGGGTAGAGGGCGGCGCAGGCGATGGTCATGCCGTCGCGTTCGATGATGATGAAGCGCTGGATCTCGTTTTCCAGCCGCTCCCGGGAGCGGCGTACCAGCGTGCCGTTGGCTTCCAGCGGTGCCAGCAGTTCGAGGATGCCGCCGACATCATCGATGCGGGCGCCGCGCAGGGTTTCGTAGGTTTCCCTGGTCACCATGGTGCCGCAGCCGTCGCGGGTGAACAGCTCCTTGAGCAGTGCGCCGTCTTCGCTGGCGTCCAGCAGGTGGGCGCGGGCGACGCCGTTGCTGGCGGCGTGGCAGGCGGCGGTAAGCTGGCGCTCCGGGGAGCCGTCGCCGAGCCGGCCTTCGGCCAGCAGGCGGCCGGCTTCCTGGGGCGTCAGTTCGCGCAGCAGTTGATCGTCGGCATCGGTGATACGCACGCCGTCGCCGAGCAGGATCAGCTTGTCGGCGCCGAGGGCGATGGCGGCGGTGGAGGCTACTTCCTCGGCGTTGAGATTGAACAGCTCACCGGTTGGCGAGCTGCCCAGCGGCGACAGCAGCACCACGTTGCCGGCGTCCAGTTGGCGGCGGATCGGGCCCACTTCAATGCGCCGCACTTCGCCGGTGTATTGATAGTCGAAGCCGTGCCGCACGCCCATGGGTTTGGCGATCACGAAGTTGCCGCTGATCAGTTGAATGGCGACGTGGTGCGTGGGGGCGTTGGCCAGCCCCATGGAAAACAGCCCTTCCAGGCGCAGCCGCAGCGCGCCGACGGCGGCGGCCACGGCGTCCAGTGCGTGGCTGTCGGTGATGCGCGTGTGGTGCTCGAAGCGCGTTTCCAGGCCGGCGCTTTCCAGGCGCTGGGTGATTTGCGGCCGGGCGCCGTGCACCAGTACCAGGTGCACTCCCAGCGCGTTCAACAGGGCCAGGTCGTGTACCAGCGTTGGCAGGCGTGGGGCATCCAGCACTTCACCGCTGAGCATGACCACGAAGGTGCGTCCGCGGTGGGCGTTGATGTACGGCGATGAGTTGCGGAACCACTGAACCTGGTCGTTGCTGGAGTCTGCCATCTTTCTTCCTTGTTAGAGCTTGCGCCAGTATATCCGTGTGGCGAGGCTGGGAGTAGATGGGCTGGCATCTCGTCATACCCGCGAAAGCGGGTAGCCAGTGGCTTTCAGAGACGCTGGATCCCGGATAGCGCTTGCGCGCTTCCGGGATGACGGTTGGATAGCGCTTGAGCGCTTCCGGGATGACGTTGATGCTACGCGCTTCCGGGGTGGCGGCTGTTGCGGGGTGAGGCCGGGATTGTTTTTGGGGGTGATGCTCTAGACCGCGAACAATCCCTTGAAGAAATAGAAGAACAGAATCGACAGCGCCGCGCCGGCCGGCAGGGTGATGACCCAGGAGGTGAAGATGGTGCTGATCATGCGCAGGTTCAGGGAGCCGATACCGCGTGCCATGCCAACGCCAAGGATGGCGCCCACCAGCGTATGGGTGGTGGAAACCGGCATGCCGATGGAGGAAGCGAGTACCACGGTGGTGGCGGCGGCCAGCTCGGCGGCGAAACCGCGGCTGGGTGTGAGTGCGGTGATGCGGGTGCCGATGGTGGCCATCACCCGCGAGCCGAGAATCACCAGGCCGAATACGATGCCCATGGCGCCGAGCAGCAGGATCCAGTTGGGCATCACCGATTCCTTGGCGATGGCGCCGCCGCTGGCCAGTACACCCTGAATGGCCGCCAGCGGGCCAATGGCGTTGGCGACGTCATTGGAGCCGTGCGCGAAGGCCATGGTGCAGGCAGTGAAGATCATCAGCACGCCGAATACCCGTTCCACGGAACTGAAGCGGAATTTCTTGTCCGCTTCCGGGTCCGGTTTGACGCGCCGCAGAATCAGCACGCCAACACCGGCGACGATCAGGCCGATCAGTATGGACAGGCCGAAGCTGCTGAGGTTGCTGATGTTGAGGCCGACATGCTTGAGCCCTTTGGTCAGCGTCATCATGCTGATGATGAAGCCCACCAGGGCCAGGTACCAGGGCACTACCTTCTTGGCGCGCTCGAAGGGGTTGTCGTGGTTGAGCACCAGCCGCTGCACGCTTTTGATCAGACCGAAGGCGATCACGCCGGCAAGCAGTGGCGAGGTTACCCAACTGGCGACGATCGACCAGATTTCCTCCCAGTGCACGGCGTTCGAACCCAGCCCGACGATGGCGAAGCCGACGATGGCGCCGATGATGGTGTGGGTGGTGGAAACCGGCCAGCCGCACCAGGAGGCGATGATCAGCCAGATGCCGGCGGCGACCAGGGAGGCCATCATGCCGTAGATCAGCAGTTGCGGGGTGAGATTCACGGCGCTGCTGTCGATGATGCCGTTGCGGATGGTGGCGGTGACTTCGCCGCCGGCGAAATAAGCGCCGCAGAACTCGAAGATGATGGCGATCAGGATCGCCTGCCGGATGGTCAGTGCGCGGGCCCCCACGGAGGTGCCCATGGCGTTGGCGACGTCGTTGGCGCCGACACCCAGCGCCATGAAAAAGCCGAGCGAGCCGGCAATGATCAGCATCAGCGTGCTGTGGGCAAGCATCCACTCCATAGGGACGAACCTCTGCTATGGCCTGGTGAACAGCCCGTTAACGGGCAAGCAAGAGTTGCAACCGGCCACCGACTTTCTGTGCCCGATCCGCGAGATCACCGATCCAGTCGATGATTTTGTAGAGAAAAATGACGTCCACTGGAGGCAGCGAGTGCTCCAGTTTGAACAGCGCCGCACGAATGTGGATCTGTTGTTCGTCGTTGGTGCGCTCCAGACGGTCGAGCTCCTCGATCAGCTCTTCCACCATGCGGATTTCGCGGCCGCTGAAGCCGGTTTCCACCAGTTCCTCGATCTGCGAGATGGCCTTGCACGCCTGGGCGGAGGTTTCGATGGCGCCGTTCAGATAGTCGCTCATGGCCGGCAGCAACTCGGCGGGCAACGCCATGCGCCGCCCCAGCATCAGCCCGGCGATGTCCTTGGCCTTGTTGGCAACCTTGTCCTGTACGCTGATCAATTCCAGCAGATCGGAGCGGGGCACCGGCAGCATCAGGCTCTTTGGCAGGTTGAGCCGGAATTCCTTTTTCAGAGTGTCGGCTTTGTTTTCCAGCTCGACGATGCGGTTGCGCGCGTCCGTCGCCGCTTCCCAGTCGCCAGCCCCTATGGCAGTGAAGAAATCACCCAGACCTTCCACGCACCGGTGCACGGTGTCGTAGTGCTGCAAAAGCGGCTCGATCGGTGACCGGCCAAACAGGCCGGCAATGGTTTTGCCAAAGGACATGGGCGTCTCCGCAGGGTTGCGCCGGGGGCTCGCAGAGGGTTTTCGGCAATCTGCGGGGCGCGAGTATAAAACAAGGGTGGCGTTCTGCCTACGCCAAAATGTCTCACCGCCACTGGCGACCTGAGCCGCTGGTGGGGCCTATACTGTTGCGGATTCTACCCGACCGTCTTGATCAGCCTGATATTGGCCTTCTGCAACTATTGGCCTTCTGCAACAAGGCCGTGGACAATACCGACCATGACTGAACCGGATTACTCCAGCCTGCCTGATGAGCTCTCCGTGCTGGTTGCCCGGCACTGGCAGCACTTTTGCGAGGCGGGCCACAGGCTTCCCGAGGTGCTGTTGCCGGACGTGCCCCGTGTCTGGGCGGGTTCCGACTACGTGGCCGAACGCTTCGCGCGCGATGCCGGCCTCGGTGAGTGGCTGGTGGCGGCGCCATTGAAGCGCCGTCTCGATGCCGGTGCGCTGGCCGCCGAGATCGGCGCGGCGCTGACGGCCTGCGACGACGAGGCGGCCATGCAGGCCGCTTTGCGGCAATTGCGCCACCGGCACATGGTACGTCTGATCTGGCGCGACCTCTGCGGCCTCGATGACTATCACGCCCTGGTCGCGGACCTGTCGCTGGTGGCGGACACCCTGATCTCCGTCGCTCTCGAACGGCTGCATCAATGGGCCAGCCAGCGGCATGGCGTACCGGTGGATGCGGACGGCCGGCCCGTCAAGCTGGTGGTGCTGGCGATGGGCAAGCTGGGCGCCCGCGAACTGAACCTGTCGTCGGACATCGACCTGATCTTCGCTTACGAGCATGAGGGGGAGATCGACAACGGCCGGCGGCCGCTCAGCCACCACCAATTCTTCGTGCGGCTCGGCCAGCAGCTGATCAAGCTGCTCGATCAGGCCACCGCCGATGGCTTCGTGTTCCGCGTGGACATGCGCCTGCGCCCCTGGGGTAAAAGCGGCGCTCTGGCGATCGGCTTCGACGCCATGGAGAACTACTACGAGAACCAGGGGCGGGAGTGGGAGCGTTACGCGCTGATCAAGATGCGCCCGGTGGCGGGCGACCTGGCGGCCGGGCAGCGGCTGGTGGAGCGCCTCAACCCGTTCGTCTACCGCCGCTACATCGACTACGGCGCCTTCGAATCGCTGCGCGAGATGAAGGGGCTGATCGAGCGCGAGGTCAATCGCAAGGGCATCCAGGCGGACGTCAAACTGGGCGCCGGCGGCATCCGCGAAGTGGAATTCATCGTCCAGGCGTTCCAGTTGATCCGTGGCGGCCAGTTGCCGGCGTTGCGCGAACCCAATCTCATCAAGGTGCTGCCTTTGCTGGAGCAGGAAGGCATGCTGCCGGCGGAGGTGGTGGCGGAACTGCGCGAGGCTTATGTGTTCCTGCGCGACGTGGAACACCGCCTGCAGGCGGTGGCCGACAAGCAGACCCAGCGACTGCCGGAAGACGATCTCGGCTGGCAGCGGCTGACCTTCGCCATGGGCTTTTCCGCCCGGCGCGCCTTCGACCGTGTGTTGCGCCGCCACCGGGAGCAGGTGCGCTACCACTTCCGGCAGGTGATCGCCGATCCGCAACAGGAAGCGGAAGTCTCCGAGGAGGACCGCGAGCTGCTGGATCTGTGGCTGGGTACACTGGACGGCGAAGAAGCGGTAGCGCACCTGAATGCCATCGGCGTTCAGGAAGCGGAGGAAGTGCTGCGCCAGGTGCGGGCGCTGCACGATTCGCGCTCGGTGAAGAACCTGCAACGCATCGCCCGCGACCGGCTCGACAAATTAATGCCACTGCTGCTCGAAGCGCTGGGCTATCAGGGGCAAGGCGCCGTCACTGCCGCCCGGCTGATCGCTTTCGTGGAGGCGGTGCTGCGGCGCAGCGCCTATATCGCCCTGCTGGTGGAAAACCCCAGCGCGCTCACGCAACTGGTCAAACTGTCCGGCGCCAGCCCCTGGATCGCCGAACGGCTGGCGCTGCACCCGGTGCTGCTCGACGAGTTGCTGGACGTCAGCACGCTGTACTCGCCGCCGGCGCGCGCGGAGCTGGATGACGAGCTGCGCCAGTTGCTGCTGCGGGTGCCGGACGAGGACCTGGAGCAGCAAATGGAGGTACTGCGCAATTTCAAGCAGGCGCATCTGTTGCGGGTGGCTGCTTCGGAGGTGACTCAGGTACTGCCGCTGATGAAGGTCAGCGATTACCTCACCTGGCTGGCGGAGAGTGTCCTCAATCAGGTGGTGATGCTGGCCTGGGAACCGCTGGTGGCGCGCCACGGGCGGCCTTCCCGCAGCGACGGCAAGCCCTGCGACCCGGATTTCGTGGTGGTCGGCTACGGCAAGCTGGGCGGCATCGAGCTGGGCCACAACTCGGACCTGGATCTGGTGTTCCTGCACAACGCCGCCGCTGGCGGCCAGACCGACGGCGAGAAACCGGTTTCCAATGAGCAATTTTATGCCCGGCTCGGCCAGCGCATCGTGCATATCCTTTCCACGCGCACGCTCAGTGGCCAGCTGTATGAGGTGGACACCCGGCTGCGCCCCAGCGGCAGTTCGGGGTTGCTGGTGTCTTCCATGGACGCCTTTCACAAGTACCAGTTGCATGATGCCTGGACCTGGGAGCATCAGGCGCTGGTACGCGCCCGGGTGGTGGCCGGTTGCAGCCGTGCGGCGGCCCGCTTCGACGATATTCGCCGTGAGGTGCTGTGCCGCGCCCGTGATCCCCACAAGCTGGGGCACGAGGTGCTGGAGATGCGCGGACGCATGGTCGATCACCTGTCTCTGCACGAGAGTGGAAAATTTCACCTCAAGCAGGACCCGGGAGGTATCGTCGATATCGAATTTATGGTGCAATATAGCGTACTGAAGTGGGCTTCCTCCCATGGTGAACTGACCCGTTTCACGGACAATGTGCGGCTTCTTGAGACCCTCGCCGCACTGGAATTGATGTCGGCGCAAGATGCCGGCCTGCTGCGGGAAGCCTACCTGGCCTACCGATCCGCGGCTCATCGCGCTTCTCTGCGTAAAGAGAAATCCATCGTCGACGACACGGAATTCCGTGATTTGCGTGAAGGCGTGCGTGCGATCTGGAAGCAATGGTTTGCGGACCAGTGATTGACGGCCTGCCGGCGTGTGCCCAGGCCCTTTTGAGTTGCGGCCTCACTGAATCGGGGCCGACGAGTCGAGGCGAATTTAGGCGAATTTAGGAGAGCAACTGCCATGTCGATGGCTGATAAAGACGGTGTTATCTGGTTGGATGGCAAACTGGTTCCCTGGCGTGACGCCAAGGTGCATGTGCTTACCCACACGCTGCATTACGGGATGGGCGCATTCGAAGGGGTGCGGGCCTATGAGACGGATCGTGGCCCGGCGATCTTCCGCCTGGAAGACCACAACAATCGCCTGTTCAACAGCGCCAAGATCCTCTCCATGACGGTACCGTTCAGCAAACAGCAGGTGCTGGATGCCCAACTGGCGGTGATTCGCGAGAACCAGTTGCCGCAGGCGTATATCCGTCCGCTGGTGTTCTACGGCAGTGAAGGCATGGGGCTGCGCGCCAGCAACCTCAGCGTTCACGTGGCAGTGGCCGCCTGGGAGTGGCCTTCCTACATGTCGCCGGAGGCGCTGGAGCTGGGCATCAAGGTGCGCACCTCCAGCTACACCCGGCACCACGTCAACATCACCATGTGCAAGGCGAAATCCACCGGCGCCTACATGAACTCGATGCTGGCGCTGAGCGAAGCCACTTCCGGTGGTGCCGACGAGGCCCTGCTGCTGGACAACGAAGGCTATGTGGCGGAAGGCTCCGGCGAGAACGTGTTCCTGGTGCGGGACGGCGTGATCTATACGCCGGAGCTGACGTCCTGCCTGGACGGCATCACCCGCCGGACCATCATCCAACTGGCCGAGGAGCAAGGCTACAAGGTGCGCGAGAAGCGGCTCACCCGTGACGAGTTCTACGTCGCCGACGAGGCGTTCCTGACCGGCACCGCCGCCGAAGTGACGCCGATTCGCGAGCTGGATGGCCGGATCATCGGCGAAGGCAAACGTGGCGCCATCACCGAGAAGCTGCAAACCCGCTATTTCGATCTGGTTCGCGGCAATTCGAATGAGCATCAGGAGTGGCTGACGTTCGTATCCTGAACGTCGCCCTCTTCCTGGCGGACGCCATGACCGGTTGCCCCTGATGTCGTCATCTTCGCCCCGGCGCGTCCTTGTCGTCGGCCCTTCCTGGGTCGGCGACATGGTCATGGCGCAGACGTTGTTCGCCGAGCTGAAAAACCGCTACGAATGCACTATCGACGTGCTGGCGCCGGCCTGGTGCCGGCCGTTGCTGTCGCGCATGCCGGAAGTGCGCGACTCCCTGGCGCTGCCGTTCAACCATGGTGAGTTGCGTCTGCTGGAGCGGCGCGCCCAGGGGCGCGCCCTGCGCGGGCAGTATGACCACGCCTTCGTGTTGCCCAACTCCCTGAAATCCGCATTGCTGCCATTCTGGGCCAAAGTGCCGCAGCGCACCGGCTGGCGCGGCGAGATGCGTTACGGCCTGCTCAACGACCTGCGCGTGCTGGACAAGCAGCGCTACCCGCTGATGGTGCAGCGTTTCGTGGCGCTGGCCCACGATCGCCAGGCGCCGGTGCCGGAGCCCGAATCGATCGTGGCGCCGCATTTGCAGGTGGATGAAAACAGCGCGGCGGCGGCTCGCGCCGAGCATCGGCTGGACGGCGAAGGCGCGGTGCTGGGGCTGTGTCCCGGCGCCGAATTCGGCCCGTCCAAGCGCTGGCCGGAACAGCACTACGCGGCGGTGGCGCGCCACTGGATCGAGCAGGGCGGCCGGGTATGGATTTTCGGCTCCGCCAAGGACCGGCCAGTGGCCGAGACGATCGTTGCTGCCTTGCCGGAACCGCTGCACGCGCGCGTGGCGGTGCTGGCCGGCTCCACCAGCCTCGAACAGGCCGTCGATCTGCTTGCCTGCACCGATGCCGTGGTCAGCAACGACTCCGGCCTGATGCACATCGCCGCCGCGCTGGCGCGCCCGCTGGTGGCCGTGTACGGTTCCACTTCCCCCGCGTTTACACCGCCGCTCGGCGAGCGGGTGGCCATTGTCCGCCTGGGGCTGGATTGCAGCCCCTGTTTTCAGCGTGAGTGCCCGCTGGGGCATCACAACTGCATGCGCCAGCTCGGCCCCGAACTGGTTATCGAGGCACTGCAGTCCTGCATGCGGAATATGATGAGAGAGCCCTCAGCCCGATGAGAGAGCCTTCAGCCCGATGAGAGCCCTTCCGATGACCGGCAAACCTTCTTTTCTCGACGCCGGCTGGCGTGCGATTTTTCTCGCCCGGGGACTGGTGGACTTCGCTGCCTGGTGGGCACTGACGAAGGACCCGCATGCCGCCACCCTGATCGATGACCCGAATATCCGCTATGGCGGCGAATCGAATGTTTATCGTGTCATGCTCGACGACAGCCAGGGGCAGCAATGCACGCTTTACGTGAAGTGCCAACTCGATCAGTGGCGTCGCACCTGGCGGCGCCCGCTGCGTGGCGAGCCGACCGTGTGCGCGGAGTTTCGCGCCTTGCAGTGGTGCCTTGCGAGAGGCATTCCGGTGGCCCGCCCACTGTTTTTCGACTCCGGGGAAGGCGCTGACGGTCGTCGTTACACGGTACTGGTCAGCCTCGGGCTGGACGGCTTCGACAGCCTGGCGGATTGTGACATCGCGGCGCTCGATGCTGCACGCCGGCAACGCCTGATGGCGGATGTGGCGAACACGCTGGCTTTCATGCATGGTTGCCGTTACCTCCATCGCAATCTCTACCCGAAACATGTTTTTGTCGCCTGGCGTCCGGCACTGGAGCGTTTTGATGTACGCTTCATTGATCTGGAGAAGGCGCGGCCGGTGATCCGCCAGCGCGCCTGCTTCCGGGATCTGGAAACACTGGCGCGGCGCACCAGGGGTGTCGATATCCGTGACCAGTTGCGTTTTCTGCGGCATTACCTGGGGCAAACGAAGCTGGACGGGAAGGGCAAGCGCCTGGTCCGGCGTCTGGCTGAAGCGATACGCCTCAGGCCACTGGTGAAATAGAACGGCATGCAGGTTCTTCTGATCAAGACGTCCTCCATGGGGGATGTCATCCACAGCCTGCCGGCGCTCAGTGATGCGCACGCGGCCATTCCCGGGCTGCACGTGGACTGGGTGGTGGAAGAGGCGTTCGCCGATCTGGCCGGCCGTCACCCCGCGGTACGGCGGGTGCTGCCCTGCGCGCTGCGCCGCTGGCGCCAGCATCCGCTGCGCGCCTGGCGCAGCGGCCAGTGGCCGGAGTTTCGTGATGCCCTGCGCGAACACGAGTACGATGCCGTCATCGATGCCCAGGGTCTGCTGAAAAGCGCCTTTCTCACACGCCGCGCCCGCGGCCCCAAATACGGCCTGGACCGCCGCTCCGCACGCGAGCCGCTGTCAGCCCGGGTGCTCGACCATCCGCTGCCGGTGCCCTGGGGGCTGCATGCCATCAGCCGGGTTCGCCAGTTGTTCGCGGCGGCGCTGGACTACCCCGTTCCCGAAGGACCGCCAGACTATGGTCTGCCGCGTGCGCAGCCCCCGCGCTCGCTGGCACGCGGGCCGGTGGACTTGCTGTTTTGTCACGGCACTACCTGGGCCACCAAACATTACCCGGAACCGTTCTGGCGCGAACTGGCGCGGCTGGCCAGCAATGCCGGCCATCGGGTGCACCTGCCCTGGGGCAATGACGTGGAACACCGCCGCGCCGAACGGCTGGCGCGTGGCCTGCCGGGAGTGGAAGTGCTGCCGTCTTTGTCGCTGTCGGCGCTCACCGAGCAGATGCTGGATTGGGATGCCTTCATCGCCGTGGATACCGGCCTGGCGCACCTGGCCGCCGCCGCCGGCATGGCCGGGCTGGCGCTGTACGGCCCCACCGACCCGCGGCTGACCGGCGTCTGGGGGCCGCGCGCCCACTCGCTGGCGGCGGATTTCCCCTGCGCCCCCTGCGTGCAGGAGAAATGCACCTATCGCGGCGAACTCGGCCAGGGCGTGGAGCCGCCCTGCTTCAGCAGCCTCAAGCCGCACCGCGTGTGGCAGCGGCTGGTGGAGGTGGCGGGCGCCGATATCGTCACTCACGGTGCCGGGCGCGATGGCATGCACCCGCCATCGGGAGGGTGCCTGTGAGTTCCGCCGCGCCGGCTTCTGCTCCGCTTTCCGCGGGCGAAGCCCTGCTGCAGTTGTCCGCAGCGGGTCGTTCGCCCGCGCTTCCCGTCAGCATGGAGGTGGCGGGTGCGGTGCTGACCTTGCAGCGCGCTCTGAGAGTATTGCCGGAGCGGCGTATCACGGCGTGGGCGGATTGGGGCGGCCGCCCGGTGATCGCCAAGCTGTTTTTTGCTTCCTCGAAAGCCCTGCGCGAGGCGGAACGTGAAGCGGTGAGCCTTGCTGTGATGGCACAGCGCGACATTCCCGCCCCCGCGCTGCTTGCCGACAGTGGGCCTGACCAGGCGGGGCGGATCTTGATTCTCGAGGCGTTGCCAGGTGAAACGGCGCTGACGCTATACCAGCGGGCACATAGCGAGGGGCAGGGGGCGGATTTCGTCGGCCGATTGCTGTCGTTCGTGGCGAAATTGCATGATCATGGTTGCATGCAGGAAGACCCGCACCTGGGCAATTTTCTGATCGACGGCCAGCGAATCTATCTGCTGGATGCCGGTGGCGTGGCGTTGCACGGGCAACTCAGCACCGCTCAGCGGTGCCGCAATCTGGCGGCTCTGCTGGCGCAGTTTTATCCGCTGGATACGCTGGGCAGCTCGGCGCTGATCGCGGCTTACGGGGTGGGAGCGCCTTCCGTGGCGGCACTGGAAGAGAGTCTGATGCGAGCGCGCGTGCGCCGTTATCGACACGCCATGAACAAGCTCTACCGGGATTGCACGGAGTTCGCCCCGCTGCGGGTGGCGCGCCTGCACGGCATGGCCGTGCGTCCGGCCGCAGAGGATCTGCAAGCGCTGCTGGAAGCCGGCATCGATCAGGCCATGGAGAGCGGAGTCATGCTGAAAAACGGCAACAGCAGCACCGTGTGCCGGGTCCAATGGCGAGGCCATGACTGGGTGATCAAGCGTTACAACATCAAAAACCTCTGGCATGGCGTCAAAAAGCAGTTCAAACCGAGCCGGGCCAGGCGCTCGTGGCGCAATGCCCGCTGGCTGGATCTGATTGGTGTGGCGACGCCCGAGGCGGTGGGTTATGTGGAGTGTCGCCGTGGCGGCATCCTGGGCGCGGCTTACTACATCTCCGGCTACACCGGCGGCGAGCCGGTTGATGCCTTGGCCGGGCCCGCGCTTAACCAGGCTCGCGAAGCGGTGGAGGCGCTGTTTTCCTTGATGGCGCAGCTGCGTTTCAGCCACGGGGACATGAAAGCCAGCAATTTCCTGTGGCATGATGACCGGCTGTGGGTGTTGGACCTGGACGCGATGCGCCTCGGGCTACCTCCAGCGCAGGCGAAAAAAGGGATTCAGCGGGACTGGGCCCGCTGGCAGGGTAACTGGACAGGCTGACGGTATGCGCTTGGCGTTTGTGGCGTTTCATTACTTCCCCTATGGCGGGCTGACCCGCGACATGAGGGCCATGGCGGAGCTGTGCCAGGAGCGCGGCCATGACGTGGTGATCTACGTGGGTACCTGGCATGGCGAACGTCTTCAGCACCTGAAAACGGAAACACTGGTCAATCATCGAACACTGAGCAACCCGAGCCACAACGCGGCTTTCGTCACGGCTTTGCGGCAGAGGCTGACACAGGAGCCGGATCGCGTGGTGGTTGGTTTCAACAAAATGCCGGGGCTGGATTTCTATTATGCGGCGGATACCTGTTTTGCCGCCAAAGCGGAGCAGCGAGGCGGACTTTTCCGCTCCACGCGGCGGGCCAGACAGTATCTGGCCCATGAGGAAGCGGTATTCTCCCCGCAAAGCAAGACGCACAGCTTCATGATTTCGCGCCGGGAGATGGCCGTCTTCCGGCATTATTACGACACCCCTCTCGATCGTCTGCATGTTTTGCCGCCGGGCATCCGTCATGACCGGGTGTTGCCGGAGGATGAAGCGGAGTGGCGAGCGGGTTTGCGTGAGCGGTATGGTCTTGCCGCGAGCCAGAAGTTGGTGCTGATGGTTGGCTCCAATTTCAAACTCAAGGGGCTGGATCGCGCCATTCGCGGGTTCGCCGCATTGCCGGCGGATTTTGCCCGGAAAACGGTTCTGTGGGTGGCCGGGCAAGGCCGGGCGGCGCCCTATGAGCGGCTTGCCCGCAAACTGAAAGTGGATGGCCAGGTGCGCATCCTGGGGGTGAGAGATGATGTTGCCGAATTGATGTGGAGTGCCGATGCTTTCCTGCATCCGGCTTACAGAGAAAACACCGGCACGGTGATTCTGGAAGCCATGGTGGCGGGCTTGCCAGCGGTGGTCACGGACGTCTGCGGCTACGCCGATTACGTGACCGCTCATCGGCTTGGTCAGGTCCTTGGTGGTGATGTCAGTGGTCCGGATGTGGCGACCGCCCTGGTGAACGTGCTCAGTGAACCGCGTGACCAGTGGGTGGCGCGCAGTCGTGAATTTGCCAGGGAGGATATCTACTCGATGACCGAGCGGGCCGCTGAATTGATCGAAACCCTGTCTGGCGATTCGCCGTAAGTACCCGGAGTCCTTGCATATGCTTCGCATTCTTTTTCTGGTAATGAAAACACAGCGCGCTGATCTCGACCGGCTTTACGACGGTATCGCCGCCACCTGCGATTGTGAGTTGCGGCGACTGGATTCGGATCAACAGGGGGATCTCAAGCGCTACTTCAAGGACATTGATTGCGACGCCTACGATCACGTCATGATCATGCTGCGCAACAAGAAGGTAATGAAACAGGCGCGGTTCCTGAGAAAAGTTCCCAATCTGGTATTTCTGGAACACGATGCCTGGCAGAATTACACAGATCACAAGTACAAAGGGAAGTTTTCCCGGCTTTATCGAAAGCTCCCCGGTGCGATCGTGGTTTCCTCCGGCTGCACCGTGGCCCGCAAGCTGCGTGACGAAGGCATCGATGCACGCTTTGTACCTAAGGGGTATGACCAGGCTGTGCTGTCGAACCTGGGAAAACAGCGGGATATCGAGGCTGCCTTTGTCGGTAGTGTCAAGAACTCCGCTTACAAGGACAGAGCCGCTTTTCTGAGTGAACTGGTTCGCCGCAGTGAGGTGCAGGTCATGCGCACCGAAAGCGGGGACGAATACCTGCAGACGCTGAATCGCATTCGCTTCTTCATCAGCGCCGATATCCGCTTCGGCGAATACATGCTCAAGAACTTCGAGGCCATGGCCTGTGGCTGCGTGCTGTTCGCCTACGACCAGGGGGAAGAGGAAAACCGGGCGTTGGGCTTCAAGGATATGGAAAATGTGGTGTTGTACCGTGATGTGGACGAGTTGCTCGAAAAGCTGGAGACGGTGAAGCGTGATCCCGAGCTGGCGGACAGAATCTGGCGGGCCGGCCAGTCTCTGGTCGCAGAGCGCTTCCGTTTCGACCTTATCGGGCGGGATGTGGTCAGAGCGCTGGAAGTTACGACCACTTCCAGCAAGGACATGCCACGATAGCCGGGTTTCCCAGTGTGGATGGTCGCCGTCAGAGCCAGCCTTTGGGCTTTCTGACTTGGCGCAGAAAGTTTCTCAGAAACAGGGTCTTCTTCTGCAACCAGCCTGCCGGGGTGGTTTTCCGCAGGCCTTTTCGCTCGTCCTCGATCGATGAGATGGCGGAGAGTGAGCTCAGTTGCGCGGCTCTTGGATAAACGGCGTAGGTCTGAAAATGCTTGTCGACGCGCCCTCCAGTCATGAAGTTGTCCACCGGCATGGTTATTGTGTCGCCATGAAGCAGTAGTTGCTGTGCGCCCTGGGGTGACAGAAGAAATGTGGAGCAGACGTAGGCATGCCGGTTGGCGAATTTCACTAGCCGGTACTTCCCATCGAGGTGTCGCCGCCCCCAGAAAGAGGGCAGGCACTCATGGTAGTAGAGCATGATTATTCCCCAGTCCAGCTCATCCATGCCGCAGATGCGGTCGCATAGGCTGAGCGTTTCCGCACTGATGCTGGCATCGCTTTCGAGCACAAGCACCGGATGTTCACGGCTGGCGGCGTATTGCCAGACTCTGCGATGGCTGTCGTAGGTGGCTATTTCGGAGGGGGTAAGCTCACGTTTGATCTGGCGCGCTTTTGCCGGATCGTAGCCGGTGATGCTCGCCATCACACCTGGAGCCTTTCCATCCGTGGCGTCAAAGGATTTCCAGGACGTCACTCCCAGGCCGTCGAGCATGGTCTCGATGGAAGCACGTCGTTCTACTTCCCTCGCCATTGAGATCACGACTATCTCAAAGTTCATCGCTGCTCTCTTGCGTCGCTCCGCCTGACTCCCTGGAGAATAGCAGAATCAGTATCGGGAGCCAGGTGAAAAGCCAGAAAGGGTTTGGTTTGTACAGTGGATATATCCCTTCAAACGCATGCACCGCCAGCCCATAGATCAGCAGCGGGAGGTATAAGGTTTGTATTTCTTTCGTTGCGGCGAACCCATTTCGCAACGTCTTCCCGAGCAACACTAGCAGTACGGCGATGCCGTAAATCCCGGCGTAATAGGCGATGCCGAAATAGAGGCTGTGGGCTTCCAACTTGGCATGGTCGGAGTCGCACAAGCCGCAGGGGCCACGGATCACCATGTAGGTCGACTTTGCGCCCTGACCGAACCAGGGATGGTCCCTGAACGTTTCCCATATGTGCCCCCATATGGCGGATCGCCCTGGGAGTAGGTGCTGAATCGGGCTGCTGTAGCTGAGGAACACGAAAACAACCACTGCTATCAGTGCCACGAGCGGGGCGATAACGAATATTTTCCGGTTGGTGCGGATATACAACAGCACTGCCGCCGAGGCCAGCAGTCCGAGCATGGCTGACCTGGTACCTGCGATGACGACGCCCACGGCGAACAACAAGGAAAGGGCTGGCCAGAGCAGTCGTTTTCCACGCAGGTCGGTTTCGCGTAACCACAACGACAAACAAAGGATGGAAGCCACTCCCATGGGCATGCCTGTCTGGTTGGGATTGCTGGACAGAATCAGCATGCCAGTCTTGTAAATGGCGTCCGGGTATAGCGCGGTCCTGTAAAGGAACAGGACCAGGGCGACGGATGCGCTTGCCACGAGGAGCAGAGGAATGTATTGCCTGATCAGCTTCCCGCGACGGCAGCAGTAATACGTCGCCAGGACAAAAGAGAAAACGAAAAGCAGACGCTCGACGCCATGCCGCACGGTGCGTGAATAATCCGCGTCGGGGGTCCACAGGAATGGAAGAAAAAACAACAGCGTGATGATGGCCACGAAACGGAGGTTGCCGCTTCTGTCCCCGGCGAATATCTCTTTGCCCTTTATAAACAGCATGAAAGCGGATATCACCGTTATCGTGTAGTAAAACCAGCGCATGTGAAAATCGCGGTCCGGAGACAGGTAGAACCCCGCGAGGTACACGAGAAAGCAGGCTACCAGGTAGGTTTTCCACTTCGAGAAGCTGAACAGGTATTCCCTGTAACCCGATCTGGCTGGCGCAAGTTTGGCTGGCATCAGTAGAATTTCTGTCCTTTTACTGGCTGGTGCTTGAAGCGCTTGTGCACCCACAGATACTGCTCCGGGTGCTTGCGTACGTAGTGTTCGATGACCTGATTGACGCGCGCGGTATCGGCCTCATCATCGCCGCTGGGGAAATTGCTCAGGGGCGCCCCGAATTCGATTTCGTAGCGGCCGCCAGGTAATCGATAGTGGGCGCAGGGGATGACCCGGCAGCGCCCCATTTTGGCGATGCGGCTGGTGGCGGTGATGGTGGCTGCGGGTACGCCGAAAAACGGCACGAAAACGGCGTGATCGGTGCCGTAGTCCTGGTCCGGGGCGTACCAGACGATCTCCCCCGCGCGCAGCAGGCGGACGGTCTGGCGCAGGTCGTTGCGATCCACGGAGTGTTTGACCCAGGCACCGCGGCCTTCGGTGATCAGGCGGTCGATCAGCGGGTTGTCGTTGGGGCGATAGATGACGCTGAAGTCGAGGATTTTGCCGAGCAGGCGGCTGCCCACGTCGATGCTGTTGAAGTGCATGCCGAGCAGCAGCACGCCCTGTCCCGCGGCGCGTGCCTGCTCGATGTGCTCCATGCCGGTGACGGTGAGGCGTTTGCCCAGGTCGATGCGCCGGTTGTGGAAGCTGCCGGCCATTTCCAGCACCGCTTCGCCGGTGCTGATCAGCACCCGGCGAGCGAGCTGCCGGCGTTGCTGCTCCGACAATTCCGGGAAGCACAGTTTCAGGTTGGTCAGGGCGACGTGCCGGCGGCCGGCGGCCAGCCACCAGGAAGCGCGCCCAACGCCGCGTCCGAGGGCGAGCAGCAGATTCCAGGGCAACTGCCCGACCAGCCAGAACAACGCCAGGCCAAGACGGGTCGGCCAGAGACGCGGATCTCCGGGATCGGTGGGGCGGTCGCGGCGTTTTCCCATGCGCGCCTCAGTTGGTGTGAACCGTGCCGCGCGGCGCTTGCCGCACGCTCAGGCTGGCGAGCATCAGCGCCAGCGGCAGCCACAGGCTCATCCAGCTTGCGTGGAACGGCACCAGCAGGTAATTGCCGACCATCAGCATGGCCAGCAGTCCGGGCACCACGGCCACCAGAAAGACCGCGCCGTCGCCGGGCCGCCCGCTGCTCGGCAGCTTCCAGGCCGGCACCGACCAGGTGGCCACGAACAATATCAGGCCGATCACTCCGGTACTGTGCAGCAGGCTCAGCAGGATGTTGTCCGGGTCGGGGATGAAGCGGATGCCCTGGGCCGTGTTGACGATCAGCGTGTCGCCGCTTTCCTGGCTGAAGCCGTTGCCAAAAACAGGATGGGTAAGGTACTCACTGATATGCTGGAGCACGGAAAAATCCAGCGCCAGATACAGCGCCACGGCGCCGGCCAGTGCCGCCGGCCAGCGCCAGCCGGCGCGCAGCAGGCCCCAGGCCAGCGCCGCCACCAGCAGCATGAGGCCGCTTTGCCAATGCACCAGCAGCAGAAATGCGAAGCCGACCAAGGCGCCGGCGGCGCGCCGGGCGCCCTTGGGGCCGAAGCCTTCGTCCAGCGCCTGGGCGAGGAGAATGAAAGTCGGCGCCACCAGGCCCATGGTGGCCAGCATCGGGCCGGGTTGCGGCAGATCGAAGATCAGGCTGGCCGGCCGGCTGTACAGCGGGCTGGAGAGCGGCTGGATGGTGTAATAGCTGACGATGATCACCGCCAGCACCACCATGGCGGCCATGGCGCCGTTGGCCAGGGCGTGCTTCAGTGTGTGCCGGTAATAAAGATGCAGCCAGCGCATCATGCCTACCAGAATGATGATTTCCACCACCGCCCGCACCGTGCGCGAGCTGTTGGGGTCCGGCGCCCAGGCCATGGTCAGCAGTACCCAGCCGAGAAACACGTACAGTGGCAGTAAAACCTTGTCGAGCAGCAGGCGGTGATCACCGCTCACCAGCGCCCGCGTCAGCAGCGTCAGCGACGGCAGGAAAAACAGCACGTCCACCGTATTGAGCAGGGGAATGCGCGAGTGGTACAGAAACGGGCCGGCGAACAGTACCGCGAAGGACACTGTCAGCCAGATTCTCAGCCATTTGTTCTGTCGCGCGTTGGGGCGCAATGCTGCCATAGGATAACGTCCGTCCACTGCCGGCCATGCACCGCCGGTTCGTTGCGTGCTCGCGAGGGGTGTTCCCGGGAGCAGAAAACCTGCCTCCCGACTTTACTGGCTTCCCGCCCCAAGGTGAATGGTCAAACGCATGATGTGGGTGGGTAGCGGTGCAAAGCGGCAGAGTTTACTGATGAACCGGTCACGAAGTCCATTACGGGGCTGCCGGCCCCGCCGTTATGCTACACTTTGCCGCTATCGGAAGAACCTCCCCCACAGGCGCCGGATGCCAGGAGAAATGGATGCATAGCCTGCAAATACCCCCCTTCGGTCAGGCCCGGGTGCTGGTCGCCGGTGACGTGATGCTGGACCGCTACTGGCACGGCCCCACCGGGCGCATTTCGCCGGAAGCGCCGGTGCCGGTGGTGCGGGTCACCGAGCTGGAGGACCGCCCCGGCGGCGCCGGCAACGTGGGTCTGAACATGGCCGCCCTGGGGGCACGGGCGGAGCTGGTCGGCGTTACCGGCGACGACGAGGCCGCCGGCATACTGGAAGAGCGCCTGGCCGCGGCGGGGGTGGTCTGCCATTTCCAGAAAGTGGCCAGCCTGCCGACGATCACCAAGCTGCGCGTCATCAGCCGGCAGCAGCAGTTGCTGCGTCTGGATTTCGAAGAGCCTTTTCATCAGCAGGATCCGGCGCCGTTCGCCGAGCAAGTGCGGGCGGCGCTGCCGGGTTGCGGGGCGTTGGTATTGTCCGATTACGCCAAGGGCGCGCTGCGGGACTGTCCCGGACTGATCCGTCTGGCCCGTGAAGCGGGGGTGCCGGTGCTGGTGGACCCGAAAGGCGCCGATTTCCAGCGCTATCGTGGCGCCACGTTGCTGACGCCCAACCTGTCCGAATTCGAAGCAGTGGTGGGGCCGGTGCCCGACGAGAAAACGCTGCTCGAAAAAGGCAACCAGTTGCTCGCCGACCTGCAACTGGAGGCGCTGCTGGTAACGCGCAGCGAGCGCGGCATGACGCTGCTGCGTGCCGGCCAGCCGGCATTGCACCTGCCCGCTCACGCCCGCGAGGTATTTGATGTGACCGGCGCGGGCGATACGGTGATTTCCACGCTGGCGGTGGCGCTGGCGGCCGGCAGCAGCATGGAAGATGCCGTGGCGCTGGCCAATATCGCCGCCGGCATCGTGGTCGGCAAGCTGGGCACGGCGGTGGTATCGGCCCCGGAGCTGCGGCGTGCGGTGCATCAGGCCGGGGGGCCGGGGCGCGGCGTGATGAGCGAAGAACAACTGCTGACCGCCGTACAGGATGCCCGCGCCCAGGGCGAGACGATCGTCTTCACCAATGGCTGCTTCGACATCATCCACGCCGGCCATGTGGGCTACCTGGATTCCGCCCGCCGGCTGGGCGATCGGCTGGTGCTGGCGGTCAACAGCGATGCCTCGGTGAAGCGTCTCAAGGGGCCGGGGCGGCCGATCAATCCGCTGGAACGGCGCATGGCGGTGCTGGCCGCTCTGGAGGCGGTGGATTACGTGGTGGCGTTCGATAGCGACACGCCGGAGCCGCTGCTGGAAAAAATTCGCCCGGATGTGCTGGTGAAAGGCGGCGACTACCGTGTTGACCAGGTGGTGGGCGCGGATATCGTCACTGCCTATGGTGGCAAGGTTGAGGTGCTGGATTTCGCCGAGGATATTTCCACCACGCACATCGTGCAGCGCATTCGTGGTGAATAGGCGCGGTGAATAGACGTGGTGAATAGACATGGTAAATAGGCGCGGCGAATGAACGATTCCTCCGATACACCAATGCATCACGAACAGCATGGCCGTTACGCGCAGGCGTTGACGGTGGCGGATTTCCAGCGCAATCTGGCCGCCGTGCGTGCGCGCATCGACGCCGCCTGCCAGCGGGTGGGCCGGGCGCCGGACAGCGTGCGTCTGCTGCCCGTCAGCAAGACCGTGGAGACGGCGCGCGTCCGCCTCGCCTACCAGGCCGGTTGCCGTTTCCTGGGCGAAAACAAGGTGCAGGAGGCGTACCGCAAGTCGCAGGAAATGGCCGACCTGCCTGATCTGCGCTGGTCGGTGATCGGCCACCTGCAAACCAACAAGTGCAAGTACGTGGCCCGCTTCGCCAGCGAATTCCAGGCGCTGGACCGTCTGAAACTGGCGGAAGCCCTGGACCGCCGCTTGCAGGCCGAAGGCCGTTCACTGGATGTGTTCGTGCAGATCAACACTTCCGGGGAGCAAAGCAAATACGGTCTCACTCCCGAGGCGGCGTTGCCGTTCCTGCGCCAGTTGCCGGTGTTTTCGGCGCTGCGGGTGCGTGGTTTGATGACGCTGGCGATGTTTTCCAGCGATACCGATCGAGTACGGCAGTGCTTCACGCAACTGCGTCAACTGCGCGATCAGCTACGCCAGGGTGCCCCCGAACCCCTCTCCCTGGATGAGCTTTCCATGGGCATGTCCGGCGACTACGAAGTGGCCATTGAGGAAGGTGCCACCGTGGTGCGTGTCGGCCAGGCCATCTTCGGCGCCCGCAACCTGCCGGACAGCCATTACTGGCCTGCCGGGAAGTAATGCGCACCATCCTGGAAGCAGTGCGGCGGCACTATCCGAGCCTGCGACTTTTGCACCAAGGATCAAAGCCACTGGATTCCGTGTCTACGCTGCGCTCCGCACGGAATGACGAACCTCGCTGCGCTCCGCACGGAATGACGAACCTCGCTGCGCTCCGCATGGAATGACGAACCTCCGTCACTCCGGAAGCGCGTAGCGCTATCCGGAGCCCAGCGTCTTTAAAAGTCACTGGATACCCGCTTTCGCGGGCATGACACAACTACCAGGAGCCGCGATGCTCCGGTACGCGGGTGAAGATCGGCATGGACACCAGCAGCAGCGCCGCCACCACCACGAAGATACCCACCTGGGTGTGCCCCGGATCGACGGAGCTGGCCAGTACCGCCGTGGCCGCGGAGATGGTGGTGATCTTGCCGACCTGCAAGCACATGGAGCGTAGTGCCGCGATGGAAGGGGCCTTGTCCGGTTCCAGTTGCAGGCCGGCGTTGCGGCTGGCCGGGTTGATGGCGCCGGCGCCGGCGCCGACCAGAAACGCCGAGCAGGCCAGCCATACGTAGGGCGAAATACCGGCCAGCGGTGACATGGCCAGCAGCAGCATGCCGGCGATGATGGTAATACTGCCAACGTACAGGGGCGGGCGGTAGCCCGTGCTGCGCAGCATGAAGGCGGCCATGGAGGAGAACACGATCGCCGCCGCCCCCTGGGCGATCAGCAGCGTGCCGGAATCCAGTGCGTCCATGCCGTAGCGGTTGATGGCGTAAAGCGGCACCAGAACCATCGTGCCGGAGGTGACTCCGCCATAGAGAATATTGACCAGATTGACGATGCCGAAACCGGGCCCGTGAATCAGGTGGGGAGCGATGAACGGGTTGGCGGCGCGATGCGTGTGGCGGAGGAACAGCAGCGTGCTGACCACGGCCACCACCAGCGGCACGATGAAGGTGGGCGACCACAGGTGTGAATCCTTCTCCCCCAGATAGGTGGCCGCCAGCATGCCGGTGATCAGCCCGGTGCCCATCAGCATCAGCCCGGTGATATCCAGCTTTGAGCGCGGCTGTTCCATGCCCGGCCGGTCCCGTGGCACATAGCGTAGCGCCAGCAGGATCACCGTCAGGCCGATGGGCACGTTGACCAGAAAGATGCCGCGCCAGCTCCAGTAGGAAACGAACAGCCCGCCGAAGATCGGGCCGATCATGCCGCCGATGGGGAAGATGCTGCCGAACAGACCCACCGCCCGGTCCCGGGCGCTGCCGAAATGCTCGACGATGATGCCGGTGGCGGAGGGCGTAAAGCCCGCGCCGCCGGCGGCCTGCAAGGCGCGCAGCGCGATCAGTACGTAGATGTTGTCGGCCAGCCCGCAGCACAGCGAGGCCAGGGTGAAGGCCAGCACCGAGCCGAGAAATACCCGGCGATTGCCGTAGCGGCTGGCCAGCTTGCCGCTGATCGGCAGCATCAGCACGAAACCAAAGGAATAGGCGGTGATGGTCCAGCCGACCCAGTTGATCGAGGTGTTCAGCCCGGTTTCCAGGGCATCCAGTGCGGTGGCGACGATGGTGCCGTCCACCGCCATCATCATCAGCGCCAGGGCGATGATGGCAAACAACAACCCCCGGCGTACCGGGGGCTGTTCGTCTACGGGGTGTGTCGAGTCGTCTTCACCCTGTTCAGTCATGTTCTCATCCCGAGTGCAAAAAGGTATCGGCCAGCGGTGCGGGCGCCTGATTCATGAGGGCCGCCTGGCGTCGGGAAGCGTGCGATTGTGATGCTGGTGCAGGCTTTCCCGGAGTGCGTGCAGGGGCTCGCTGATACCGACTTTGTAAGTGTGCGGATTTTCGAAGCGACGGTATTCGGGTGGCAACAGTGCCAGCCGGTCGCTCGCGTAATTCCGGATCTGATCGATACTGCGGGGCGCGGCGATACGCCGGCCCCGTTTCATTACCGGTTGCAGCAATGGCTCGCTGCCGAGATTGATGCAGCTCATTGATTTGTGCGCCTCGAACGGATGAATCAGCCGTTCGGGAACGGCATCGCCGGTGAGCGCGACGCCATCGATGCCGTGGAACAAACCATCGTTGCCGAAGAAGCGGTACACCTGCTTGCGTCCCGGCAGGGTGACTTTCAGCAGGTTGTCGGAAACCTTGATGCGCGGCTCCTGTTGCGCGCAGGCCAGCTTGTAGACGCCGTCCAGCGCGGCGTCGGGGTGACCCGTCACCACGCTGGTACCGACACCGAAAATGTCGATCGGCGCTTGCTGTTGGCGCAGGCTGCGAATCACGTATTCATCCAGCTGATTGGAAGCGGCGATTTTCACGCTGTGCAGGCCGGCGGCATCGAGCATGGCGCGGGCGCGGCGGGCGAAGAAAGCCAGATCGCCGCTGTCCAGTCGGATGGCGCGCAGCCGCTGTCCGCGTGCGCGCATTTCCTGGGCCACGGTGATGGCGTTGGGAACGCCGCTTTCCAGCGTGTTGTAGGTGTCCACCAGCAGCACGGTGTTGTCCGGCCGAGCGGCGGCGAACGCCCGGAAGGCCGCCAACTCGTCGCCGTGCCACTGGATGAAGGAATGCGCCATGGTGCCCTCGGCGCGCAAACCGTATTTTTGTGCGGCATACACATTGCTGGTGGAGTCGAAGCCGCCGATCACCGCCGCCCGCGCGGCCAGCACGCCGGCCGGCCCTTGCGCGCGCCGCAGACCGAATTCGCTGAGCAGGGCATCGCCCGCCACCGCACGCATGCGGGAGGCTTTGGTGGCCACCAGCGACTGGAAATTGAGCAGATTGAGGATCAGCGTCTCGACCAACTGTGCTTCCAGGATGCTGCCTTCGAGACGCAGCAGCGGCTCGGTGGGAAACACCACATCGCCTTCCGCCGGCGCATGGAGGTCGCCGCTGAAGCGCAGCGTGCGCAGGTGCTTCAGGTAGTCGGCGTCGAAGCCGCAGGAGGCGAGGTAGTCGATTTCCTCGTCCCTGAAATGCCAGCTCTCCAGCGTTTCCAGCACATCCTCCAGCCCGGCGAAAAGGGTATAGCCGCCGCCAAAGGGCGTCTTGCGGAAGAAATAATCGAAGACGGCGCGATCCGTGTGCTGGTTGCTGCGAAAAAGGGCCTGTCCCATGGCGAGCTGGTACAGATCTGTGTAGTTGCCGCTGATGTCGATGTCCATTATGGAAGGTGGTGTGTGGCCGGCGGATGTATGGCAAATAAAAGCCCCATCTCTTCATACTACAACGGCCCTCTGGGTCGTGCCATGGAGAAGTGCTGTGGGGGCCATGGAAGACACTGGCCCCGGATAGCGCTGCGCGCTTCCGGGGTGAC
>CAYMKZ010000018.1:26571-35496 GCA_964391345.1 uncultured Alcanivorax sp.
TGACCAATGTTCGTCGTTCCGTGCGCAGCGCAGCGGAGACACGGGACCCAGTGACTTTGGGGCTGGGTGTGAGAAAGTCGCTGGGCCCCGATAGTTCTGCGTGCTTCTGGGGTGGCGGAGGGATTCTTCGTCATGCCCGCGCAGGCGGGCATCCAGCGGCTTTGTGTGTCAACAGGGCCGCCAGGAAGGTGAAGGCCAGGGTCGGCAGGGCGCTGCCCGCCGCCGGCGCCCAGTGGGCCAGGCCATGATACAGGGCCACTCCAAGCAGCCAGATAATGGCGGCGCTGAAGCCGGCTTTCCGGCCGGTATCGCCATTGGCCGGCGTCCCGCCCTGATGGCCAAGAATCACCCCGTAGAGCGGCACGAAGATGGAGCTCAGCAGCAGCAGGAACGGCTCCAGGCTGTGCATGGGCAGTATCAGCGCCAGCGCCGTGCCTGTGGCGGCCAGCGCCAACCCCCAGCGGCGCAGGCTCCAGCGTGGCAGCAGGCTGTGCGCGCACACCGAGCTTGAATAGACGTCGCCGTAGGCGTTGTCCAGTTCGTCGATGAGAATCAGCCCGAGCGCCACCAGCCCGCCCTGGGTCAGCAGCAGCGCGCTGATCATTGCGGTGCCGGGGTCGGCGACGCTGACCACCAGCACCCCCAGCGCGTAGCACCAGATGTTGGCCAGCGTGTAACCCAGCCAGGTACCGCCGAAAGTACCGCGCCCGCTTTTGCCGTGGCGGGCGTAGTCCGCCACCAGCGGCAGCCAGGACACCGGCATGGCGATCACCAGATCCAGCGCCGAGAACAGTCCCAAGGTGCCATCGCCGGGGCGGTGCCACAGCCGTTGCAGGCCATCGGCCTGGAGTTGCCCGGCGAATTGCCAGCTCAGCCAGGCCAGCGACAGCACCACCAGCGGCAACGCCACCCGGCTGAGAATCCGCCGCACCAGGTGGACCATGGAACCGGTCAGCAGCGCCGTCAGGATCAGGCCCCAGAACAGGGTGGCCAGCAGTTGCGTGCTGATTCCGCCAAAGGCGGGGCCCAGTGTTTTGGCGAGGATACTGACCGTGCCGTCGCGCATCACTACCAGCTCGAAGGTGGTCCAGCCCAGCAACTGCACGATGTTGATCAGCACCGGCAAGGGCGCGAACCGGCGCCCGTAGGTGGCGTGAATCAGGCCGGCGCTGGAAAGGCCGCTGCGGCAGCCGATGGCGGCTACCCAGGCCAGCAGGCCCGCACCGATCAGCGAGCCGGCAACGATGGCGATCAGCGCCTCCCGGGTGCCGGCGGCGGGCACCAGATAAGCCCCCACCTGCATCACCAGCAAACCCACACCGAGGCTGAACCACAGCGCCGCGTGCTGGCCCCAGCCGAACAGCCGCTGGTCGTCGGGGAGTGGCGTCAGCGCCTGGTTTTCTCGACTGCTCAAGGGGCGTTCTCCGGATGGGCCTTACTGCCCGGTGGTGGGTGGCGATGGGGCCGCAGACTGGTCGGCTTCGATATGGAAGGCCAGCGCCCCGGTGCGGGAGTCGAAGGCGTAAATACTGTTGTCCGGCAAATAGAATTCCCAGAGAGTGTGGCTCAGATCAATGGTGGTGCCGGGCGGCAGGTCGAGCCCCAGCATATGGTAGGGGCTGGAAAGAGTGCATTTTGCCAGGCCGCTTTTTTCGGTGACTTTCACCGTGCCCTTCTTGCAGGGCTTGCCGTCGATTATCTGGTCGCTGGTCAGTTTGCCTTCCCAGGAACGGTTGTCGTGGTTGAAGTGGCCTTCGATGGTGGCGCCGAACACGCGCGTCGGCACCGGCAGATCCAGGCTCAGAACATGATCGAGAGTGACCTGTTCCTTGTTGGTCATGTCGTAGTCGGTGTCCAGTTGCAGCACGGTATCGGCCGGGAGGGCGATGCCGGCAACGGTCCTCGGCGACGAGAGCGTCCACCTGTGCGCCTTGTACAGTGCTTCGCGCTGGTGCTGGTGGCGCAGGTCCTGCCATGTGAAGCCGGCGTACCAGATCACCGGGACGCAAAAGAAGACACCGGCCAGGGCGGCGGGCAGGCGCACGAACCAGCGCTTGTACATCATCGCCAGTGTTGCCAGCACAGCGGCGGCGGCCAGCGACAGGGGCCAGTACAGGCCACCGAAGATCAGGTAGAGATCGAACCAGGTGAGATCAGAGAACATGGCATTCAGGCTCTGTCAGTGAATCCGTCACTCCTCACCGGTGGCCACCGGGCGGTCGGGGTCGCGGCTCCAGGCACTCCAGGAACCGGGATAGAGACGCGGCAATGGACGTCCGGCCAGCGCGTAGCCAAGAATCAGTTGGCAGGCGCTGACGCCGGAACCGCAGTAGGCGATCACCTCATCGGCTTCGGGGAGCCGTTGCCGCAGGCGGTCGCCGGGCAGGAAGGAGAGATCGTCGGCCAGCAGGCTGGGGCCAGGCACGTTGCGCGCGCCGGGAATATGACCGGCGACCGGGTCCAGGGGCTCGACCTCGCCGCGGTAGCGTTCGCCGGCGCGGGCGTCGAGCACGACGGCGTTGCCTTGGGCAACCTCATCGGCGCTGGCGAGCAGCGTATCGTCGAAGGTGGGTTGCCAGCGGGAGACTGGGGGCTGGCCGAACCCTCCGCTGTCCACCGGCAGGCCAGCGGCCTGCCAGGCTTGCCAGCCGCCGTCAAGGATGTGCACCGAGGGGTGCCCGGCCCATTTGAGCATCCACCAGGCGCGCGCGGCGGCGATCTGGCCGCCGGTGTCGTCGTAGACCACCACGGCCTTTTCGGGGGTGATGCCCCAGGCACGCAGGCGGGCGGCGAAGGCGGTTTTTTCCGGCAGCGGATGGCGTCCACCCTGGTCGCTGGGCGAGGCCGACAGGTCGCGGTTCATGTCGGCGTGGAACGCGCCCGGCACATGACTTTCGCGCCAGAGCGCCTCGCCGGCATCGGCGTCCATCAGGCGCGCACGGGCGTCGAGCACCACCAGGGGGCGCTGCTGTTCCAGCCATTGATGCAGAGTGCGGGCGCTCACTGCAATGGCGGATGCGTTCGAAGACATGCGTGACCTCCGTTGAAGTCGGGTTACGGTGAGTGAGGCCGGGGCCGTTCGCAGGCCCGGCGGGCCTTCCGCACGTTTTCTGCCAGGTGCCGTGGATTGATGGTGCCGGCGATCACCGCGCTGACGCCGGCGGTGCCCAGCGCCAGTTCCAGGCTGGCCTGCACCGGGTCCGGCAGATCGGCGGCCAGGTGGCCGCTGGCGAAGGCCTTCTTGATGAGAATGCCCTTGCCGAGGGCGGCGGCGTGGTCGATCACCGGACGCTCGTCCTGCTGGTTCAGATTGTAGGTCACCATGGCCACGTCGGATCGTTCCAGCGCCGCCAGCCCTCCGGCCACGGTCTTGCCGGAGAAGCCGCTGGCGCGGATCTTGCCTTCCCGTTTCAGCTCGTTGAGCGTCTCCAGTACTCCCTCCTGCAACACCGCCAGATCGTTGCCGTCGGAATGCACCAGCACGCAATCCAGATAGTCGGTATCGAGCCGGCGCAGGCTGCGCTCCACCGAGGCACGGGTATGGGCCGGAGAAAAGTCGAAATGGCTGGCGCCGTTGGTGAATTCCTCGCCGACCTTGGAGACGATCACCCAGTGGTGGCGATCCGTCAACAACTGGCCGAGGCGCTGTTCGCTGCTGCCGTAGGCGGGGGCGGTGTCGAGCAGATTGATGCCCAGGGCGCGGGCGCGGGCCAGTAGATCGCGCACGGCGTCATCGTCGGGAAGGGTGAAGGCGTGCGGATATTTGACGCCCTGGTCACGGCCGATCTTCACCGTGCCCAGCCCGAGGGCGCTGACGGTCAGACCGGTATCTCCCAGTGGGCGCAGGAAGCTCATGCGAAAGGGCTCCTCATGCAAAAGGGACGCCGCCATCGGCGAACAACGAATGCCAGCGCGGCCGGCCCAGCGGCGCCAGTGGCAGCGCCGGGAGATCGAAGGCCGGGCCGGGCTTCAGGCCCTGCGCGCCGATCAATGCCTGCACCCGGTCGCCCAGGTCTGGCGCCAGCGCGAGTTTGGTAGGCCAGGTGATGATCAGGTTGCGGTCGCGGCGGGCGTAAGCATTGTCCGGTTTGATAAGGTCCGGTTTGGTCAGGCCCTGCTGGCGTGGTTCGGCACGGCTCACGTCCAGCAATGCCAGCCGGGCGTCGCCGAAATCCAGCCAGGGGAACAGGGCTTTCAGTTCGGTGCGGGCGGCGCCCAGTTGTTCCGCGTCGGAGCGGCCAACCCCTTTTTCCGCCAGATCGCCGCCCAGGTACCAGACGATTTCACCATCGTCCAGGGCATGGCTGGTGACGGTCAGGCGCGGTTTGCTGCCGGTGCCGATGCAGTGCGCGTACAGGCGATGGCCGAGACTGTGCTTGAGCAGCACCATGCGCAATGGCCTCTGCTGGCTGGCCTCGCCGGGCAGCAATTGCGCCCGCTGCGCCTCGGCGAGCAAGGCGGCGTTGCCGTTGCCGGCGGCGAGAATGGTCAGGCGCGGTTCGAAGCGCGTATTGCCGATGCGGAAGGACTGGAGGCCGGAGTCGTTCCAGGTGCGTTCGTCGTACCGGGGGTCGAATTTCAGCAGCCGGTGACGAACCGGTGCGGTCAGTACGTCGAGCAGGCTTTCCGTGTCCACCACCAGATCGTCGAGGCGGTAGACCTGCCCCTTGAACTGACGGCTGGCCAGCGCGGAGGGAAAATCCGCGCGTTTCAGCCGCTCGATGCGTCCGCGCAGCATCTTGCTGGCGAAAAAGGTGGTCATGCGGCTGGCCACCGAACCGGCGGACCACAGGTGCTGGGTGGCGGACAATACCCGCAACCCGGCGAGATCCACTTCACCGTGGCCGGCGAGGGCCGCGCGCCAGCGATCCGGCATGCCGGCGATGGCTTCCGATTCGCTGGACAGTGCTCCGCCCAGTGCATATTTGAGACCGCCATGGATGATGCCCTGGCTGGCCAGGGTCTGCCCGCCACCCAGCGTGCCGGTTTCCAGCAGCACGCACTGGTAGCCCTGACGTTGCAGGCGATTGAGCAGCCACATGCCGGCGATGCCGCCGCCGAGGATGGCGATGTCCGGGGTCAGGGTTGTGGAACTGGGGTTTTCGCTCCTGGTGCACCATCGGTTCAAGGCGTCGCTATGCGAGCATAGCCGGCCGGGCCGGGCGTCAGTCGTGCGTCGCCCGGTGTCCGCCAGCCGACATGGATTGAACATGCGCGTTCTGTATTCGACTCTCTGGTACCTGCTGTTGCCCGCCCTGTTCGTGCGTCTGTGGTGGCGGGGGCGCCGTGCGCCGGCCTACCGGCGGCGCTGGCGTGAGCGGCTGGCGCTGGGCTACCAGCCCGGCGCGTTGCGCGACAGTGTGTGGATTCACGCGGTGTCGGTGGGCGAGACGCTGGCCATCGCGCCACTGATAGAAGCGTTGCTCAAGGCGCATCCCGACACGCCGCTGGTGGTGACCACCACCACGCCCACCGGCTCGCAGCGGGTGCGGGCGCTGTTCGGCGAGCGGGTCACGCATGTTTACTGCCCCTGGGAGTTGCCGGGCGCCTATCGCCGTTTCCTGCGTGCGTTTGACCCGAAGCTGGTGGCGGTGGTGGAAACCGAGCTGTGGCCCAATCTGTGTGCCGCCGCCGAGGCGCAGGGCGCCAGGTTGGTATTGCTCAACGGGCGGTTGTCCGAGAAGAGTTTCCAGGGTTACAGCAAACTGCCTTGGCTGGTACGGCCGATGCTGGCCCGTTTCGATGCGCTGCTGGTGCAGACCGCCGTGGAGGCCGGGCGCTTTGCCGCGCTGGGCGCGCCACGGGAAAAAATCCAGGTCGCCGGCAGTGTCAAATTCGATCTGCAACTGAGCGAGGACGTGCAACAGCGCGCCGCCGCGCTGCGTGCCGATTTCGGCCCGCGCCCGGTGTGGGTGGCCGCCAGCACCCATCCCGGCGAGGACGAGATCGTGCTGGCCGGCCATCGGCGCATTCTGTCGCGCTTGCCGGAGGCGTTGCTGATACTGGTGCCGCGCCACCCGGAACGCTTCGACGAGGTGGCGGCGCTGGCGGCGCACATGGGCTTCAGCGTGGCGCGGCGGGCGGCAGGGCAGACGCCGGAGCCGGCCACGCAGGTGTATCTGGCCGATACCATGGGCGAGCTGCTGATGCTGTTCGGCAGCGCCGATGTGGCGTTCGTGGGCGGTTCCCTGGTGCCGGTGGGCGGACACAATCTGCTGGAACCGGCGGCCTGGGGCCGGCCAGTGCTGAGCGGCCCTCATCTGCACAATTTCACCGCCGTCGCCGCGCTGCTGGATGAAGCCGGTGGTTTGCAAGTGGTGGAGGACGAAGCCGCTCTGGCGTCAAAGGTGGGGGCGTTGCTGGCGGATGCCGGCTTGCGCCGGCGGCCGGGAGAAGCGGCGGCGGCCGTGGTGGCCGCCAACCGGGGCGCGCTTCAGTTTTCCTTGGCCATGATGGCGTCGCTCTGGCCTTCCAGATCCGGGTTGTAGAGGTTCAGCCCCTGCTGGTCGGACAGCCAGGTGTTGATGTCCACCAGATCGGCGATGTCCAGTTCGCCAGCGGAGCCTTTCAGGGTCAGGCTGTCGAGAATGTAGTCGTAGCGGGCGTTGGCGTAGTCGCGCTGGGCAGCGTACAGCGCCTGTTCCGCGTTCAGCACATCGACGATGTTGCGGGTGCCGACCTGGTAACCGGAGCGGGTGGCTTCCAGGGCCGATTCAGCGGAACGGATGGCCTGCCGGCGCGCTTTCACGCGCAGTGAGTCCGCTTCCACCGTGCGATAGCTGCTGCGGGTTTCCTGGGTGACGTTGCGCAGTGTCTGCTGGAAGGTGTTGTCGGCCGCCTGTGAGCGCAGCAGCGCCTGTTTGCGCTGGCTGTTCAGGGAGCCGCCGTGGAACAGCGGCATGGTGACTTCGATACCCACCTGGGTGCCGTGGCCATCCGGAGTCAGATTATCCAGTGCGGCGGCCGGTATGTTGCCGTCCGGCGCCACATGCTCATGGCTGTAACTGCCGACCAGTTGCACCTTGGGCAGCATGGCACCGAGCTGGCGCTTGGCGGTGAAGCCGGCTTCCTTGGCGCTATAGCGGGCCGCCATGATATCCGGATTCTGATAGCTGGCCTTGTCCAGCCAGGCGCTCATGTCGTCCGGCTGGGGGTTGCCCATGGGCAGGTTCTTGCGCAACTCGGCCAGTTCGGTCCATTTGCGGCCGGTGAAGGCTTCCAGCTGATCCCGGGCGATGCTGAAATCCTGCTTGGCGACGATCAGGTTGACCTTGGTCAGGTCGTAGGACGCCTGCGCTTCTTGTACGTCGGTGCCGGGCACCAGACCCACCTTGAAGCGTTCCTTGGTCTGTTCCAGTTGACGGCCGATGGCTTTCTCTTCGGCCTGCGCGGAAACCAGATTGTCCCAGGCGCGCAAGACACCGAAATAACCGTTGGCGACGCGCAACACAAATGCCTGGCGGGCCTGGTAGAAGTTGGCCCGATCCACGGATACCGAGGCCTTGGCTTCCTTGTAGCCGTAAAAGGCGTCGAGGCGGAACAACGGCTGGGTGAGCGTTACCGACGTCACTTCGTCATCGTATTTGATGGTGCTGCCGCTGTCCTCGAGATGCCGGTCGTTCCGGTAGTGTCCGTATTTGGCATCGATGGTGGGCAACAGCATGGCGCGACCCTGGACCAGCGTCTGCTGGCTGGCTTCCCAGTTCTGGCGCGCGGCTTGCCAGGTGCCATCATTGCTCCAGGCGGCGTTGGCTACATCTTTGAGGTCGGCGGCCTGGGCCCCCATGGCCATGGAAGCTAAAAGAATCACGAGGGGCTTGACGGGGCTCCGCTTCATGGTGCGTTCACTCTTGTGTCGTTCGAAAAGGAGTGTTTCTCCGTCCGGTCGTTCCAGGTTCCGGAGGCAGACCGCAGAAGGCGGCACCAGTCCGGCGGACGGAACAAGGGCAAGAAGGTATGGTAATCCCATGAGCGTGGAATTGATATACCTTCACCAGTGCAGGTTTAATTTTTCGCCGCGGAGCCCGGTTGTTCGCCCTCAAGGCGCTGGCGTATAGTGGCAAAGGCCTTTGTGGAGGCGTTTTTCCACACTTTCTGGCTCCGTATCGAACGATCCGACCTGCGCTGAACGGCAGGTCTGTTTGAATAACTGGCCCCTGCTGAATAACCGGAGAGCCCCGTGCCTGACGCGCAACATCCTGCTGTAGCCGATGTCTCTGCTGCCGCCAACACCATCGATGAAGCCTGCCGCCCGATTGTCGGCTCGCGGAAAATTCACGTCACCGGCAGCCGGCCGGACATCCGCGTGCCGATGCGCGAAATCGTCCAGCAACCGACGCCGCTGGCCGAGGGCCGCTTCGAGGAAAACCCGCCGCTGGCGGTGTACGACACCTCCGGGCCCTATACCGATCCCGACGCGGTGATCGATATTCGCCAGGGGCTGGCGCCGTTGCGTGCCGGCTGGATCGATGAGCGCGGCGACAGCGAGCAACTGGCCGGGCAGAGCAGCGAATACGGCCGCCGCCGCGCCCACGACGTGGCCACCGAGGGGCTGCGTTTCCCGCACATTCGCGCGCCGCGCCGCGCCCGTGCCGGGCGCAACGTGTCGCAGATGCATTACGCCCGCCAGGGCATCATCACCCCGGAGATGGAGTTCATCGCCATCCGCGAGAACCAGAAACTCCGCGAGCACCGGGAGGCCGGCCTGCCCACCGGGCAGCATCCGGGACAGAGCTTCGGCGCCGCGCTGCCCGACGAGATCACGCCGCAGTTCGTGCGCGATGAAGTGGCGCGCGGGCGGGCGGTGATCCCCGCCAACATCAACCACCCGGAAATCGAGCCGATGATCATCGGCCGCAATTTCCTCACCAAGATCAACGCCAACATCGGCAACTCGGCGGTGACGTCCTCGATCGAAGAGGAAGT
>CAYMKZ010000018.1:35506-35979 GCA_964391345.1 uncultured Alcanivorax sp.
TCCACGAAACCCGCGAGTGGAGTCTGCGCAACTCGCCGGTGCCCATCGGTACGGTGCCGATTTACCAGGCGCTGGAAAAAGTCCGGGGCATCGCCGAGGACTTGACCTGGGAAATCTACCGCGACACGCTGATCGAGCAGGCCGAGCAGGGGGTGGACTATTTCACCATTCACGCCGGCGTGCTGCTGCGCTATGTGCCGCTGACCGCCAACCGGGTCACCGGTATCGTTTCCCGTGGCGGATCGATCATGGCCAAATGGTGCCTGGCGCATCACCAGGAAAACTTCCTCTACACCCATTTCGAAGACATCTGCGAGATCATGAAGGCCTACGACGTGACCTTCAGTCTCGGTGACGGCCTGCGCCCCGGCTCCATCGCCGACGCCAACGACGAGGCGCAGTTCGCCGAGCTGCGCACGCTGGGCGAGCTGACCGAGATCGCCTGGAAGCACGATGTGCAGGTGATGATCGAA
>CAYMKZ010000019.1:0-31017 GCA_964391345.1 uncultured Alcanivorax sp.
CTACAAAACCCGCGCACGCCCCTCGGCCTGTAGGGTGGATAAGCGCAGCGCATCCACCAGTTCCGCCCGCCGCTACTCGCCATCCAGACGCGGCGGTACGGCGGCCATGCCGGCGTAGAGGGTACGCATGGTCTTGTCGCGCAAGGTGGCGGCATCGATCTTGCGGTCCAGCCGCCCGGCCATCTCCAGCACCACGATGCCGTGCAGGGTGGCCCAGAACATGCTGCCGATCAGTTCCGCGTCGCCCCGCACCAGCCCTTCGTCTATCATCAGGCGGACATAATCGACCATGGTTTTCTGCGCGCGGGTATTGGCCTTGACCAGATCCGGGTAGCGCTCTTCATCGGTCTGCGAAAAGTCGAACATCAACTGGTAGGCCGAAGGGTAGCGTTTGGCGAAGCGCACATAGGCATCGCCGATGGCGCGCGCCTTGGCGCGGGCGGTGGCGGCTTTCTTCACCGCCCGTTCCAGGCTGCTGGCGAAGCGGTTGTAGGCCGCCGCCCGCACCGCGGCGAGAATTTCATCCTTGTCGCGGAAGTAGCGATAGGGCGTCATCGGGCTGACGCCGACGCCGGCGGCGATCTGCCGCATGGTGACGTTTTCCGGGCCACGTTCGATGAACAGCTCGGTGGCCACGTCGCAAACCTGTTTGCGGAAAGCGGCCACTTCCTGTTCGGTTTTCGCTTTTTTCGGCACCCGCAGCATTCTCCATGCGTGCAATGTTGAGAAGACCCGGCAACTACCGGCAATATGGATTTATAGTGTAGCAGCAAACACCATCGGGAGAGTTTCATGCCAGATCATTCAGCCGGCGCTGCCACGCCCGGCGATTACCAGGGGCCGCTCAGCGGCATTCGCGTACTGGATTTCGGCCGTTATATCGCCGGGCCTTTCTGTGCTGCGCTGCTTGGCGAATTCGGCGCCGACGTGATCCGCGTGGAGCGCCCGGAAGGCGGCGAGGACCGCTTTCTGATGCCCATCGCCGAGGACGGCACCGGGGCGATGTTCATGCAGATGAACCGCAACAAACGCTCGCTGGCGCTGGACCCCAAGACCGACGAGGGCCGCGAGGCGGTGCGCCGTCTGGTGAAAAGCGCCGACGTGGTGGTCGCCAACCTGCCGCCGGCGACGCTGAAAAAAATGGGGCTGGATTACGAGAGCCTGTGCGCTCTGCGTCCGGATATCATCCTCGTCAATCTGACCGCCTACGGTGATCGTGGTCCCTGGCAGAGCCGCCCCGGTTTCGACGGGGTTGGCCAGGTGATGACCGGCGGCGTTTATCTGACCGGCGAAACCGGCGAGCCGCCGCGCCGCGCCCAGGTCAACTGGGTGGATCAGATCACCGCCACCAACGCCGCTTTCGGCGCGCTGCTGGCGCTGTTCGAGCGCCAGCGCAGCGGGCGCGGCCAGGAGGTGCGTGGCGCGCTGCTCAACTCGGCACTGTCGGTGAATTCGTCGCTGCTGATCGAGGAAGACGCCATCCAGCGTGATCGCAAACCCTGCGGCAACCGCGGCGTTACCTCGGCCCCCAACAATCTGTTTGAAACCCGCGACGGCAGCTGGGTGGTGGTGCAGATCGTGGGCCCGTATCAGTTCGCCAAGCTGGCCAAACTGGCGGGCCACCCGGAATGGCTGGACAACCCGGACTACGCCAGCGACGAATCACGGGTGCGCCACGAAAAGGAATTGCTCGATCCGTTGACGGAGTGGTGCCGGCAACAGGACCGCGACGCCCTCATCGACCGGCTTTGCGAAGTCGGCATTCCCGCCGCGCCGGTGCTGTCGCCCCGCGAGGCCCTGCAACATCCGCAGATCATCGCCAGCGGACAGCTCCGGGAAATGACCTATCCGGGCATGGACAAACCCAACCTGATCGCGGCGGCACCGATCAGCCTGCTCGGCACACCGGGCAGCCTGCGCCGCCCGGCGCCGGGTATCGGCGAGCACAACGCGGAGATTCTTGCCGAGCTGGGCCTGGGAGCATGACAACGCATGGAAGCCTCACAGAACTCGCCGAAACAGTATGACGCCATTGTCGTCGGCGCCGGTTTCACCGGCCTGTATCTTCTCTACCGGCTGCGGGAAATGGGCCTGAAGGTGATGGCCATCGAAGCCGGTAGCGGTGTCGGCGGCACCTGGTACTGGAACCGCTACCCCGGCGCCCGAGTGGATTCCCGCATTCCCGGCTACGAATACACCTTCTCCACCGAGCTGATCGACGAATGGGACTGGAGCGAAGCCTATCCGGCGCAGCCGGAAACCGAACGTTATCTGAACTTCATGGCGGACAAATTCGCCCTGAAAAAAGACATCCGCTTCGATGCCCGAGTGACCGCCGCCCGCTTCGACGAAGCCGCCCGGCACTGGCACATCAGTACCGATCAGGGTGACGCGCTGGAAGCCCGCTTTTTTGTTTGCTGCACGGGCATTCTGTCGTCGCCGATCGTGCCGTTCGAGGGGCAGGAGCAATTTTCCGGGTTGATCTGTCACACCGCACGCTGGCCCAGAGAACCGGTGGATTTCAGCGACAAGCGAGTGGGCATCGTCGGCAATGGCGCCACCGGCATGCAGGTGATCCAGACCATCGCGCCGCAGGTGGGCCATTTGAAGGTGTTCCAGCGCACGGCGCAGTACGCCATCGACATCAAGAATCCCCGATTCAGCGACGCAGACCGCGCCGCGCTGCGCGCGCGTTATCCGGAAATCATCAGGAAAGTGGAAGAAAGCTTCGGCGGTCTGTATTACGAGGACAGCGTCAACTACGGCTCCTTCCACGATCACAGCCCGCAGCGGCGTCAGGAAATCTACGAAGCAATATGGGCCAGCGGTTCACTGCGTTTCTGGCTGGGCATCTTCCCCGAGGTGATCACCGACGAAAAAGCCAACGCAGAAGTGGCGGATTTCGTGCGCGCCAAGATACGCGGACACGTGAAAGACCCGCAAACCGCCGAGCAATTGATGCCGGACTATCTTTTCGGCACGCGGCGGCTGCCGCTGCAATACGGCTACTACGACGCCTTCAACCGCGACAACGTGGAACTGGTGGACGCACGCACCAACCCCATCGACCGGATCACCGCCAACGGTCTGCGAATGGCCGACGGCGAAGAACACGAACTGGATATCCTGATCTTCGCCACCGGCTTCGACGCCGGTACCGGGGCGCTGTCGCGCATCGATATTCGCGGCCGCGACGGCCAGTCACTGAAAGAAAAATGGCAGCACGACCTGCGTACCGCCATGGGCCTGCAAGTACACGGCTTCCCGAATCTATTCACGCCCGGTGCGCCGCTGGCGCCGATCACGGCGTTCTGCAATGTGCCTGCCTGCTCGCAGCACCAGGGCGACTGGATCGCCGATTGCATCGGCTACCTGCGTGAACACGATTTCGATGCCATCGAACCGACCGCGGCAACGGAACAGCAATGGGTGGCGCACCACGACCAGGTGGCCAACGCCACGCTGTTCCCGAAAACCGGAGGCTGGTACATGGGCACCAACGTGGCCGGCAAGACCCGGCGTCTGCTTTCCTACATAGGCGGATTGCCCGCCTACCGGGAACGCTGCCGGGCCGTGGCGGAAAGTGGCTACGAAGGCTTCACGTTGAGCTGATCTGCTCAGCCGCGGCCGATGAAAGGCATCTTTGTGGCCATCAGCGTCATGAACTGCACATTGGCCTCCAGCGGCAGTTGCGCCATATGTACCACCGCATCGGCCACGTGCTGTACGTCCATCATCGGCTCCACGGCGATCTCGCCGTTGGCCTGCGGAACGCCACGGCGCATGGGTGCGGTCATCTCGGTGGCGGCATTGCCGATGTCGATCTGCCCGCAAGCGATATTGTAGCGACGGCCATCCAGCGAGGAGGATTTGGTAAGCCCGGTGATGGCGTGTTTGGTGGCGGTATAAGGGGCGGAATTGGGGCGCGGCGCGGTGGCGGAAATAGAGCCGTTATTGATGATGCGCCCACCCATGGGCTGCTGGTTTTTCATCACCCGGAACGCCGCCTGAGTGCACAGGAAAGCGCCGGTAAGATTGGCGCCGACCACCGCCTGCCAATGCTCGAACTTGAGATCTTCCAGCGGTACCGGCGGCGCGCCGGTGCCGGCGTTGTTGAACAGCACATCCAGCCGCCCGAAGGCACTCACGGTGGCGTCGAACAGCGCTCGTACCGAAGCCGGGTCGCTCACATCGGTACGCACGGCGATGGCCCGCTCAGGACCGACGCCGGCATCGGCCAGGGTCTGTTGCAGGCGCTCGAGATTGCGCGCGGCGAACGCCACCTGATAGCCGGCTTCCAGCAACGCCAGTGCGGCGGCCTTGCCAATGCCGGTACCGGCTCCCGTGACGATGGCGACTTTTTGCTCGGTCATGAAAACTCCCGGAAAAGGCTCAGGCCAGCAGACTGGCGAAAGAGTAATAGGCCAGCGGTTGCCCGGCCTGCACGGTTTCACCGGCGGGCACCACCGCCAGACCGTCGGCCCACAGCGCCGAGCTGAGCATGCCGGAACTCTGGTTGGGATGCTTCTCCAGCACCGCCTGACCATCGCGCCCGGCTACCCGCACACGCAGATATTCCTCCCGCTTGCCGGCGCGAGCCACACTGAAATCCGCCGGCAACAGCATGGGCGGCGGCAACACCCGCGACGCACCCAGGCAGCGGCGCAGAAACGGCAGCACCAGCACCAGATAGCAGACCAGCACCGCCGACGGGTTGCCCGGCAGACCAAAGAAAGGCGTGCCATGCAGATCGCCGAAAGTGAACGGCTTGCCGGGCTTGATCGCCAGCCGCCAGAAATCCAGTTGCCCCTGGCTTTGCAGCGCCGCGCGCAGATGATCTTCCTCCCCCACCGATACCCCGCCGCTGGCCAGCACCAGATCCGGGCGCGGCTGATCGCCGGCCAGCAACGTCTGGAGCGTCTGCTCGGTCTCGCGGCGGTCATCGGGCAACCACAGCGAGGTGACATTGACCACGCCACTTTCCCGCAGCAGGCCGGCCAGCAGTGGACCGTTGCTGTTGTAGATTTTTCCCGGCAGCGGCGCCTCGCCCGGCTCCTGAAGCTCGTCGCCACTGTTGAGGATCACCACCCGCGGCCGGCGCACCGTCAGCTCCGCCACGCCCACCGAGGCGGCCAACCCCAGCGCCACGGCGCTGAGTCGCGTGCCGGCGGCCAGCACTTCCTCGCCGCGACGGGCATCCTGCCCCGCCGGGCGGATGTTTTGCCCTTGCTTCACGGCGGCGCGTGCCGGCACGGTTACCGCGCCGTCATCGTCAAAGGTACAGTCTTCCTGCATCAATACCGTGTCGGCGCCGGCCGGCACCGGCGCACCGGTGAAGATCCGCGCCGCACCGCCCGCCGCCAACTGGCCCGGCGCGGCCCCGGCCGGCACCCGCAGGGTCATCGGCAACGTCAGCGGCTGCTCGCCGAGTTCGGAGAAACGCAGTGCCACGCCATCCACCGCCGAATTATCGTGCGGCGGCACATCGACTGTGGCGTCCACCGGGCGCGCCAGCCAGCCGCCGAGCGCCTCCGCCAGCGGCATTCTCTGCTCGGAACCCAGCGGCCGTGCGGCCTCCAGCAGCCTTGCTCTGGCCTCGGCAACGGGCGTCAGAGTGGGTACGGGGCCAGTGCTCATCGGCTCACCAGCGCCACGAAATTGCAGGGACGGGTGCGGGCATCGAGCTGATTGGCGATGATCTTGTCCCAGCCGGTGGCGCAGGCGTTGTTGGAGCCGGGCAGACAGAAAATCAGCGTGCCGTTGGCAATCCCCGCCAGGCTGCGCGACTGGATGGTGGACGGCCCGATCTCTTCCAGGCTGACCTGGCGGAACAGCTCGCCGAAGCCTTCGAGATGCTTGTCGAACAGCACGCTCAGCGCCTCGGGGGTGCTGTCACGACCGGAAAAGCCGGTGCCGCCGGTCACCAGTATGCCCTGGATGGCGTCATCCGCGATCCAGGCGGACACCACCTTGCGCAGTTGATAGACATCGTCGCGGACCAGCGTCCGCTCGACCAGCCGATGGCCCGCCGAGGTCAGGCGCTCGACCAGCAGATCACCGGAGGTGTCGGTATCGGCGCTGCGCGTGTCACTGACCGTGAGCACGGCGAGCGCCAGAGGTTGAAAGGGTTGTGCTTTGTGGGACATGGGAACGTCCTTCGTGGCCTATCAGGCTGTTGCATCCGCGCCCGCTTACCGCTGCGCGCTTTCTCCGGCGCTTTCCATGTTGAGCGCCTCGCTGAGATTATTGCGGATAATCGTCAGCAGGTGAAACAGCCGGGCCTCATCTTCTTCGTCGAGACCAGCGAAAGACAGCTTGTGCACCTCCGCTTCGTAGCGGTGCATGATCCTTCCGATGGGGATGGCGGAAGGGGTCAGCCTGACCCGTTTGGCGCGGCGATCGACGCTGTCGGTATGGCGCACCACGAAACCCCGTGCCTCCAGCCGGTCGATCAGGCCTCCCACCGTCACCGTCCCCACGCGCATGCGCGCGGCCAGCTCGGTCTGGGTCAGGTTGTCCTCGTCGAACAGGTGCGCCAGCACCCAGGTTTGCGACATGGTCAGGCCATGCGGGGCCATCATCCGGTCGAAAATCACCGCGCGCATCCGGGAGATGTCGCGGAACAGGGATCGTGTCTCACGCAGTTTATCAAGCATGGAGGATTCGATATCCACTCAAAATAAAAGGTTCATTATAGCGTACGCTCCCGCCTCTCTGACCATCTTCGGAAGACGCCTGCTCCCGAAAGCGCATCAGCCCTTCGCACCGTCACCCCGGAAGCGCGCCAGCCCTTCGCACCGTCACCCCGGAAGCGCGCCAGCGCTATCCGGGGCCCAGCGACTTTCACACCCTCAGCAAAAGTCGCTGGGCCCCGTGTCTCCGCTACGCTCCGCACGGGGCGACGGGGCGGGTAAAGTATGCCAATGCCGAAAGTCACCCCGGGGCGCACGGGACGGCGGGGCGCCCGCGCGGAAGAACCGTTCGCGTGTCACGCACGCTGTGGCAACGTACCCATGTGCTTGCAGAGGATGGTCAGCATCACTTCGTCGGCGCCGCCGCCGATGGACGCCAGGCGGGTGTCACGGTACATGCGGCTGACCGGCGTTTCATTCATGAAGCCCATGCCGCCGTAGTATTGCAGGCAACTGTCGGACACCTCGCGCACCAGCCGCCCGGCCTTGAGTTTGGCCATGGAGGCCAGCGGCGTGACATCCTCGCCGGAGATATGCCCTTCCACGGCCCGGTACACCAGCGAGCGCAGCGCCTCGATTTCGGTCTGCAACTCTGCCAGCCGGAAATGGATCACCTGGTTGTCCAGCAACGGCTTGCCGAACACCTTGCGTTCGCGGGTATAGTCGATGACGTTTTCGATGGCCCGCTCCATGGCGCGCAACTGTTTGCCGGCCGCGTACAGCCGCTCCTCCTGGAACTGGCGCATCTGGTAGATGAACCCCTGCCCCTCTTCACCGATGCGATTGCGCTTGGGCACGCGCACATCTTCAAAATAGATCTGCGCGGTATCCGAGGAACGCATGCCCAGCTTGTCCAGCTTCCTGGCCACGGTGACGCCCCTGGTTTTCATCGGCACCACGATCAGCGACTTGTTCTTGTGCACCGGCCCGTCACCGGTATTGGCCAACATGCACATGAAGTCCGCCTGGGCGCCGTTGGTGATCCACATCTTGCCGCCGTTGATGATGTAATCGTCGCCATCGGAACGGGCGGTGGTCTTGATGGAAGCCACGTCCGAGCCGGCGCCCGCCTCCGACACGCCGATGCAGGCTACATAATCGCCGGCGATGGCCGGAGCAAGAAATTCCTCGCGCAATTCGTCGGAGCCAAAGCGGGCCAGCGCCGGCGTCGCCATGTCGGTCTGCACGCCGGCGGCCATGGGAATGGCGCCGCCATTCACCTCACCCATGGCTTCGCAGTACATGAGGTTGTAACTCCAGTCGAGCCCCATGCCGCCGAATTGCTCCGGCTTGGTGATGCCGAGAAAACCCTGGTTGCCCATCTTCTTGAACAGCTCGTGGGCCGGAAACATGCCGGCCGCTTCCCACTCGTCGATATACGGATTGATCTCGGCGGCGATGAATTTCCTTACCGACTCCGCAAGGCTTCGGTGTTCGTCGGTGAATTGCATGGATTGATTCTCCTGATGTCAGTTGGCGATGGCCGGCAGAATGGTGACGATGTCCGGAAACACGCAGAGCACGATGACAATGAAAATTTCCGCGCCGATGAACCAGGTCAGCCCGCGGAAAATGGTGCCCAGTTCCAGTTCATTGCCCATGGCGCCTTTCACCACAAAAGCATTGAGCCCCACCGGTGGCGTGATCAGCCCGATCTCGATGAATTTGACGACGATGACGCCAAACCAGATCAGATCGAAACGGGCCGCCTCGATCAGCGGCAGGAAGATCGGCAGCGTCAGCAGCATCACGCCCAGCGGATCGAGAAACATGCCGAGGAACAGATAGATCACACCGATGACGATCAACAGCATCACCGGATTGCTGCCCGCCGAAGTGGCAAAGCTGGAGATGGTGCCCGGCATGCCCGAAAGCGCCAGAAACTTGGTGAACAGTACCGCGCCCAGGGCGATGAAAAAGATCATGCCGGTGGTACGCAGGGTTTCGACGATGCTGTCGCGGAATACCCGCAGAGTCAGCCGGCGCATGAGCAGGGCGATGATCAGCGCCGCGATACAGCCCATGGCGGCCGCTTCCGTGGCCGTCGCCAGCCCGGAATAAATGGCGCCGATCACCGCCAGGATCAGCAACGGCAACGGCCAGACGCCGGCCAGTGCGGCCATCCGTTCGTTCATACTGGGCCGGTCGGGCAGCGGCGGCGCCAGGGCCGGATTGCGCTTGCAGCGGACGATGATCATCACCGCGTAAACCGCGGCCGTGAACAGACCGGGCAACACCCCCGCCAGCAGCAGATCGCCGATGGATTGTTCCGAGAACAGCCCGTAAATGATCAGCAGAATACTGGGCGGAATCAGCGACCCGAGCGTCCCGGATGCCGCCACCACCGCACTGGCCAGCTCCGGCTGATAACGGGCGCGCAGCATTTCCGGTATCGACAGCCGGCTCATGGCGGCGGCGGTGGCCAGCGACGAACCGGAAGCGGCGGCGAATCCGGCGGAAGCGAAGTTGGTGGCCACCGCCAACCCGCCCGGCAAACCGGACAGCCACAGCCGGGCCGCATTGTAGATGCTCGCCACCAGACCCGAGTTGGCGCTGATGGCGCCCATGAAAATGAACAAGGGGATGGCGGACAGTTGCCAACTGGCAACGAATTTGAAAGTCAGCGTGCCGGCGGCACCCAGCATCGGGTCCCAGCCAAGCATGTAATAGATGCCCACCAGCGAAACGCCGCCCAGGGAAACGGCAATGGGGACACGCAGCGCGAGCAACAGAATCAATACGGCAACACCGATGAATCCGAGTTCAGGCGCCATTATCGGCCTCCTTGTCCGGCATGTCCGGCGGTTCAGCCACCGCACGGACATCCTCGAACAGGTCAATTGTTGGTATTTTCGCGGGACGACCGGAGCCGCCCACGACGCTACACGTTCTCGTTGATGCCATCGGTGCCATCGACCGCGTATTTTCGGGTTATCAGTTGGCCGATGAGGGTGGCCAGAAAGCCGAGGATGCCCGCCAGCAGGATCCATCTGGCCGGCCAGATGGTCAGGTCAAAGGCATACAGGTGGGCGTATTCCCCGGCCTCGAGGGCCTGCAATGCGGCCCTCAGACAACCCCAGCCGAGAACGCCCAGGTAAATGAACGTCAGCACGGTGGCGAACAGATCCAGTTTTCGGCGCGCACTCGATCGCAACGCCTGCGTGAACACCTCGACGATCACATGCCCCTTGGCCACTTGCACCGCCCCCAGAGGCAGCAGCGCAATGGCCACCATGTAGTAATACATCGAGATCTCGATGGTGCCGTAGATGGGCTGATGAAACAGCGAGCGGGACACTACCGATGCGCCGATCTGAAAGGTCAGGGCAAGCAGTGCCACGCCACCGAACCACATCAGTACCCGATTGATCCAGCCAGTCGTTTGCATGGGAAACCTCCAGCGCCAGTCGCGCCCGAATCAGTATTTCACCTTGCTGAAAATGTGCTCCTGCAACGCCTTCTGGAATTCCTCTTTCGAGTTGATCCCGGCGGCGATGTGGTTCCACTTGTCGAGAACTTCCAGATAGCGATCGAGCAGCTTTTGCGGGTCTTTCACGCCGCGCTTGTTGGCGACGTCCAGGAAACGCTGCTGTTCGGTTTTCAGGAACTCGTCGTAACGGGGCTGAACGTCGTCACCGGGTTTGACGAACTGGATGCCCTCCTTGCGCGCCTTGGCCACGGCGTCTTCGGTTTCCACTTTGTAGCTCCATCCGGCACTGGCGGTCACCGAAGCCAGATTGCTGGTGATGGCGGTCCGCTCATCGGCGCTGAGCCCATCCCACTTGCTCAGTTTCATGTCCAGAAAGGCCAGTGGCCGGTAGGCGCCGACGGGCAGATCCATGACATATTTGACGATATCCATGAGCCCGTAAGTGTTCAGCCAGGCCATGGGGCCCGCCGTGCAGTCCACGGTGCCGCGGTTCATCGCCGAATAGGTTTCACCGCCGGCCAGGCTCACCGGAATCGCGCCCATGGCGGCGATCCATTCCGGCCAGGGGCCGGTGCCGCGAATGCGCTTGCCTTCCAGCGTGGCCAGGTCGTTGACTTTTTTCGTGCACAGCAGGTAGTAAGGCGCGGTGGCGTAAAACGACAGCGGCTTGATACCCAGCTTTTTCCACTCCTCCTGACACTGTTCGCAATTCAGCAGCACCATTTCATTGGTGGCGGCGGTGCCGGCAACGGACGTGGTGGTGAACAGCGCCAGTTGCGAGAAAGTGGCCGTGGCTGGCATCAGCGCCGGGTCATAGGCCGGAATGATGAAGGCCATATCGACCAGACCGGCACGCACGCCCTTGATGGCGTCCGGCCCGCCAACCACCGTGCTGTCGGTGAACATGCGGAACTCCAGATCGCCTCCGGTCTGCTCCTTCACGGTCTTGAAATACGGCTCAAGCGCCTGCGTGACGATATTGTGTGTGGCACTGAGATAGGTGCCGTAAGTCAGCGTATCCGCCCTGGCGGTATTCAGCCCGGCAAAAAGGGCCGCGAACAACAGGGTATAGAGTAGTTTTGTCATTTTGATCTTCTCCCGATTTTTTACAGTAATCCGTTCCTTACACTGATCCGTTGCACGTCTGGGACGGCACGATCAGTGCGTCCAGCGCCACCGCGCCTTCCGGCAGAACGACGAAAGGATTGACGTCGATGGTCTCCAGCGCATGCGCATTCTCGGCCGCGAACACCGACAACGCCGCCAGCGCGCCGGCCAGCGCATCGACGTCGGCCGGCGGCGCACCGCGCGCGCCATCGAGGATGGCACGCCCACGGATGCTATCGATCATGCACCGGGCTTCGCCTTCATCGAAGGGGGCGAGGCGAAATGCCACATCTCCCAGCGTTTCCACGAAAACACCACCCAGGCCGAACATCACGGCGGGACCGAACAGCGGATCGCGCACCACGCCCAGCACCGTTTCCACGCCGCCCTTGACCAGCGGCGCCACGATCACGCCTTCGATGCGCGCGTCGGGGCACTGGCTTTTTGCCCGTTCCATCAGCGCGGCAAAGTCACGCTCGACCGCCTCGGCGGTTTCCGCGCCCAGCAGCACGCCGCCTATCTCGGTTTTGTGGAGGATGTCCGGAGAAGCGATTTTCATCACCACCGGACCCTGGATTTCCCGCCAAGCCGCCACCGCCTGCTGCGCCGATTCGGCCAGCACATCGCGGGTAACGGGCAGGCCCCAACTGGCGAGAATCCGTTTGGCTTCATACTCATTGATCGGCGAACGGGGCACCGCCATGGCGCCAGGCGGCGGTGCGGGCGGCGCGCCCCGGCGCTCGGCGGCGAACACTTCGCCAAAATGCGTCAGCGCCGCCAGCGCCCGCACCGCCAGCGAGGGATCTTCAAAACAGGGAATGTTCAGCTCTTCATAGAACTGCCTGACCTCCGGTGGCGCGATCAGGCTCATCACCATGACTTCCCGCGGATATTTCTCGCGCAGCTCGGCGAAAATGCGCTGGCAGACCTCCCGCGTGAATGGCGCGGCAGGGACCGAAGCAACGTAAATCACGTGGCTGTGGTAATCCGCCTCGTCGATGGTCAGGCTGATGTTTTTCGTCATCAGGTCCGGCTCGGCCAGCGCCTTGCCGGTGAAATCCACCGGGTTGCGCACTCCGGCGAACGGAATCAGCGCCTTGAGTTTGGCCTGGGTGGCCTCCGGCAATGCCGCCACATCCAGCCCTCTGGCGTCGGCGGCATCCGCCATCTGCACGCCGACCCCGCCGGAAATGGTTTGCAGGCTGACCCGGCGACCGCGAGGGAAAACACCGAACTGACAGGCATAGGCGATATCCACCAGCTCCTCGGTGGTATCCGCGCGATAAACGCCGTGCTGCTGGAACAGCGCATCGTACAGCGCATCACTGCCCGCCAGAGAAGCGGTATGCGACGCCGCGGCCGCCGCGCCCACACCGGAGCGTCCGACCTTCATGAAAATCACCGGCTTTTGCGCCGCGCGGGCGGCATCCAGCGCGGCGATCATTCGCCCCATGTCCTGTACGCCTTCGGCATAGGCGACGATCACCTTCACCTCGGGCTCAGCCACGTAATGGGCGATCACTTCCGCCACATCGACGTCGGCTTCGTTGCCCGTGGTCACCCAGTGATCGACGCCGACGCCACGGGCCTGGGCGACCATGAACATGTGCGAGCCATAGGCTCCGGACTGGCTGATCATGCCCACCGGCCCGGCCTTGAGCGGCCCCATGCTCGGCACGCTGGCAAAGGTGCCGAACCAGTTTTCACGCACCGAGAACACGCCAAGACAGTTGGGCCCGACCAGCCGGATGCCGGCCTCGCGGGCAATGGCGGACAGCTCCTGCTGCGCCTGGGCACCGGCCTCGCCGTGCTCGGCAAAACCGGAAGTGAACGCCACCACCGCCTTGACGCCGGCGTCCGCGCAATGGCGCATGGCCTGCACCGCATCCACGGCGGGCACGGCGATGATCGCGCAATCGACGAGGCCGGGAACCTCCGCCAGGCTCGCGTAGCCGGGCAACCCCTGCACGGTTTCATATTTCGGATTGATCGGCAGAATGCGCCCCGTATAGCCGGTCGCCAGCATATTGCTGATCGGTCGGCCGCCGATGCGTCCTGGTGTATCCGAAGCGCCGATGATGGCCACCGAACGGGGGTGCAACAGGGCATCAAGAGAAGACGTCATGGCCGGTATCTCCCATCGAGAGTGGCGGCGAGCCGCGCCGGCACCGCCACCGGCATGGCCAGCAACTGCTGGGCATAGGTCTTGCCCTGGGAATCCAGATGCAGCGAGGAGGTACCGCCGCCGTCCAGCGTTTGCGTGAGCATGAAGTTGACGGCCAGCAGGCCGGGAGCGTCATGACGGGTGACCGTGCCTTTGGTGACGTGCGCGAACCAGCGCGCCACGCGCTCGGCGGTAACGCCTTTGCGAATCCACGGCAACAGTTCGGCGGAACGGGCGATCACACCGATATTGGCGCTGTCGCCCTTGTCGCCGCTGCGCGCCACCGCCAGGGCAATCAGTGGCACTTCGACATCGCCCGCTTCGATGCTGCCGCCCGCGTTATCGGCGGCCACGGATGAGGCGACGTCCTCGTCGAACGCCTCGATCGGCTCAGGCACGAAGGCAACGGGCGCGCCGTCCATGAACACGCTGGGCGTTACCATCGAGCGGTCTATCAGGAAAGCGAACTGAGCCACCACCGGCGTGACCTTGGGCCGGCCACCACCACCAGAGCAGCGCCCGGTGGTCATTGCCAGCGCCGCGCCGGTGACTTCCTTGGAAAACAGTTCCAAGGCCGCGCGCTGATCGTGGCGCACATCGATGCGCACCATCACTTCACGGCTGTCGCGGGCTTCTGGCCGGGCATTGCCGCCGAGCAGCGTCTCGGCGCCGATCAGATGCACCGCCGTGCCGCGCCATTCGCCCAGTTGGCGCTGCGCCAGCAGCCGGCCGACGCGCGTGAGTACCGCCTGGGCGAAGGTTTCGGCCTTCTCCACGGCATCAAAGCCGGTGACCACGGTAGTGGCGGTGGAGCGGTAGCCATCACGCCAGGTGGCGGAGACTTTCAATTGCCGTGGCGCCGGGCGGCCTTTGGCGCCGCTCACGCGCACCCGCTGCGGGCCGTCCTCACTGACCGTCACCTGGCTGAAATCGCAGACCACGTCCGGCATGATGTACGCTGCCGGGTCGCCGATCTCGTAGAGGATCTGTTCCGATACCGACAGGCGGGAAACCAGGCCGCCGGTGCCTTGCGGCTTGCCGATGGTGAAACCGCCGTCCGCCGCGCACTCGGCGACCGGATAGCCCATCTCCGGCCAGCCCGCCGCCACCTCGCGCCAGTCGGTGAAATTGCCGCCGGTGGATTGCGCACCGCATTCGAGGATGTGCCCGGCCAGTGTGCCGGCGGCCAGCCGGTCATGATCGCCCGCACTCCATTTGAATTCGTGAATCAGCGGCCCCAGAGTGGCGGCGCTGTCCACGCAGCGTCCGGTGATCACCACCTCCGCCCCGGCATCCAGGGCCGCGGCGATGGGAAAAGCACCGAGATAGGCGTTGGCGCTGATCAATTTATCCGGCAGTGGCGCGCCGGAAAACATTTCCCGCACACCTTGAGCGCGCAGCTCGTCGAGGCGATCCGACAGATCGTCGCCGGCCACGGTGGCGATGCGCAGCTCGATACCCGCTTCGCGGGCCACCTCGGCCAGCGCCGCCGCACAGGCCGCCGTGTTGACGCCGCCGGCGTTGGCCACCACGCGGATGCCCTGCCGCTTGATCTCCGGCAGCAACGGTTTCATCACCAGATCCACGAAGTCGCGTGCATAACCGGCATCGGGATTTTTTTCGCGGGCGCGCACCAGAATCGACATGGTGACTTCGGCGAGATAATCGAACACCAGATAATCGAGGTTGCCCTTTTCCACCAGTTGCCGGGCCGCTTCCGGTGAATCGCCCCAGTAGCCGGAGCCACCGCCGATGCGCACGGTGCGTGTTTTCCGTGAAGTACTCATGCCGCCCCCCAGTTCGGAGCCCGTTTCTCGGCGAAGGCGCTCTGCCCTTCCCGCCCCTCGCCGGAGCGGTTGAGGGCGGCGAATTCCCTGGCCGCCAGCTCGATGAGATCGGCGTCCGGCAGGCTGCCCACCGCGCCCATGATGCGCTTGGTGGCGGCGCTGGCCAGCGGGCCGCAGGCCAGCACTTTGGCCGCCACTTCTTCGAGCGTCTGGTCCGCCTGCGCGTCGTCGCAGAGATAATGGGCGACGCCGTAAGCGAAGGCGGTTTCACCGTCAAAGCGCTCGCCGGTCAACGCCAGTTGCCGTGCGCGCGTCAGCCCCAGGCGCTTGACCACCCAACTGGCGATTTGCGCCGGCGCCACCCCCAGCCGGGTTTCCGGCATGCCCATGCGGGCACCGCGGGTGACGATGGTGATGTCGGTGAGGCAGGCATAGCCGAGCCCGCCACCGAAGGCCGATCCTTCCACCAGCGCCACGGTGGTCTGTGGCAGATTGGCGAAGCGCAGAAAGCTGTGCCCGGCGTTGCGGTTGCGCTCCAGGATCGCTTCCACGCCCTGGTCGCTATCCGCCAGGCTGCGCCGTTCCTTGATGTCGCCGCCGGCACAGAAATGGCCGCCGGCGCCGCGCAGCGTCACCAGACGCACGCTGGAGGACGCCTCCAGCCAGTCCACCACGGCGGCGATCTCGCGGCCCATGGCGGCATTGATGGCGTTGCGTTGCCCAGGGCGATTGAAGAGGATATCGAGGCGCGGCCCCTCCAGGTTCAGCGCCAGAAATTCACAGTGGGGCAGCTGAGTCATTGCGGGCTCCTTGTTGCGGACAATCGGGATTTGCGGGGCGGCGGGTGCCGGGAGCGGGCGGCGTGCGCACCGGGCCGGCGAAGCACTGGGCCACGGCCATCCAGGCGGTGGCGGCCGGGCCGGTCACCACCAGCCCGGTATCGGCGACATTGCGCACCTGAGTGACCACTTGGCAGAAATCTTCCGCCGTGCCTTCTATGCGCTCGCTGGCCGATGGCTCATTCCAGCTCCATTGCGCACCGGACGGCGCGGTCAGGCACAGATAGGGTTTCGGTTGCGGCGGCGTTTCACCACGGTTGTGGAAGGTCCAGCCGTAGGTGTTGACGCCCATGACGGCGATGCTTTTTATGCGGTCGGTGTTTTTTCGCTGCACGCCGAGCAGGTCGTAGATCTCCTGGCCATGCGCCCAGGTCTCCATCAGCCGCGCCGAAATCAGCGAGCGCGCACTCATGTCCGGGCCGGCCCACTTGACCCGCTGCTTCGGGTCCGCCGCGCCGTAACGGGCGGCCAGTTTCACGGCGAAATCGCGCCAGGCGGCAAGCAGCGCCTGGCCACGCAGACCCTCCAGCAGTTGATCGGTGGCCTCCACATTGGGGGTGCCGGCATCACGCAGGCCGCGCAGGCGGTCGTAGAGCCGCATGGCCGCCGCACCGTCGGACAGCGACAGATCCGCGACAATGTTGAAAAAATGCAGGTGCTGCATGACGTGGTTGACGGTCCACTCCTTGAACTGGGTGGGCTGCTGGAAATCCGCCTCACTCAGCGGGGAGACCAGTTGGTGCAGCGCCATGCTTTCATCGAGAAAGTCCTGTGCTTCCGCGATCATCGATCATCCTCCGCATCGGGGCCTTCCACGGCCTTTTGCAAGCGCTCCCAGGCATGCAGAAAGTCCTCGCGGAAAGCCTGTACCGTGGCGCGCACGGACAGGGACTGGTTCATCAATCCAACCCCTTGCCCCACGTAGTAGGTGGACAGCTCCCGGGCACCCGCATGATTGCCGCTGGCCAGCTTGTCGACCTGGTTGAGATAAGGAGTGACCAGCGCGGTCTGCAACGGCATGGGCAGCGGCGTCGGCGCGCCCGGCGCTTCCCAGGCGTCGGTCCAGGCGGAACGCAACTGGCGACTGTGTTTGCCGGTGCGGCTGCGCGAGCGCACCGTGTCACGGGAACCGGCGGCGAGCATCTTCTCGCGCACCACGGGCGGCGTTTCCGCTTCCGTGGTGGTCAGCCACACGGAGCCGCACCAGACGCCGGAAGCCCCCATGGCCATGGCCGCCGCCATTTGCCGGCCGGTGACGATACCGCCGGCGGAGAGTACCGGGATGCCGGTATCGGCCAGCACCTCGCAGACTTCCGGGGTCAGCACCATGGAGGACACGTCGCCGCAATGGCCGCCGGCCTCGGCACCGGCGGCGATGATCAGATCGACACCGGCTTCCACCTGATGCAGCGCATGTTCCTTGCTGCCGACCAGCGCGGCCACCGGCACGCCGTGACGCTTGCCCTGCTCCAGCATGGCCGCCGGCGGCATGCCCAACGCATTGGCGATCAGCGCGATGGGGTGCCTGAAAGCCACTTCCAGCATGCGCTCGGCGCCGGCCAGGCGGGCGTTGTGGCTCATGTACAGGCTGTCCGCGCGCACGGCATCATCGATGCCTGATGCATCGACACCGTGCTCGGCGAGAATGGTTTCCGCGAACCGTTTGTGCTCGTCCGGCAACCGCGCCAGCACCTGCGCGGGCGTCGGCGTCTCGGCGCGCCCTTCCATCTTGTTGGGAACGATCAGATCGACGCCGTAGGGCCGGCCGCCCACCTGCTCATCGATCCAGCTCAGCTCCGCATCCAGTTGCTCCGGCGACAGCTTGATGGCACCGAGCACGCCCAGGCCGCCGGCCTTCGATACCTCGGCGACCACATCCCGGCAGTGGCTGAAGGCAAACAGCGGGAAGTCGATGCCGAAACGCTTGCAGAGATCCATGCCGCCTCCTCAGCTCTCATCCAGTGTCAGCTCGAACAGCACGCTGTCCGCGGACACCTGCTGCGCCGGCTGGCACAGCGCCTCCGCCACCGCACCGTCCGCCGGCGCGAGAATATCGTGCTGCATTTTCATCGCCTCCAGCACCGCCAGGCGCTGGCCCGCCGTGACGCGATCACCCGGCTGCACGAACACATCCAGGACGATGCCGTGCATGGGCGCGGCCACCTGGCCGTCGGCGGCACTGTTTCCAGCGATGGCGACGCTGGCCAGTTGATCCTCGAAATCGAAATCGCGGCCGTCCACGCTGAGGCGGAGGCGATGTTCCGCCGGGCTCAGGTACTGCACGGCGTGAACCACGCCATCGACCCGCAACCGGGCCTGGCCATCCTGTTCGTGAACAGCAGCCACGTTCAGCGTGCCGCCAGCGGCGATCACCACCCGGTAGCCGCCCGCGCCATCCGTGGTGACGGTCAGATCCTGATCGGCGAGGACGAAACGGCTGACCAGCACCCCGGCGCTGGACCAGTCGAACAGCTCTTCACACAGGCCCAGCGCCTTGCCGGCAGCGGCCTGCCGGCGGGCGCGGTACAGCAGCACGGCGGCCATGGCCAGCTCTTCCGGCGTGGCTGCCGGTGCGGTCAGTTGTTGCGCGGTGAACTGCTCGGCAATGAACGCGGTGGTCGCCGCGCCTGCGGCGAACGCCTGCCGCTGCAGTGCCTCGATAAGGAAATGACGGTTGTTCGGCGGCCCGAAGATCACCGTCGTCTTCAGCGCCTCGATCAGCCGGGCGCGGGCAATCTCGCGGCTCTCGCCCCAGGCGACGATTTTCGCCAGCATCGGGTCGTAGTACGGGGAGATTTCCATGCCGCTGGCGATACCGTCATCGCAGCGCACGCCCTCGCCCGCCGGCGGCCGCCAGAGGTCGATCCGGCCGGTGGCCGGCAGGAAATCCCGACCGGGTTCCTCGGCATACAAACGGGCCTCGATGGCATGGCCGGTAAGGGTCACATCCTGCTGCTCGAAGCCGAGCGGCAGGCCCTCGGCGACGCGCAGTTGCAGACCCACCAGATCGAGCCCGGTGACGGCCTCGGTGACCGGATGCTCGACCTGAATGCGGGTGTTCATTTCCAGAAAATAGAAGGCGCCATCGGTGTCCAGCAGGAATTCCACCGTGCCGGCGCCGCGATAGGACACCGCCCGTGCGGCGGCCACCGCCGCATCACCCATTTGCTGGCGCAGTTCCGGCGTCATCACCGGACAGGGGGATTCTTCCAGTACCTTCTGATGGCGGCGCTGCACGGAGCAGTCGCGCTCGCCCAGATGCACCACGTTGCCGTGGGCGTCGGCGAATACCTGGATTTCCACATGACGCGGCTGCAACACCGCCTTTTCCAGTATCAGCGTGCCGCAGCCGAAAGCGTTCTCTGCCTCGGAGCGGGCCGTTTTCAGCGCCGCCGGCAGATCGTCCCCATTGCTCACCAGCCGCATGCCACGGCCACCACCACCGGCGGCGGCCTTGACCATCACCGGAAAGCCGATGCGCACGCCAGCTTCCCGCAAGGTCCGCTCGGACTGGTCTTCACCGTCGTAGCCCGGCACGCAGGGCACGCCGGCCTCGGTCATGCGCCGCCGCGCCGCCGCCTTGTCGCCCATCAGGGCGATCACTTCCGGGTCCGGGCCGATGAACGTCAGCCCACGATCGACGCAGGCTTGCGCGAAAGCGGCGTTCTCGGAAAGAAAGCCGTAGCCAGGGTGTACCGCATCCGCCCCGGCGGATTGCGCCGCCGCCAGCAGCCGCTCCACATCCAGATAGGACTGATTGGCCGGCGCCGGCCCGATTTCCACGGCGCTGTCCGCCAGCGCCACATGGGGAGCGCCGGCGTCGGCCCGGGAATACACTGCCACCGTGCGATAACCCAGAGCACGGGCGGCGCGGATGACGCGAACGGCGATTTCACCGCGATTGGCGATCAGGATCGTGTTCAATTTACGCATGGGCGACTTCCCTCCTCACATCCGTGCCACGCCAAAGCTGTTGGGGCGCACCTCACGGTGCCGCGCTTCCTGGCAGGTCGCCAGCGCGAAGCCGATCACCCGGCGGCTGTCGCGGGGGTCGATCACCCCCATGTCGAGCATCTGTCCAGAGGTATAGAAGGCATCTTCCTGCGCTTCGAAATGGGCGATCAGGTCCGCCTTGCGCTGGGCCAGCACCGCTTCATCCACTTCCTTGCCGCGCCGTTGCGCCGCAATGCGCGTTACCTGATCCATGGTCAGCGCCGCCTGCTCGCCACCCATCACGCCGGTGCGGGCGTTGGGCCAGGCGAACAGGAAATCCGGCTCGTAGGCGAGGCCGGCCATGCCGTAATTGCCGGCGCCGAAGCTGGCGCCGATATAGAGGGTGATTTTCGGTACCTTGATGTTGGCCACCGCCTGGATCATCTTGGAGCCGTGCTTGACCATGCCGGCCTGCTCGTAATCGCGGCCGACCATGTAACCGGTAATGTTGTTGAGAAAAACGATCGGCAGGTTGGCCTGATCGCAAAGCTGGAAGAACTGCGCCGCCTTGGTGGCCGCGTTGGGGTCGATCGGCCCGTTGTTGCCGATGATGGCGCAGGCGTGGCCCATGATTCTCGCCTGCACGCAGACCAGAGTCGCACCATAACGGGCTTTGAATTCGCTGAGGTCGGAAGCGTCGGCAAGCCGCGCCATGACTTCACGCACGTCGTAGGCGCGGCGGTAATCCACCGGCACCAGCCCGGCGATCTGATCGGGGCTGTAACGCGGCGGCCGCACCTCGCGTACCGGCGTCAGTGTGCAGTGGCGGTTCCAGTCCAGCCGGTCCAGCAGATCACGCAGAATGGCGATGCCGTGGGCGTCGTCCTCGGCCAGATATTCGACCAGCCCGGAGACTTCCGCGTGCATGGCGGCGCCGGCCAGTTCTTCTTCATCGGCCACCTCGCCGGTGGCGGCGCGCACCAACGCGGCACCGCCCAACGAGGCGCGGCCACGGCCGCGAATGGCGATCACATAATCGCTCAGGCCGGGGTAGTACGCACCACCAGCGGTGGACGGGCCATGCAGCACGGTGAACACCGGAATGCCGGCGGCGCTCAGTTGCGCCAGCCGCCGGAAAGCACCGCCGCCCCAGGCCCAGCCCGAGACCTTGTACTTCATCAGGTTGGCACCGGCACTTTCCACCAGATGCAGAAACGGCAGCTTCTTGGACAGGGCGATATCCAGACAGCGGCGCAGCTTTTCGCCGGACTTGTGGGTGCTGGCGCCGGCGCTGATACCGCTGTCCGAGGCATAGATCATGCAGCGCACCCCGGAAACGAAACCGATGCCGGCCAGCGTATTGGCGCCGGGAATGCTCTTCTCCCGATCGGCGCTATCGACCAGATAATTGGCCAGCCCGTACAGCTCCAGAAACGGCAGGCCGGGATCCAGCAGGCGGGTGATGCGTTCACGGGGGGTGAGCTGGCCGCGCTCTTCGAACACCGGGCGGCGCTGCTCCGACAAATTGCGGGCGCGATCCTTGAGCGCATGGAGCTGTGCGACCAGCGCCAGCATGTCCGCTCGATTGCCGGCGAATTCTTCGGTGCTGGCATCAACGCGTGAAACAAAATCAACCATCGTAGTCTCCAGGTGACGACCGGGCGCAGCCGGCCTTGGCCAGGCGATGGAGACAACATAATTCGCATGCTTACTATTCGCAAGCATATTTTATTGTCTGTTTATCGTTTGCTGGGACGCGAAGAGCGTGGATTCCGCGACTGCGCTTCGCTCCGCGCGGAATGACGTTCTGTCGATTCGCTGAAATATTGCGCTAGTGAGGATTCCGCGACTGCGCGCGGAATGACGTGGAGTACGCGCAGCGGCCGGCACTGCTCCGTCATCCTGCGCGGAGCGAAGCGAAGTCGCAGGACCTGGCGGCTCCGCTCTCGCCCCCGCCGCCGTCAGGCGCTACACTGCGGGTTTGTCCAATCCGCTCCGAGCCGCCATGAAATACGCCATCCTGCCCGTCACCCCCTACCAGCAGAACTGCTCCTTTCTCCAGTGCGAGACCAGCGGCAAAGTGGCGGTGGTCGATCCAGGCGGTGATCTGGAGCGCATTCACGCCGCCCTGGAGCAGATCGGCGGGACAGTGGAGAAGATTCTCGTCACCCACGGCCATCTCGATCATGTGGGCGGTGTGGCCGATCTGGCCGAGCAGTTGGGTGTGCCGGTGGAAGGGCCGCAGCGTGAGGATGCGTTCTGGATCGACATGCTGCCGGCCCAGGCGGCGAAAATGGGCTTCCCTCCGGCCCGGGCGTTCACCCCCGAGCGCTGGCTGGAGGACGGCGATACCGTCACCGTCGGCGATACCCGGCTGAACGTGCTGCACTGCCCCGGTCACACGCCGGGCCATGTGGTGTTCCATCAGCCGGAAGCGGGGCTGGCAGTGGTCGGCGATGTGCTGTTCGCCGGCTCCATCGGCCGCACCGACTTTCCGCGTGGCGACTACCAGACGCTGATCGACGCCATCCGCGGCAAGCTGTTCACCCTGCCTGATGAGACCCAGTTCATCCCTGGCCACGGCCCCATGTCGACCATCGGCCATGAACGCCAATACAATCCTTTCGTGGCGGATCACCGGGGCTGACCGACGGCCCAACGACATTCGATACGCCGATACGCTGCGCTGATGCATTCTGTGTTCACACAAGGAGAAACGACCATGCGCTCCACCATTCTGCTCACCACGCTGGCGGTCGCCGGTTTTGTTCTGGCCGGCTGCCAGAGCGTGCCCGCCGCCCATCCGCTGCCGGCCACCTGCAAGCAGGCGCCGGAGGCCGGCAACGGCCAGGCCAAGCTGACCGGCTTCTATTACGATCAGGACAGCCGGAGCTGCAAGAGCTTCGCCTACAGCGACAATGGCAGCGTGCCGTTCCAGGATCTCGGCCAGTGCATGGCGGCCTGTTACGCTCCGGCGCCGGATCTGATGCCGGGTGACGCCAAGGTTTCCGCCAACGCGGAGCGGGTGAAGTGAGCGACGCCCGCGCACAGATCGTGCGTATCAACTACGCCCTGCTGTTGCTCGGGCTATTGAGCGGCGGGATTACCGCCGTGGTGGCGGTGGTCATCGCGCACATGCAGGCTAGCCAGAGTGACTGGCCGTACCGGGAGCATTTTCGCTTTCAGTACCGCACTTTCTGGATCGGTCTGCTTTATTATCTGATCGCCGGCATCACCACGCTGGCGATGATCGGCTGGTTTCTGCTGCTGCTCATTTTCATCTGGTGGGTGGTGCGCTGCGTGCGCGGGCTGGCCAGCCTGTCCTCGGAGAAACCGCCGGCACGGCTGGTCAGCTGGGGATTCTGAGTCTTATCACACAACCGTCATCGTATTGCGACATGCTTGCGGGTCTTGCTCAACGGGAGAACACCATGGTTCCACTCCGCGCTGCCATTCTGCTTCTGGCATCCAGTCTGCTGCTGGCCGCCTGTGCCACCAACTCGGCCGTACAGCTCTATCCGGGAGCCCAGCGCCCGGCCAATGAAGTGCTGACGGTGCGCGTGCCCGGCCAGTTGGTGGTCTACACCATCAACGGCAAGAAAGTGGACGGCATCAGCACCTTCTTCAGCAGCGGCTACAAGGATCTGAAACTGGCGCCGGGCCGCTACGACATCATCGCCTACTACAAGGAGCTGTGGGATCTGAGCCCGGACGAGCACACCACGCTGAGTTCCGATCCGGTCACTTTCGTGGTCGACGGCAAGGCGGGCGAAACCTGGCAGCTTGATTATGCTCACCCGAAAGACGTCTACCAGGCTCGTTCGCTGGCGGCGCACTTCTCCGGCTGGACGGAGAATCTGGGCACCGGCGCCAAGACGCCGACCCAGGACAGCGGGCTGGTGCTGCAACGTGGCATTCTCGCCACCCTCACCGGCACTCGCGTGGAAAACGCCAGCGACGACGGTGTGACGCCCAAGCCGGAAACCACCGTGGCTCCGCAAGGCGCTGCTCCGGCGGCCGGCACCGACAGCGCAGCGAAGTCCGCGGCTGCTCCGGCAGCGGCTACCGGCAGCTATCTGGATACGCTGAAAGCGCAGTGGAGCCAGGCGACGCCAGCGGAGCGGCGGGCCTTCTTGCAGTGGATTTCGCACGCGCAGTAGCGAGCAGGCACGGGCACGGTCTGAATTCCGATGCTGCGACTGCGCAGATACTGCGACTTCGCAGATGCTGCGACTTCGCGCAGCATGACGTCCGTTTCGCTTCGCACGGAATCCATCGTCATTCTGCGCGAAGCGTAGCGTAGTCGCAGAACCCACTGTCATTCTGCGCGAAGCGTAGCGTAGTCGCAGAATCCATGCCCCGTTAACCCGGCAGGCGTCAGCCATTCCGGGAGTTGGCCACATTCCGCGGGCTGCCCGCCTGCCAGGCGCGGATGTTGTCGATCACGCCGTCGACCAGACGCTGACGGCATTCCCGGCTGACCCAGGCGCTGTGCGGAGTGATGATCAGGCCGGGAATGTCGCCGGCCAGCAGGGGATGATCCGCCGCCGGCGGTTCCTGGCTGAGCACATCCAGCGCCGCACCGCCCAGAGCACCGCGCCGCAGGGCGTCGGCCAGCGCCGGTTCGTCGATCAGGCCGCCACGGGCCGTGTTGACGAGAAAGGCGCCCGGTTTCATGGCCGCCAGAAATGCCGGGCCCACCAGTTTCCCGGTCTGGGGCGTGAGCGGACAGTGCAGGCTGATCACATCCGCCTGCGCCAGCAGTTCGTCGAGCGGCACCCGGCCCTGCTGTGATTGCGCTTCCGGCCGTAACGAAGCGGCCACCTTGACCGTCATGCCGAACGCTTCAGCCAGTTCGCCCACTCTGCGGCCGAGATGCCCGTAGCCGATCAGGCCCAGCACCTTGCCTTGCAGCTCCACCACCGGATGATCCATCAGGCAGAACATCGGCGAACGGCTCCAGGCGCCGGAGCGGACGTCCTGATCATAACGGTTCCAGCGCGTCGCCAGCCCCAGCATCAACGCCAGCGTGTGCTGGGCGACGCTGGCGGTGCCGTAGCCCTTGACGTTGCAGACGATGATGCCCTGCCTGCTGGCCGCCGCCAGATCCACATTGTCGGTGCCGGTGGCGCAGATGCAGATCAGCTTGAGAAAAGGGTTGGCCTCGATGGCCGCACGATCGATCACCACCTTGTTGGTGATCGCCACCGCCGCGCCGGCCAGGCGTTCGGCCACCTGCTCCGCGTCCGTTGCCGGATACTGGGTCCAGTCGATGCCCAGCTTTTCCAGGCCACTCATGTCCAGCTCTTCCGGTTTGAGAGTCTGGTTGTCGAAAATCACACCTTTCATGGACAATACCGTCGTTGCTACGCTGCCGAGAGCGCCCATGCTAACGGATTTACTGGCCCAAATGGGATATGTGTCACCAAACGCCGGAGAAAAACGGCCCACGGTGGGGGTAAGCGCCTGCCTGCTCGGCCACAAAGTGCGCTATGACGGCACCGACAAGCGCCATACGGCGATTTGCGACAGCCTTGGCGGGCTGCTGGATCTGCAAGGGTTCTGCCCGGAGGTGGCCATCGGCCTGCCGGTGCCGCGACCGCCCATTCAGGTCGTCGAGGTGGCCGGTAGCCAGCGCGTGCGCGGCGTCGCCGCCCCCCATCAGGATGTCACGGCAGCGCTGAGGCAATATGCGGATACGCTCCCGGAGACGCTGGACGGCTTCATTCTCAAGGCGCGCTCGCCCAGTTGCGGCCCCGGCAACACCCCCCTTCACGACCCGACCGGGCAGGTGACGGGGCTGACCGACGGTGCCTTTGCCGCCCGTCTCCGGCGGCGTTTTGCCGGCCTGCCCTTGTGCTGCGAAGAAGATCTGGAGAGCGACGAAAGCCGCGCCGCTTTCGTGATCGCGGTTTATCGCCACCATCGCCACCAATAGCACCGGCAGCCTGCTAGCTCAGGCTGAATACGATCCACACCAGCACGGCGATCCCCAGCGACAGCCAGAGCCAGGTGCGCACGGGAAACGGTTCTTTCTTTTCGGTTTCCAGTTGCTCGCGCAGGTAGCGTTTCAGCAGCCGGGTGTTGCGCGTGTTGGCCTTGTAGACCGCATCGAAAGCGTCACCCACCACCGGCACCAGGCCGCCGACGAAATCGATCAGCATGTTGTACAGCATGCGCCGTTTCACCTTGCCGCTGGCGCCCGCCCGCTGCGCTTCCAGCAACACGTAACAGGACAGCAGCAGGCCGATGGTATCGCCGATACCGGGAATCAGGCCGATGATGGCGTCCAGCCCGAAACGGAAACGGGTGAAGGGAATGCCGATGCTGGAATCGGTCAGGCGGCTGAAACGCTCCAGGCGATCCAGCGCGGCTTGCTGGCGTTCAGGCTCCACTGCGGTCATGGCGTACTCCCTGTGTCATTGCAGATCCAACTCATTCCAGACCCGATTCATTCCAAGTAGGTATAGCCCGACAGGCCATCGCGGATTTCACTGAGAAAACCCTGCCGTTCGCTTTTCTCCAGTTGCGCATCGCGGCAGCGCTCTTCCAGGGTGGCCAGCAGCTTGTCCGGGTCGAAATTGACGTAACGCAACACCGAACTGACGGTATCGCCCTGGATGGCGTGGCTGAGCTGGATTCCGCCCTGCTCGTCGAGGCTCACATCCACCGAGTCGGTGTCGCCGAACAGGTTGTGCATGTCGCCGAGGATTTCCTGGTAAGCGCCGACCATGAAAATGCCCAGATGGCCGTTGAGCACCTCCGGCAGCGGCAGGCTGGCTTCCACCCCTTCGCCATCCACGTACTGGTCGATGCGGCCATCGGAATCACAGGTGATGTCCTGCAACACGCCGCGCCGGGTGGCCGGCTGATCGAGACCGGACAACGGCAGAATGGGAAACACCTGGTCGATGCCCCAGACATCGGGCACCGACTGGAACACCGAGAAATTGACGAACAGCTTGTCGGCGAGGACTTCATTGAGCCGGTCCAGCAGGTCGCGCTGCTGGCGGCGGCGCGGGTCCAGTTGTCCCCGCAAGGTGAGCAGGCCGTTGATGTACCCCTGTTCGCCCTGTGCCCGTTCGGCAATGCCGATTTCGCCGCTCAGATAACGCCGGTGCAAATCCTGCCAGGCGCCGTTCAGTTCTGAGTGCAGCTCCAGCAGGCTGGCCTGGTTGCGCTCTTCCAGCAGTTGATTGAGGCGCCATAATTCACGGGATTCGATGCTGGCGGATTCCGGCGGCGGCGCGATCTCCACCCGCTGCAGGCGCTCCTCATCGGTGATGTTGAGCAGCAGCACGGCATGGTGGGCGGTGAGCGCACGGCCCGATTCGGAAATCAGGTCCGGATGCGGCAACTGGTCCCGCTCGCATTGCTCGGCCAGGGTTTGCAGGATGTGCCAGGCGTAGTCTGCCACGCCGTAGTTCATGGAACAGTAGGAGCGCGAATGGGTACCCTCGTAATCCACCCCCAGACCGCCGCCTACGTCCACCGTGTCGATGGCCGCGCCGAGGCCGCGCAGTTCGCTGTAATAGCGCGCCGCCTCGCGCATGCCGGTCTTGATGTCCTGGATGTTGGCGATCTGCGAGCCGAGATGAAAATGCAGCATGCGCAGCCAGTGCAGCCGACCGGCCTGCCGGCAGTATTCCACCGCCTGGATCAGTTGCGGGGCGCTCAGGCCGAACTTGGATTTTTCGCCGCCGGTGTTCTGCCAGTTGCCTTTGCCGATGCTCATCAAACGTACCCGCAGGCCGATGCACGGCGCCACGCCCAGCGCCTCGGCCTCGTGCAGCAGCATCGGCAGTTCCGAGGGTTTTTCCACCACGATGTGCACTTTCAGGCCCAGTTTTTCGCCCATCAGCGCCAGGCGCAGATATTCGCGGTCCTTGTAGCCGTTGCAGACCACCGTATCGCCGGGATTGGACAGCGCCAGCACCGCCAGCAATTCCGGTTTGGAACCGGCTTCCAGGCCGATGCGCTCGCCTTCCTCGCGCACCCGCAGAATCTCGTGCACCACCCGCCGCTGCTGGTTGACCTTGATCGGGTAGACCGGCGTGTACTGCCCCTGATAATCGAGCCCGTCCATGGCCTCGCGGAAGGCGCCGGCCAGCCGCCGCACCCGGTCCCGCAATATGCCCGAGAAGCGCGCCAGCACCGGCGCGCGCAGGCCCGCCTGGCGGCAGGCGGCGAGCACCGCCTCCAGCGTCGCCTCGCTGCCTGCTTCGCCATCCGGGCGTACCCGCAAATGGCCGTCGGCACCGATTCTGAAATAGCCGTCCCCCCAGCGCTGCACGTTGTAGATGGCATCGAAGGGACTGGAAACCGCTGGCGTCATGGAGGCGTTCCTGAAAAATTGTCACTGCGGGCATTATGAGGGCGTCGTCATCCCGTACAATAGTCCTCTTTCCCGTGATAACCGGAATTTTTCCATGAACAGCGAAGAAAACAGCGAAGAGAACGGCGCCAACGGCAACGGGTTCATCGAGCATATCGACTCCGCCGGCACCGCCTTCGGCCTGCGCCTGAAACGCAAGCTCGAGTCCGTGCAGACCGACTACCAGCTGATCGAGATGTGGGAGACCGACACTTTCGGTTATTTGATGACCATCGACGGGGCCACCATGCTCAGCAGCCGGGACAATTTTCTCTATCACGAGATGATGGCCCACCCGGCGCTGTTCAGCCATGCCGCTCCGCAGCGCGTACTGATCATCGGCGGTGGCGATTGCGGCACCCTGCACGAAGTGCTGCGTCACGACAGCGTCGTTCGCGCCATCCAGATCGATATCGACGAGCAGGTGACGCGCTTCTCCGAGCGCTATTTCCCCGAGCTGTGCGAAAGCAACGGCGACCCCCGCGCCGAGTTGCGCTTCGAGGACGGGGTGAAGTTCATGCGCGAGTGCGAGGCCGGCGCCTTCGATGTCATCATCGTCGATTCCACCGACCCGGTGGGCCCGGCGGAAGGGCTGTTCAAAGCGGAGTTCTTTCGCCATTGCCACCGGGCGCTGGCCGACGGCGGCGTGCTCGTGCAGCAGTCCGAATCACCGCTGCTGCACAGCGACACCATCATTCGCGATCTGCACCGCAACATGCGCGAAGCCGGTTTCGAGCACACCCGCACCCTGCCCTTCCCGCAGCCGGTGTACCCCAGCGGCTGGTGGAGTTGCACGCTGGCCGGCAAGGGTTGCGATGTGGGACGTTTCCGCGAGGCCGATGCCACCGGCAAGGCTTTCGCCACCCGCTACTACAGTGCCGCCATTCACAAGGGCGCGCTTGAGCTGCCCCCGTTCATGGCGGCGGCGCTGCAACGTTGAAGCGACCTCCGGCGGATCAACGGCAAGGATCAAAGACAAAGTCACTAGGCCCCCGCCTTCGCGGGGGCGACGGCCCTCTGGCGAAAGCGCGCGGCGCCCGAACGTCACCCCGGAAGCGCGGCGCTCGAACGTCACTCCGGAAGCGCGGCGCTCGAACGTCACCCCGGAAGCGCGTAAGCGCTATCCGGGGCCCAGCGTCTTTACATACCAACCTAGAACTTGAACGTGTAGCTGACCACGAACAGCGGGTCGTCGCTGTCGCTGGCGCCCGACGCCTCCTCGGCATCCACCACCTTGGACAGCGTGAAGGCGAGCTGATCGGTCAGTGCATAGCTCAAATCCACGTGGGTGTAATTGCTGTCCCTGGCGTCACGGTCCCAGGTGCCGACCAGAATACCGTACTGGCCATAGTGATAAGCGAGCGTGAAGTAGTTGTCCCGGTTGTCGGTCTGGCTGGCGCCATGGCCGACCTTGCCCACGCCGAAGTAACCGGCCGCGCCGAAACCACCGTAGCCCAGCTTCAGTACTGCCTCGGAGAGGTCGCTATCCTCGGCGCTCGGATAGTTGTAATAGACGTACGACAGCTCATACATCAGGTCGCCGATCTGGTTGCCGTAGCCCGCGTACAGGTCGTATTCGCTGGTCCCGGAATCGTTGTCGCCGTCATCGTCGCTGTCGCGCGGCCCCTCCGAGCTGCCCCAGATTCCCGCGTACAGGCCGGAAGCGTGGTGGTAATCCAGGCTGCCGTAGAAAGCCGGCCGGCCGGCGGAGATATCCAGGCCTCGCCACAAATACAGGTTGGCCAGCCCCGCCGAACCACTGACGCCGGCGCTGGCGATGGAAGAAACCGCTCCGCAGGCCAATGCCGCCGCGACCATACCCCGTTTGATCATCACTGTGTTTTTCATCTGCAAGCCTCTTGATCAATGACACAGGCTCCCGGTGCCCGATGAGCGGAATCCGGGAGGCTCGTCATGTCATCAAGCAGGAGCCGTGCCAAAAACGGCGCAGGTGTCGATAACAGCGGATACATCTTGTCCGCACGCCCCGCAGTGAGGGTTTCGGGAAGCATGCCGTGTGCGCGTTGCACCCGGCACGGTGCATTTTTTTCGTCGTTGCACTAGCGGGGAGCAAGCAATTGATCGGTGAACGTCTTGCTTGCAGTCAAATCGATGACATACCATCCATACCGTTTGACATATGACATTTTCCTCACATGGAAAGGAAACACAGGAAGGGAACACACCATGTCCACCCCCGATGCTGCGGCCCGCAGCCATCTCGCACCCCTGGTCGGCCAGGTATCACGCCTGTGGCGACGCACCCTCGACCGGCGCCTGCAACCCTTCGGGTTGTCCCAGGCCAGTTGGCGTCCGCTGCTGTTTCTGGCGCGCACCGCGCAACCGATGTATCAGAAAGACCTGGCGCGGGCGCTGCTGGTGGACAGTTCTTCGGTGGTGCGGGTGCTTGATGCGTTGCAAAAGAACGGCTACATAGAGCGCCGTGAAGGCCAGATCGACCGGCGCGCCAAGCGCATCCTGCTGACCCGCCAGGGACGGGCCGTGGTGGAGCAGTTGGAGCAGGTCGCCACCCAGGTACGGGAACAGGCGCTCGGCGACGTCAGCGCCCAGGAACTGGCCACCACCTTGCGCGTCATGGAGAAAATCCGCGGCGCGCTGGAAAGTACCCCGGACACCGGGCAGGCCTGATCCCGGCACCGCAGCGGCAACGCAAGTAACCTTGTAGCAAAG
>CAYMKZ010000019.1:31117-34516 GCA_964391345.1 uncultured Alcanivorax sp.
GTCAGGCCATCCGCTCCATCCAGGGTCTCAGATCCAGCTCATGCGTCCAGGCATCGCGCGGTTGCCGGTGCAGCATCCAGTAGGCGTCGGCAATGTGCTCCGGGTTGAGGATACCGTCCTGCTCCTTGAGTTGATAACGCTCGGGGAAATTGTCGCGGATCCAGGCGGTGTCGATGGCGCCGTCGATGATCGAGTGGGCAACGTGAATGCCCTGCGGACCCAGCTCCCGGGCCATGCTCTGCGCCAGCGCCCGCAGCGCGAACTTGGCACCGGCGAAGGCACTGAAGCCGGAACCGCCGCGTATCGATGCCGTGGCGCCGGTGAAAATGATCGTGCCACGACCCCGCGGCACCATCACTCGCGCCGCTTCCCGGCCCGCCAGAAAACCGGCGAAGGCGGCCATTTCCCACACCTTCCGATAGACCCTGGCGGTGGTTTCCCGGATCGGGAAATTGACGTTGGCGCCGATGTTGAACACCAGCACACCCAGGGGCCCCACCTCTTTTTCGATGGTGTCGATCAGCGTCACCGTCTGGGTTTCGTCACGGGCGTCGCAGCCAAAGCCGCGGGCCTGCCCGCCCGCTGCTTCGATCTCGGCCACCAGCGGCGCCAGTGCTTCTTCATGGCGGCGCGTTACACACGCCACATAGCCTTCACGAGCGAAGCGGCGCGCGATGGCACCCCCGGTGGCGTCTCCCGCGCCCACGATCAAAGCAGCTTCAGCCATCACCTTCTCCATCCTTTAATAGTTCCAAAAAAGAACTTTATGATTAATTCTTTTTTAGAACTTGTCAATGTGGCTATACTGAGTGGGTCGTTTCCGTGGAGACTTTCGTGCGCTGGCAGGAATTGGATCAACAACCGTGCTCTCTGGCCCGTACCCTGGCGATCATCGGTGATCGCTGGACGCTGTTGGTCCTGCGCGACTGTTTCCTCGGCGTGCGCCGTTTCGAGCAATTCCAGTCGCGTCTGGGCATCACCCGTCATGTGCTCGCCGACCGGCTCAGCAAACTGGTCGAATCCGGCGTGCTGCACAAGCAGCCCTACCAGCGGCGCCCGCTGCGCGAGGAATACCGGCTGACGGAGAAAGGGATGGATTTGCACCCGGTGATCATTCACCTGGTGCAGTGGGGAGATCGCTATCTGACCGACCAGCGAGGGGCGCCGTTACGACATGTTCACCGTCATTGCGGCCATGAATTGCGCGCACGGCTGACCTGTTCCGGCTGCGGCCGCTCGGTGACCGCCCGCGACGTCATCGTGGAGCCCAATCCGGAATTCGAGGACACGCCGCTGCCCAGCGAGAAGCGACGGCTTTGAGGCCGGCTTGTTGAAGCCAGCGCACTCAGCCGCCGATCAGCACTGCCGCCAGACAGGCCAGACCGCTCAGTATCACAACCACCGCGGTCCGGCGCATCAACCTGGACCAATCAACCAAAGACCACTCAATCACGGCACAGCCCCCTGCGTTTCCCGTAAGTTAACCGTTGTTATGGTGAGAAAATGTGATTTATCTCACGAATCGGAGCCTGTACTTTGAAGCTCATCAATGCAATACGGCGAACGGGCGTATCCTTTTTGTAATGAAATAGTATCAGTGCACTGGGAAGCTGGGAGAGAGCTCCGCCAACAGTGCCAACACCCGCTGGCGCAACCACGTGTGGCCGGGGTCCGCGCTCTGGTCCCGATGCCAGTAAAGATGCAGCTCCAGCCCCGGGATATCCGCCGGCATCGGCTCCAGCCGGCTGCCGGGCGGAGCCAGCCGTCTTGCCAGCAACTCCGGCATGGTCAGCAGCAGATCCGTGGCCATTACCGTGGCCAGCGCGGCCATGTGATGCTGGCAACGTAAACGGATGTTGCGCCGATAACCCAGCCTGGAGAGCCCGAAATCCTCCATGCCCGGCCCCTCCCGGCGCGACGACACCAGCACATGCTGGGCGGCCAGGTAAGCGGGCAGATCGAGACGCCCGGCCAGCGGATTCCCCTCACGCATCAGCACCACCATGGGCCCGCTCATTACCGGCCGGTGCTCGATGGACTCCGGCAAGGGCAGCAGCACGTCGGTGGCCAGATCGAGCCGGCCGCTGGCCAGTTCGGTGGCCAATTGCCGGCGCGCCACCGTCATCGATTGCAACTTCAGGCCCGGCGCTTCGGCCATCAGGGCGGCGGTGAGCGGCGGCAGCACGCAACCTTCCAGGCCATCCCGCAAGCCGAGCACGAAGGTGCGCTCCGCCTCACCCAGATCGAACGCCCCCTCGTCACTGAGACAGCGCTGGAACCCGCCCAGCGCCTGCCGCACCGGGGTGATCATCGCCCTGGCCCGGCTGGTCGGCACCATGCGGGCGCCCTGACGCACGAACAGCGGATCGTCGAGCCGGTCGCGCAGGCGCCCCAGTGCATGGCTCACCGCGGGCTGGGTCAGGCTCAGTACGCGCGCCGCCTTGGTCAGCGAGCCTTCGGTATAGATGGCGTCGAACACCACGAACAGATTCAGATCGAAGCGAGAAACATGCATAGAGTTTATTCGCAATTATTTTGCAGATTCATTCGATTTATTGAACGCTCGTCCCTAGCATAGGTCAATGGGCTGCAAGTGGCCGCCCGTGAACTGTCCGGGGAGCAATTGTTGATGCCTGTCATTTACCTTATTCGCCACGGCCAGGCCAGCTTCGGCGCGGACGATTATGATGCGCTGTCGGAGAACGGCTGGGAGCAAAGCCGGGTGCTCGGCCGCCACCTGTGCCAGCAGGCGCTGGGATTGCCTCGGGTGGTGTGCGGGGCCATGCGCCGGCACCGGGAAACCGCCGAAGCGGCGCTGGCGGAACTGGGGTTGCCCAACGAATGGGTCACGGACAGCGGTTTCAATGAATACGACCACAAAAGTCTGATGTCCGCCTACTGGCCGGAGTCCCAGAACCGGGCGGCGCTGAACCAGTGGCTGAGCGAGCAGCCGCAGCCGCGCCGGGCGTTTCAGGCCCGTTTCGAGGAGGCGCTGCGGCGCTGGCAGCGCAATCAGGACGTGTATACGGAAACCTGGCCGGCCTTTCGTGAACGGGTGCTGGCGTCACTGTACAGCCTGGCGAATGGACTGGAGCGCGGCGACGCGGCGTTGGTATTCACCTCCGGCGGCGCCATCAGCGTCGCCATTCAGCACCTGCTGGGGCTGGATGATGAAGCCCTGATCACTTTCAATCGCGGGCTGGTCAATACCAGTGTCACACGCCTGCTGGTCAACACCGGCAGCCTGCGGCTGGCCACATTGAACGAACACCTGCACCTGAGCGGGGATTTGCTCACTTATCGGTGACCCTGGCTTTATGGTGGATGCGCTGCGCTTATCCACCCTACAGAACCCGTGCGCAAGCCTGACCGTAGGGTGGATAAGCGCAGCGCATCCAC
>CAYMKZ010000020.1:0-2101 GCA_964391345.1 uncultured Alcanivorax sp.
TTCGGCGCAGTGCACCGCGGTGTCGATGCCGACCACGTCCAGCAGGTAGGCCGGGCCCATCGGCCAGCCGAACTTCTGCATCACCTTGTCCACTTGCTGGAAGTCCGCGCCGTCACGCACCAGCATGCCGAAGCCGGCGAAGTAGGGGAACAGCACGCGGTTGACCAGGAATCCGGGGCAATCGTTGATGACCACCGGGCTCTTGCCCATTTTCTGGGCGTACTTGACCAGCGTGGCGATGGTTTCGTCGGAGGTTTTTTCGCCACGAATCACTTCCACCAGCGGCATCATGTGCACCGGGTTGAAGAAGTGCATGCCGGCGAAGTTTTCCGGTTTTTTCAGGGCCTTGGCCAGGCGGGTGATGGAAATGGTGGAGGTGTTGGAAGCCAGCACGGCGCCCGCCACTTTCTCTTCGGTCTCCGCCAGTACCGCTTCTTTGATTTTCGGGTTCTCGACCACCGCCTCGACGATGACGTCCACATTCTCGATGTCTTCGTAATTGAGGGTCGGGCGGATGGAGGACAGCACCCGGCCCATGCCGGCGGCGTCCATCTTGCCTTTGCCGACACGCTTGGCGAGCAGCTTGGAGGCTTCGCTCATGCCCAGATCCAGCGCTTTCTCGGCGATGTCCTTCATGACGATGGGGGTGCCCTTGAGCGCCGACTGGAAGGCGATGCCGCCCCCCATGATGCCGGCGCCGAGCACCGCGGCGTGCTTGATGTCACGGCCGGCCTTGGCGGTCTTGCCGTTGGTTTTCTTGACCTGCTGATCGGCCAGGAACAGGCCCACCATGGCGGTCGCCTGCGGCGTCTTGGCCACTTTGGCGAAGCCCTTGGACTCCACGTCCAGCGCCTTGTCGCGGGTCATGCCGGCGGCGGCCTGCATGGCTTTCACCGCGGCCACCGGTGCCGGATAGTTCTTGCCGGCCTGTTGCTGAACCATGGCCAGGCCGGTCTGGAAGGCCATCATCACTTCCAGCGGCGGCAGTGTCAGCGGCTCCAGTTTTTCCTGGCGCTTGGCGCGGAAGTCGATGTTGCCGGCCAGACACTGTTTGACCAGATCGATGGCCGCGTCGTTGACATCCCCGGCCTTGACCACGGCGTCCACCATGCCCACTTTGAGGGCTTCGGCGGCCTTGTTCTGCTTGCCGGTGGCGATCCACTCGATGGCGTTGTCCACGCCGATGATGCGCGGTGAGCGCACGGTGCCGCCGAAGGCCGGGTAGATGCCCAGCTTCACTTCCGGGAAACCGATCTGCGCGGTTTCACTCATCACCCGGAAATCGCAGGCCAGGCACATCTCCAGGCCACCGCCCAGGGCGAAACCATTGATGGCGACGACTTTGGGGATGTCCAGATCTTCGAAGGCGTTGAAGATGTTGTTGGCTTCGCGGGACCACCTGGCGATCTCCGCTTCCTCCTGGGCGAACATGGCGGTGAATTCGGTGATGTCCGCGCCGACGATGAAGACCGACTTGCCGGAAGTGACCACCAGCCCTTTGATGCGGCTCTCGCCACGAATTGCCTCGATGGCGCTTTGCAGGTCTTCCAGCGTTGCCTGGTTGAACTTGTTGACCGACTCGCCTTGCAGGTCGAACTTCAGTTCGGCGATGCCGTCGTCAAGCAGTTGCACGCTTACGGCGTTACCTTGGTAAATCATATGAATACTCTCCAGTCTCAGCCTCCGCAGCCGGTGGCCGCTTTGGCTGAGCTTGTTTTCGCCCCCGGTAGAGGCGCCACATGCCATTCGTGGAGTGTAAGCCCTCATGAATGGCGAAACTATCAGCGGCGCCAAGTATAAGAGAGCCTTGGCGGATTATTTAGCCCCTTTCGTGACTATCGGGTCTGAAGGCACATTTAGGGGTGATGTCTGAGGTCATGCTGTACCCGCCATCACTCGTCGTACCCGCGAAAGGATCACCCGTCATACCCGCGAGAGGATCGCCCGTCATACCCGCGAGAGGATTGCTCGTCATACCCGCGAGAGGATTGCTCGTCATACCCGCGAGAGGATTGCTCGTCGTACCCGCGAGAGGATCACCCGTCATACCCGCGAAAGCGGGTATCCAGTGGCTTTCAAAGACACTGGCTCCCGGATAGCG
>CAYMKZ010000020.1:2201-6993 GCA_964391345.1 uncultured Alcanivorax sp.
CTACGCGCTTCCGGGATGACGCTGGGATGCTACGCGCTTCCGGGATGACGCTGGGATGCTACGCGCTTCCGGGATGACGCTGGGGTGCTGCGCGCTTCCGGGGGATGGTCTGTCTTCCTTGACGAAGCCGGCTCAGACGCGGATTCTTGCCGCCACCCACAGCCCGGACCGAGATTTCATGTCTTTGCGCCCCTATCCCCGTATTCGCCGCCGCCAGCCAGAATTCGTGCCAGCATGGCCGGAGGTGCCGCCGTTGCTGGCGCGGGTGCTGGCGGCGCGGGGCGTCACGGATGAGCGGCAATTGGCGCTGACGCTGGCGCGCTTGCCGACGCCGGAGCGGTTCGCCGGGCTGGCGGCGGCGGTGGAACTGCTGCTGGAGGCGAGGGCGCAACATTGGCGCCTCTGCATCGTCGGTGATTACGACGCCGACGGCGCCACCGCCACGGCGCTGATGGTGCGCGGCCTGGTGGCGCTGGGCTTTGCGCGCCCGGCGTTTCTGGTGCCCAATCGTTTTGCCTATGGTTACGGCCTGTCGCCGGCCATCGTCGCACTGGCGCAGGAAGAAGTGGCCCCCGACCTGCTGATTACCGTGGACAACGGCATCGCCAGCCTGGAAGGCGTGGCCGCCGCCCGCGCCGCCGGCATGAAGGTACTGGTCACCGATCACCACCTGCCGGGTGAAGCACTGCCGCAGGCCGATGCGATCATCAATCCACGGCTGCTGGGGGACGATTTCCCGGCCGCCAATCTGGCCGGGGTCGGCGTTGCGTTCTATTTGCTGGCCGAGTTGCAGCGCCAGTTGGGCATCAAGGGCGCGGTGGCGCCACTGCTGGATCTGGTGGCGCTGGGCACGGTGGCGGATGTGGTGGTCCTGGATGAGCCCAACCGCATTCTGGTCGAGCAGGGCCTGCGCCGGCTGCGGGCGGGGCAGGGTTCGCCGGGTATTCGTGCGCTGCTGCGGGTGGCGGGGCGTGATCCGGCACGGGTGGTCGCCGCTGATTTGGGCTTTGCCGTCGGCCCGCGTCTGAACGCGGCGGGGCGGCTGACGGACATGACCCAGGGCATCGAGTGCCTGCTGGCGGAAAGCGATGCCGAAGCGCAGCGCTACGCCGAGCAACTGGATGCCATCAACCGCGAACGACGGACCATCGAACAGGGTATGCGCGAGGCCGCCATGCACGAAGTGGCGCGGCTGCGCGAGCACGCCTTGCCCGACGCGCTGTGCCTGTACGGCGAGGACTGGCACGAAGGGGTGGTCGGCATTCTCGCTTCCAGGGTAAAGGAAGCGGTGCACCGGCCGGTGATTGCCTTTGCGCCGTCGCAGGAGGCAGGTTTGCTGAAAGGCTCCGGGCGCTCCATCGCAGGGTTGCACCTGCGCGATGTGCTGGACACCGTGGCCACGCGCCATCCGGCCCTGCTGGACAAGTTCGGCGGCCACGCCATGGCCGCCGGCATGACCTTGCGGGCGGCGGATCTGGCGGCGTTTACCGAGGCGTTTCAGGCGGCCGTGACCGAACACGCGCAGCAGGAGCTGTTCGATGAAGTGGTGGAAACCGACGGACCCCTCGACGAGCAGGACATCACGCTGACCACGGCGGAGTGGCTCAGTCATCGCTTTCCCTGGGGGCAGGGCTTCCCGGCGCCGCGTTTCGACGGGCAATTCGAGGTGCTCGATCAGCGGGTGGTGGGGGAGCGCCATCTCAAGCTGACACTGGGGTTGCCGGCCACCGGCGGCGTCATCGACGGCATTCATTTCAATGCGGATGAAGCTCTGCTGGGGGCCCGGCTGACTCGCATCGAAGGGGTTTTCCGGCTGGAGGTGAACGAGTTTCGTGGTCAGCGCCAGCCGCAATTGCTGTTCGAACATCTGCGTCCCTGCCCGGCGGCCCGTTTGGCTGGTGCCACGGGCGAAGGCTTTTGCTAGCATTGCCAGTTCGGTACTCGGCCCACAAGGCCGGGCTTTGCAAAACGGCCCGCGGCTATCGCCGCTGCGGCCCGGTCGCCCTTAACGGAGGGAGCAGCATGAAAACCATTCACAAACACCACCTGGATATTGCCTCCGACGTGCAGGAAATCCGCCTGCCCGAAAACGGCAAGGTGCTGAGAGTGGATTACAGCCAGAAGGAAGATGAAATCTGCATGTGGGTGGAGGTGGACGCCGATACGGTCATCGACACGCCGCGCGAAGTACGCCGGTTCAAGGTATTCAACACCGGTAACGGCATTCCCGATAATGCCCGTTACATCAGCACCACCCTGGATCATCTCAAGCCGGAAGCCTATCACGTTTACGAGCTGGTCGACTGACAGCGGCCCGCGCCCGCCGGGCTCCGCCGATTCTTTCCGTTTACGGGAAACTGCAAACAGAAAACCGGAAACGGAAAGTTGGAGCCCCAAATAATTTTCTTGACGCTGTTCCTGCGATCTGCTGCTATTGAGCGACAGTCTGGTCTTGCTTCCTATAACGCAATAATCGGCAAGGCCAAAGAAAAAACGATGCTATAAAACCTTGTTGTTCGCCGCCGTGCGGTTTCCGGCGCGGGCACTGACCGGGAGAGGGGTTTTGTGGAGTCAGATTTTCCAGATCGTTCTGGCAGGTATTGCGATAGGCTGTGTTTACGCCCTGATCGCCCTCGGATTTGTCCTCATCTACAAGGCCACGGAAGTCGTCAACTTCGCCCAGGGCGCAGCCATGGCGGTCGGCGCCTTCATTGCCCTGACCTTTGTTGATTACGTCGGATTACCCTACTGGCTGGCGATTGTCGGCGCCATCGCCATCATGGCGGCGATCGGCGGCGGGGTGGAGCGGCTGGTCATCAGGCCGGTGCTCGGGCAGCCGCAGTTTTCCATCGTCATGGTCACCATCGGGCTGGTATTTTTCGCCCGCGGCTTCATCAGTTTTCTGCCCGCCTGGGGAACGCAGACCTACAGTTTGCCGACTCCGGTATCCGGCATCACTCTGCACCTGGGTTCGGCGGCCATTTCAGCCAATTACCTTGCTGTTATTCTGGTCACCCTCGTTTTGTTTCTGGTGCTGTATCTGTTCTTCCGTTACACCCGTGTGGGTATTGCCATGCAGGCCATATCGCAAAGCCAGATCGCGGCTTATTACATGGGTATTCCGGTGGGCCGCATCAATACACTGATCTGGTGCATCAGCGCCGGGGTGGCCACCATCGCCGGCGTGTTGCTGGCGCCGATCACCTTTGTTCACGCGCATATGGGGCTGATTGCCCTGAAAGCCTTCCCCGCCGCGGTATTGGGCGGCTTCGGCAGTATTCCCGGCGCCATCATCGGCGCGCTGATCATTGGCCTGGTGGAGGCTTTCGCCGGGCGCTACCTGCCGGACGGCTGGAGCGATGTGGCCGCCTATGTGGTGCTGCTGATCGTACTGGTAGTGAAACCCACCGGACTGTTCGGCGAACAGTTGACCAAAAAGGTTTGAGCGGCGATGCGATTCCTTTTCAAGACGTCTTACAACCAGGATATCCGGCTGTTCAAGGATGCCCAGACGGCGGTCTGGTATGGCCTGCTGGTGATCATTCTGTTCGCCTTGCCGGCGTTTCTGGGTGGCTATTATCTGTCGCTGGCCTCCTTTATCGGCATTTATTCCATTATCGGCCTGGGGCTGATGTTGCTGTCCGGATATACCGGGCAGATATCCCTGGGGCATGCCGCTTTCATGGCGATCGGCGCCTATCTGGAAGTGAAACTGTTCAACGCCGGGGTGCCGTTTCTGCTCTCCATCTCGCTGTCCGTGCTCGGTACCGCGTTGATCGGCGCCATTGTCGGCTTGCCGGCCTTGCGTCTGCACGGCATCTATCTGGCCATTGCCACGCTGGCTTTCGGTCTGATCGTGGAGGCGGTGCTGTACCAGTGGGATTCCGTCACCGGCGGCTCGCTGGGGTTGACGGTCGGCAATATTCACCTGCTGGGCATGGAGGTGACGCCGGGACCACGCTTCTATTATCTGGTGTTGCTGGTCGCCATCGGCACTCTGCTGATCGTGCGCAATCTGCTGCGCAGCCCCACCGGGCGGGCGCTGGTGGCGATTCGTGATTCCGAGGTATCGGCGCGCAGCATGGGCGTCAATCTGGCCAAATACAAGACGCTGTCGTTCACGCTTTCCGCCGGCATCACCGGCCTGGGCGGTGCGCTTTACGCTCACCAGTTGCAACTGGTGAATCCCACCCAGTTCAGTATTTTCGCTTCCATCGAGCTGTTGATGATCATCATCATCGGCGGCATGGGATCGCTGCACGGCGCGGTGCTGGGCGCCGTGTTCATGACCGTGCTGCCGGAATTGATCGTCACCTTCCAGGGCTATCTGCCCATGAGCCTGGCCTATCAGCCCGGTCTGCAACCGATGCTGTTCGGCCTGCTGCTGGTCGCCTTCGTGATCTTCGAGCCCAAGGGGCTGTACGGACGCTGGGTCAAGGTTCGCACCTACTTCCAGCTGTTTCCTTTCTACAAGAAAGGCATGTTCGCCCGTGAGAAAACCTACATGAAATCCGAGCGGTTGAATTGAATGGCGCTATTACAGGTAGACAATCTGCACAAGGAGTTCGGCGGGGTCAAGGCGGTGACCGATGTCAGCTTCGAGGTCAATGAAGGTGAGGTGTACACCATCATCGGCCCCAATGGCGCTGGCAAGACCACCATCTTCAACATGATCAGCCTGATCTATCCTTCCAGCGGCGGGCGCATCCTGTTTGCCGGCCAGGATCTCGGCAAGTGCCGGCCGCACGACCTGCCGTATTTCGGCCTGGCAAGAACCTTCCAGAACATCGAG
>CAYMKZ010000020.1:7093-33889 GCA_964391345.1 uncultured Alcanivorax sp.
GTGGCGCGCGCTTACTTGGGTCAACAAGAGATGGGTCAGCCAGACGCGGGTCAACCAGAAAAGGGCCAACCGGAGGCGACGGCATGACGGAACCGCTGCTGCGTATCCGCAACCTGGAAGTGGCCTACGGCGCCGTGCGTGCCGTGCGTGGAGTATCGATGACCATCGATCGCGGGCAGATCGCCACCTTGCTGGGCGCCAACGGCGCCGGCAAGTCCACCATTCTGAAGACCATTTCCGGCATTACCGACCCCGAGAAAGGCACCATCGAATACAACGGCGCCAGCATTGAAGGCCGCCAGCCGGACTGGATCGTGCGGGCGGGCATTGCCCATGTTCCGGAGGGGCGCGAAGTGTTCCCGCTGCTTTCCGTACAGGACAACCTGCGCATGGGCGCTTACACGCGGCGTGACCGCAAGCAGATCGAAGCCGACCTGCAACTGGTCTACAGCTATTTCCCCATACTCAGTGAGCGGCGCAAACAGGATGCCAACAAGCTGTCCGGCGGCCAGCAGCAGATGCTGGCGATCGGACGCGGCCTGATGGCGCGCCCGGAATTGCTGTTGCTGGATGAGCCCAGCCTGGGGCTGTCGCCGGCGCTGACCCAGGAAATCTTCGCCATCATCAGTCTCATCAACCGGGAGCAGGGCACTACCATCCTGCTGGTGGAGCAGAACGCGCAGATCGCCCTGCAAACTGCCGAGCAGGGTTACGTGCTGGAATCCGGGCGCATTGTCCGCGAGGGGTCGTGCGCCGAGCTGTTCCAGGACGAGGACGTGCGGGAATTCTATCTGGGCCAGAAACAGGCGGCGGTGGGCGGACGCGAACAGCGCCGCTGGAAGAAGAGGAAGAGCTGGGGGTAGCAGCGCGAATAACAGCGGATAGCAGCAGCGGGCGCCGCGCTGATCCCGAGGAGCTGAACTTATGATAGCCAGTGAGCAATACGCCGCCGCGGAAAGCCGGCAAGACTCCATTGCCGCGCAGGATGGCACCAAGGGCGATGCCGAAGTGATGAGTGGCGTGCCGCTGGGCTCGACGTTGCCGGACATGTTTTGGCACCGCGTCGAGCACTGGGGCGACAGGGTTTTGCTGCGGCAGAAAAAGTTCGGTATCTGGCGTGCGGTGACCTGGCGGGAAGCCGGGCAGACGGTGCGTGAGCTGGCCACCGGTTTGCTGGCGCTGGGCCTGCGACCGGGGGACTGCGTTTCCATTCTCTCGAATACCGTGGAGGAATGGCTGTTCACCGATTTCGCTGTGGTCAGCGCCGGCGGTATCAGTTCGGGTATTTATCCCACGGACGCCGCCACCCAGGTGGAATATCTGCTGTCGGATTCCGGCTCGCGGTTCGTGTTCGTGGAGGATGAAGAGCAACTGGACAAGGTGCTGGAAGTGCGTGAGCGCCTGTCGGGGCTGCACAAGATCATCGTTTTCGACATGGAAGGGTTGCTGGATTTCCACGACCAACAGGTGATCGGCTACGACGCCCTGCGCCAGCTCGGTGTGACTTTCGAGAAAGAGCATCCGCGGGCCTGGGCGGATTGCCGTGAGGCGAAAATCAATCCCGACGACACGGCGATTCTGGTCTACACCTCCGGCACCACCGGCAAGCCCAAGGGCGCCTGCCTGTCGCACCACAGCGCGCTGGCGGTGGTGGCCGCCGCCAACGAGGCGATACCCCAGTATCCGGGCGATGAGCGCATGGCGTTCCTGCCGCTGTGCCATGTCGCCGAGCGCTCCGGCTGCTACAGCTCCATGGCCGCCGGCACCACGCTGAACTTCGTCGAAAACTACGAAACCATAGCGGAAAACATCCGCGAGATTGCCCCCACCGTGGCCGGCGCCGTGCCGCGGGTATGGGAAAAATTCTATTCCTCGGTGCGTGTGCAGTTGTCCGAGGCCACCGCCTTGCAGCGTTTCGCCTACAACGCGGCACTGTCGGTCGGCAAAAGGGTGGCGCTGCACCGGCAGGCCGGTACCTCGCCGTCGTTCGGCCTGAATTGCCTGTTCCGGCTGGCCGGTTTTCTGGTGCTCAACAATGTCAGGCGCATGATCGGGCTGGGGCGCACGCGCGTGCTGATCACCGGCGCCGCGCCCATTTCGCCGGACCTGCTGCGCTGGTATCTGGCGCTGGGCATCAAGGTGGTGGAGGTATGGGGGCAGACCGAAACCGCCGGCATCGTCACTGCCACACCGCTGAACCGCATGTATCCGGGCACGGTGGGCAAGCCGGTGCGCGGGGTGGAGGTGCGGCTGTCCACCGAGGGCGAGTTGCTGGTGCGTGGCGCGCCGGTGTTTTCCGGCTATCTCAACATGCCGGAAAAGACCGCGGAAACGCTGATCGATGGCTGGCTGCATACCGGTGACGTGGCGACCATCGACGAGCAGGGTTTCGTGCGCATCGTCGATCGCATGAAAGACGTGATCATCACCGCCGGCGGCAAGAACGTGACGCCGTCGGAAATCGAAAACGAGCTGAAGTTCAGCCCCTACATCACCGATGCGGTGGTGATCGGCGATGGCCGCTCCTACCTCACCGGCCTGATCATGCTCGATCAGGAAAACGTGGAACAATGGGCGCAGGAGCGGTCGGTACCGTTTTCCAGCTATGCCACGCTGTGTCACGCCGAGCCGGTGCAGAAACTGATCGACGGCGAGATACGGCGCGTCAATGAAAAATTCGCACGAGTAGAACAGATCAAGAAATTCCGCATCATCGACCGCCTGCTGACGGCCGAGGATGAAGAACTGACACCGACCATGAAACTGAAGCGCAAGGTAATACGAGAGAAATACAGTGACTTGATCGAGAGCATGTACCAGGCATCCGATTCGCAAGCCATGTCGTCCTGAGGAGGGCCATGTCATGAAATCAACAAAAAAGATCATGTGCTTTTTGCTGTTTGTTGCCGGCAGTCTGGCGGCGACCCCTGTGGTGGCGGCGGAAACCCACGGCGTCACCGACGATACCATTACCCTTGGCACCATCCAGGATCTCAGTGGGCCGCTGGCGCAGTTGAGCAAGGAGGCGCTCAACGGCATGTTGATGGCGGTGGATGAAATCAATGCCGACGGCGGCATCAATGGCCGCAAGCTGGAGTTGAAAGTGGCCGACCACGGCTACCAGCCGCAGAAAGCGGTGCTGGCGGCGCGGCGCATGATCCAGCGCGAGCACATTTTCGCGGTGATCCAGGAGATGGGCTCGGTGACCACCATGGCGACCATTCCCATTCTCCAGCAGAACAACGTGCTGAGCCTGTTCCCGTTGAGTGGCGACGCCGCCACCTATCTGCCCCGTGACCGGCTGAAGTGGTCCACCAGCCCGCCGTACGCCGTGGGCAGCCGCATGGGCGTCAAGTACCTGGTCGATCACAACGACTACAAGAAAGTGTGCGTGACCTACCAGAATGACGAATACGGCAGCGAGGTGCTGCGTGGCGTCGAGGAAATCCTGCCGTACAAGAGCGCCAAACTGGTATTGAAGGTGTCATTCCCGCGCGGTACCACCAATTTCACCTCCAACGTCGCCAAGCTGAAGGCCGCGAATTGCGATCTAGTGGTGATCGGCGCGGCGCTGCGTGAGCCGGTGGCGATCATGAAAACCGCGCAGAAACTCGGCTGGCATCCGGCCTTTCTCGGCAACACGGGCACCTTCTCACGGCGTCTGCCGGAGCTGGGCGGCGAGGTCACCAACGGTCTTTATGCCCCTGGCCTGATCCACATGCCCTATACCGACGGCGCGGTGTCCAAGGACCTCGAACAGTGGGCGCAGGCCTACCACAAGCGGTTTGGTCTGACCCCGGATGTGTTCGGCGCTTATGGCTACATGTCGATCAAGCTGTTCGCCCATATCGCCAAGGACGCCGGTAAGGATCTCACCGTTGACAGCTTCATCAAGGCCATCGAGCAGACCAAGTTCGATGACAAGCTGTTCGGCGCCAGCTTCGAGTTCAGCGCCAAGCAGCATGAGGGGCTGTCGACGCTGTTCCTGTCCAAGGTCGAGAACGGCAAGTGGACCCCGGTCACCGAGCCGATGCCGATCAAGCGCCGCTGGCCGCTGAACAGCAAATACGCCGAATAGCATCAGGGTGTATCACGATTCCGGCCCTGTCGCCGCACGGTGACGGGGCCGGTTCGTTTCCGGCGGCCCGGTTTTCTGCCGGAGAGAACCGCCGCTGCTTTCTGCTGGAAGGAAAAGCTGCCGCTGCGCTTTGCCACTGGCCGGTTTCGGGCGGGCCGCCGACGCGGTAGAATGCGCCGCTTCGGGAGCCGTTGAAGTGCGCCATCCGCCTTCCGGTCCCCAATATCGATACCAATTCTTGCCACCGACCATTGCGAGACCCCTGTTCATGGAAGTCAATCCGCTGCGTACCCACCTTTCCGATCTGGCCAAGCGCGTCGATGCGCTGAGGGGGTACCTTTGACTACGATCAGAAGAGCGAGCGGCTGGTAGAGGTCGAGCGTGAACTGGCGCTGCCGGACGTCTGGAACGAGCCGGAGCGTGCCCAGGCGCTGGGCAAGGAGCGCGCGCAACTGGAAGCGATCGTCGAGACGCTGAAGCAGGCCAGCCAGGGCATCGGCGATGCCGCGGACCTGCTGGAACTGGCGGTGGAAGAGGACGACGAAGCGACGGTCGGCGAGGTGGAAGCCGATCTGGAACGGCTGGAGCGGCTGGTGGCCGATCTGGAGTTCCGCCGCATGTTTTCCGGCAAGATGGACTCGGCCAACGCCTATCTGGACATTCAGGCCGGCTCCGGCGGCACCGAGGCGCAGGACTGGGGCGAGATGCTGCTGCGCATGTACCTGCGCTGGGGCGAGGCGCACGGCTTCAAGACCGAGCTGGTGGAAGCCTCCGCCGGCGATGTGGCGGGCATCAAATCCGCCACCATCCATTTCGAGGGCGAGTACGCTTACGGCTGGCTGCGCACCGAAACCGGCGTTCACCGGCTGGTGCGCAAAAGCCCGTTTGATTCCGGCGGCCGCCGTCATACTTCATTCAGCTCCGTGTTCGTGTCGCCGGAAGTGGACGACGATTTCGACATCGAAATCGACCCCAGCAAGCTGCGCACCGATACCTACCGGGCTTCCGGCGCCGGTGGCCAGCACGTCAACCGCACCGACTCGGCGGTGCGGCTCACCTATACCTTCACCGACCCGGACAACGGCCAGGAACACATCGTGGTGACGCAGTGCCAGAATCAGCGCAGCCAGCACCAGAACCGCGATCAGGCCACCAAGATGCTGATGGCCAAGCTCTACGAACTGGAAGTGCAGAAGCGCAACGCCGAGAAACAGGCCGTGGAGAACAACAAGTCGGACATCGGCTGGGGCAGCCAGATTCGCTCCTACGTGCTGGACGACGGGCGAATCAAGGATTTGCGTACCGGCGTGGAAAGCCACAACACCCAGCAGGTGCTGGATGGCGATCTGGACCGCTTCATCGAGGCTTCACTGAAGAGTGGGTTGTAATAATGGACAGGGTTGACGAACACGATATTTCCGGCGATCACGCCGACGAAAACCGTCTGATCGCCGAACGACGCGCCAAGCTGGGCCAGTGGCGCGACACCGGCAAGGCTTTCCCCAATCATTTTCGCCGTGACAGCCTGGCCGCCGATTTGCAGACGCAGTACGGCGAGCTGAGCAAGGAAGCGCTGGCGGAGCGGAACATCCAGGTGGCGGTGGCCGGCCGGCTGATGCTGGATCGCAAATCCTTCAAGGTGCTCCAGGACATGTCCGGGCGCATCCAGATCTATGCCGACAAGACGGTACAACAGGACACCAGACACTGGGATCTGGGTGATCTGGTGGGCGTGCGCGGCACCCTGTGCAAATCCGGCAAGGGCGACCTGTACGTGATGATGGACGAGTACCTGCTGCTCACCAAATCGCTGCGGCCGCTGCCCGAGAAGCACAAGGGGCTGACCGACACCGAGGCGCGCTACCGCCAGCGTTATGTGGACCTGATCGTCAACGAGGACAGCCGCCGCACCTTCCACATCCGTTCGCAGATCGTCGCCGGCATCCGCAATTACCTGCTGCAACACCGCTTCATGGAAGCGGAAACGCCGATGCTGCACGTGATTCCCGGCGGCGCCACGGCGCGGCCGTTCATCACCCACCACAACAGCCTGGATCTGGACATGTACCTGCGCATCGCGCCGGAGCTGTACCTGAAACGGCTGGTGGTGGGCGGTTTCGAGCGCGTTTTCGAGATCAACCGCAATTTCCGCAACGAAGGGCTGTCCACCCGCCACAACCCGGAATTCACCATGCTGGAGTTCTACCAGGCCTACGCCGATTACCGCGACCTGATGGATCTCACCGAGGACATGCTGCGCACCCTCGCCGAAACCGTGCTCGGCACCACGCAGATTGCCTATCAGGGAGACCAGTACGACTTCGGCAAGCCGTTCGCGCGGCTGTCGGTGTTCGACTCGATCTTGCAGTTCAACCCGGATATCGATGCCACGGAACTGGCCGATGAGCAGGGCGCGCGGCGCATCGCCGAAGGTCTGGATATCCCGCTCAAGCCTATCTGGGGGCTCGGCAAGGTACAGATCGAGATCTTCGAGAAGACCGTGGAGCACCGTCTCAAGGACCCGACCTTCATCACCGATTACCCCACCGAGGTGTCGCCGCTGGCGCGCCGCCGCGACGATAATCCGTTCGTCACCGAGCGGTTCGAGTTCTTCGTCGGCGGCCGTGAAATCGCCAATGGCTTCTCCGAGCTCAATGATGCGGAAGATCAGGCGGAACGTTTTCGCGCGCAAGTGGCCGAAAAGGAAGCCGGAGACGATGAAGCCATGTTCTACGACGACGACTACATTACCGCTCTGGAACATGGCCTGCCGCCGACCGCAGGGGAAGGTATCGGTATCGACCGTCTGGTCATGCTGTTCACCGATGCTCCCTCGATCCGCGACGTGATTCTCTTCCCGCACATGCGCCCCAGGGGCTGACCGCCCCCAGGTTCCGTGCGGGAACTGTCCGGCGGGGTGTCCAGCCGAGGCGCAAAGCGTTTAAGCTGGGGTTTCGCGAACCGCAGAACGGAACGCATTATTATGACAACAGCAATCAAATATCAGGGGCGCAAGGCGTTGCGCGCCGGCAGCGAGCAGCGGCGGCAGGCCATTCTGGAAGCCGCTCTCGGCATTATCGTCCGCGACGGCATTCGCGCGGTACGGCACCGGGCGGTGGCCCGTGAGGCGGCGGTGCCGCTATCGGCGACGACGTACTACTTCAAGGACATTTCCGACCTTATCGCCGACACTTTCACACTGTTCGCCGAGCGCGCCCTGGAACAGGTGGTGCGGCCCTTCCGCGAACAGGCCTTCACGCTGCTGCGGGCGCACCGCTCCGGCGCGGGCAACGAACCCCGGCGCGACGAACTGATCAACGGCCTGGCCAGCCTGACGGCGCTGTTCATCTTCGATGAAGTGACCAACCAGCGCGACCATCTGGTGGCGGAGCAGGCCTTCCTGCAGGAAGCCATTCTCGACAAGCGCCTGCGCGGGCTTGCCGATCTGTACATCGAAGAGCTCACCAGCTTCCTGGTGCAGGCTTGCGAGACTTTCGGATCAGACAACCCGGCACTGGATGGTGAATTGATCTACAGCTACATGGCGGCCATCGAAAGACGCCTGCTGACGCATCCCGAATGGGTCGAAATGGAGGTCATCGAAAGCCGCATGCATCATTTGCTGAGCAGGCTGGTGCCCGATGACTGACACGGCGGCGGCGCCACTGGAGCCCGGCTGGATGCAGGTGCTGGGGGCGGAGTTCGATCAGCCCTACATGCAGTCCCTGCGGGCGTTTCTGCGCCAGGAGAAGCAATCCGGCAAGACCGTCTATCCGCCGGGGAGCGACATTTTTCATGCCTTCAACGCGACGCCTTTCGAGCAGGTCAAGGTGGTGATTCTCGGCCAGGACCCCTACCACGGGCCCAACCAGGCTCACGGCCTGTGCTTTTCGGTACAATCGGGGGTGCGGGTACCGCCGTCACTGGTTAATATCTACAAGGAAATCGAGCGTGATCTGGGCATCCCGCCACCGGCGCACGGCACGCTGGACCACTGGGCGCGGCAGGGTGTGTTGCTGCTCAATGCGGTACTGACGGTGCGCGCGGGGCAGGCGGCCTCGCATCAGGGGCAGGGCTGGGAGCGGTTCACCGATCAGGCCATCGATCACATCAACCGGGAACGGCAAGGGGTGGTGTTCATGCTGTGGGGCAGTTACGCGCAGAAAAAAGGCCGGCTGATCGACCGCCAGCGCCACTGTGTGCTGACCGCGCCGCACCCTTCGCCGTTGTCCGCCCACCGTGGATTTTTCGGCTGTGGCCACTTCTCCCGCGCCAACCAGTACCTGCTGCAACAGGGAAAGGCGCCGATCGACTGGTCGCTGAGCTGATAAAACAGAGCTGATTACACAGAGAATGCACCACCATGACCGACACCGGCCGTACTGAAACCGTATTGTTCGACGAAGTGAAAACCGCCTGTGGCCGATTCGTAGGGCGGGCCACCCTCAATATGCCGCGCGCCTTCAACCCGCTGGGGCTGGATATGATCGAAGCCTTGCAGGCGCGCCTCGACGACTGGCTGGTACGTGATGATATCGTCGCCGTGTGGCTGGAAGGCAGCGGCCACAAGGCGTTCTGTGCCGGCGGCGACGTGATCGCCCTGCACAAAAGCATGGTGCAGTACGCGGGCCAGCCCCGGAATCCTTTCGTGGAGGAATATTTCGCCGAGGAATATCGCCTCGATTACCGCCTGCACACCGCCGCCAAGCCGATCATTTGCTGGGGCGAGGGGCTGATCATGGGCGGCGGCATGGGGCTGATGCAGGCCGGCGACTTCCGGCTGGTGACCAGCAACAGCCGGCTGGCCATGCCGGAAGTCACCATCGGCCTGTTTCCCGACGTCGGCGCCAGTTGGTTTCTCAATCGCCTGCCGGGCAAGGCCGGGCTGTTTCTGGGGCTGACCGGGGCGCACGTCAATGCCCGCGACGCGCTGGCGCTGGGCATGGCCGACCGCTTCATGGAAGCCGACCGCGAGACGGTGCTGGCCGGGCTGGCCGCCTGTCGTTTCAGTGACGATGGCGCCGAGAACCGCCGTCAACTGTTCCACTATTTCCAGCACTGTGCCGCCGATGCCACCACGCTGGATGGCCCGGTGATGGCGCACCTGGACACCATCAACCGGCTGTGCGACGCCGCCTCCGTCACCGAGGTAGTGACCCGTATCCAGCAATCCAGCGAGGCCGACGCCTGGCTGGCCAAGGCCCGGCAAACGCTGGCCGCCGGTTGCCCGCAGACCATCCACCTGGTCTGGGAGCAGTTGCGCCGTGGTCGCCACCTGTCGCTGGCCGAGGTGTTCCGCATGGAGTGGTGTCTGGCGGTGCACTGCGGTCAGCATGGCGATTTTCTGGAAGGGATTCGTGCGCTGCTGGTGGACAAGGACGGCGCGCCGCGATTCCGCTATGCGCGGGTGGATCAGGTACCGGCGGATTACATCGACGGTTTCTTCCATTGCCCTCTGCCGGCTCATCCGCTGGCTGATCTGGGCGCTCGATAGGTCGCCATGCAGGCTAGTGATCGCGGTTATCACCGCTGCTGATTTCCCGCCGGCGCGCTTCCAGCCTAGACTCTCGGTTCCAATCATGCAGGAGATGCTTCGATGGCATTGCAGGGTTTCACGCTGATCCAGTCGCCCATGGCCGGCGGCACCACCACCGCCGAACTGGTGGCCGGTGCCTGTCGCGCCGGTGCGTTGGGCTCCATCGGCGCCGGTTATCTCAGTGGTCAGGCGGTGGAGGAGGAGATCGAAGCGGTGCGCGCCAAGGGCGCGGATGCCTTCGCCGTCAATCTGTTCATTCCCGCCAGCCGCCGCGCCACCGCCGAGGAATGGCAGCGCGCCCGTCAGGCGCTGGCGCCCTGCTACCAGGCCGCCGGTGTCGAGATGCCGGAGCAATTCAAGGATCAGGCCCCGTTCGATGAGCAGTTCGAAGCGATGCTCGAGGCGCGGCCGGCGTTTTTCAGTTTCACCTTTGGGCGCTTGCCCAAGGATCTCATCAACGCCTGCCGTGCCCGGAGTATCGCCCTGATCGGCACCGCCACCAACCGTGGCGAGGCACTGGCGCTGGCCGAGGACGGCGTGGACGCCATTGTGTTGCAGGGCGAGGAGGCCGGCGGCCACTGCGGCAGCGCCAACCCGCGCGCCGCCGCCCAGCCACTGGAAGCGCTGCTGGCGGCCTGCCATGACATCGACAAGCCGCTGATCGCCGCCGGCGGGCTGATGGACGGCGCCGACCTGGCGCGAGTGATGAAACAGGGCGCCGCCGCCGGGCAATTGGGCACCGCGTTCCTGCGCTGCCCCGAGGCGGGCTGCGCGGAGGTCTGGAAGCAGGCCATCGCCAGCGCCGAGCCCGGCTGCACGGCGCTGACACTGGCGGTATCCGGCCGCTATGCGCGCGGCATCGCCAATGCCTGGATGGATCAGCGCGCGCCGGCGGATCCGGCGCCGTACCCGGACCAGAACCGCCTTACCTCACCGCTGCGCAAAGCCGCCGGGGTGGAATGGAAGAGTCTGTGGGCGGGTACGGGTGTGCATCGCTCCCGAGCCCTGCCGGTGGCCGAATTGGTCGCCGCTATCGAAGCCGAGCGCCGCGCCTGACGGCGTCGGTGGAGGCGCTGCGCTTTATTGATCCGACCGCTACGAAGCGTCATTCTGCGCGTAGTCGCAGAATCCAGGGTCTGGTGGCTTATGGGTCCTGCGTACTGCGACTGCGTAGATCCTGCGACTGCGCGCAGGATGACGGGTACTTCGCTGCGCGCAGGATGACGGGTACTTCGCTACACGCGGGATAACGGACGCTTGCCCCTCCTTCGTCATTCTGCACGTAGCGCAGCGGAGTTGCAGAATCCCAGGCAGATCCTGCGACTGCGCGCAGGATGACGTATCACTGCACAGGATGACGTATCACTGCACAGGATGACGTATTGCTGCGCAGGATGACGTACCGCTGCGCAGGATGACGTACCGCTGCGCAGGAGGACGTACTGCTGCGCAGGATGACGTACCGCTTCGCTCCACGCAGGATGACCGGAGGGCGCACGGGATGGCGGTTTCTAGTAGTGAACAAGCGTGGTGCTTCGATCAGGCAGGCTGAAAGGCTCACCATGACTGCTACGAGGCTTTCGGTTTCGGTAGCGAATAAGGCAGCACCAACCGTTCGGCATGCAGCGGCTGGTCATCACGGTACAGATCCCCCTGGTGATCCAGCCGCACGGCAATCAGCGCCACCGCGCCACCCATGCTGGGTGCGCCGTCCACCACCTCGCCGACGGCACGCCCCTGCTCGTTGCGCACCGTTTCGCCGGGCGTCAGCACCGGACCTTCGTGGGCGAAGGCCATCATGCGCTGTTTGAGCTTGCCCTTGAAATGCATGCGTGCCACCACTTCCTGGCCGGTGTAGCAGCCTTTCCTGAAGCTGACGCCGCCGAGCACGTCGTAGTTGAGCACCTGTGGCAGAAACAGATCCTGAGCGCCACGGTAAAGCTGTGCTTCACCGGCCAGCACATCCTGATAACGGGCGCCGTCGCCGTAGGTGACCGTGCGCTGCTCGATCAGCGCCGGCCACGACGCCTCGAAAGCAGCAACGTCTCCGACCAGCAGCGCCTGCTCGCTGTGCGGATAACGCCATACGCTCATGTCCCTCCCGCCGGTCTCGACCCGGCCCGGCTCGGGCAGCGGCAGGCCAGCGGCGGCCAGAGTGCCGGCCAGTTCGTTCGCCAACTGCGCCACCAGCATTTCATCGGCGAGCTGAAAATCCACTTTGGCGCGCAGCCGGTATTTCAGCAGGCAGGCGAGGGTTTCCGTGGCTTGTTCAGCCGGGCAGACCAGCAGATAGCCGTCGCCGATTTTTGCCAGCCGCAGGCTGACCAGCCCGCGCCCCTTCAGGGACAGATGCAGGGCGGCGCGGTGGCCGCCGGCGTCGATATCGGCCAGATCGCAGGTGAGCTGGCCTTGCAGGTAGGCTCCGGCTTCCGCGCCGCTGGCGCGAATCACCGCGAGATGATCGCACAGGGCCAGTGCGGTAGTGGTGGCGGTCTCACCGCTATATAGCAGTGTGGTAGAGAGCGGCAACGGGGCGGAGGCACCTTCGCTGATCAGGGGCTGCCAGGCGTTCATTGGATATCCTCATGGCCAAATGACGAGCAAACACTGCAAGTCCGAACTCAGATGATAGATAATTGACCCTCCCACTGTCAGCCATGGGCTTTTCATGACCTCGCGCGAGTCACCACACCACGAGACATCACAAGAGACACAGCAACAACTGCAACGCCGTTACCGCTGGCAATGCCGGCGTGGCGCTTCGGAAGTGGAAGGCGTGCTCAATGCCTATCTGGATCACTGTTTCCTGAATGATAGCGCGCAACAGCAGGCGTTGTTCGGCCGTTTGCTGGAATGTTCGGATGTGGACATGCTGGAATGGTTCATCGGCCGCTCCGAACCGGCGGATCAACCGTTGCGCGATTTCGTGGCGCGGATGCTCGAGCGTGTGGCCGAGACGGATTGAGCTGGCGCCGTCGCGCTACCCCCATGGGTTGCGCGCCGGCGCGGCGCTGATCACCTGGACGGCGCTGGGGCTCAGTGGGTTGCCGGCGGCGCTGACGGCCCTCATGGGAGTCCTCGCCAGCGGTTATCTGTACCGCTGGTGGCCGGTCACGCCCAGCGCCATCAGCGTCGAGCCGGAGCGGCTGTCGCTGACGCTGCCCGGCGCCCGTCAGGTGGTGGTGGAGGCGCCTTTCCGGGCGCTGGTGCGGCCCGGCTGGCTGGCGTTGCATTGTCCGGGCCATGGCTGGGTCTGGCTGTTCGCCGACCAGGCATCAGCCGCCGCGCTGACGCCCGTGCGCCAGGTGCTGTGGTTGCGTTCCTGAGCAGGCTGTCGCTAGTCTGACCCTGCTGATTCCCATTATTTGCCGACCCGATTGCCTGGAGTGGTCATGAGCAATCCCTTCCGTTTTCATTTCGACAACAGCTACGCACGTCTGCCCGAGGTGCTGTTCGCTCATTGTTCGCCGACCCCGGTGGCTGACCCCAGGCTGTTGTTGCTGAACGGCGTGCTGGCGGCGGAGCTGGGCCTGGATGTGGCGGCGCTGAACAGCAAGGACGGCGCGGCGGTGCTGTCCGGCAATGTCCTGCCGGAAGGCGCCGAGCCCATCGCCCAGGCCTACGCCGGCCATCAGTTCGGCTTCCCGACCATGCTCGGCGATGGCCGCGCGGTGTTGCTCGGCGAGCAGATCACGGCATCCGGCCAGCGCCGGGACATCCAGCTCAAAGGCGGCGGGCGCACGCCGTTCTCCCGTGGCGGCGATGGCCGCGCCGCGCTGGCGCCCATGTTGCGCGAATATCTGATCAGCGAAGCCATGCACGCGCTCGGTATCGCCACCACCCGCAGCCTGGCGGTGCTCGCCACCGGGGAGCCGGTGTACCGGGAAAGCGCGCTGCCCGGCGCCATTCTGGTGCGCACCGCCGCCTCCCATCTGCGTGTGGGCACCTTCCAGTACGCGGCGGGACAGGACGACAAGGCGCTGCTGGAAACGCTGGTCGATTACGCGCTGGAGCGGCACTTTCCTGGTTTGCAGGACCCTGATTCGCAAGGCGCGGACAATCCCGCGCTGGCCTTGCTCGATGCGGTCATGGAGCGGCAAGTGGCGCTGGTGGTGTCGTGGATGCGCGTGGGTTTCATTCACGGCGTGATGAACACCGACAACGTGACGCTGTCCGGCGACACCATCGATTACGGACCCTGTGCCTTCATGGACGCTTACGATCCGGCCACGGTATTCAGCTCCATCGATCATCAGGGACGTTATGCTTACGGCAATCAGCCGGTGATCGCGCAATGGAATCTGGCGCGCTTCGCGGAAACGCTGTTGCCGTTGATCGACGCGGACAAGGAACGGGCAGTGGCGCTGGCCAATCAGCGCATAGAGGATTTCGCCACCCGCTATGAACGGCAATGGCTGGCGATGATGCGCGCCAAGCTGGGGCTGTTTGACGAGCATCCGCAGGACGCCGCCCTGGTGACGGAACTGCTGGGCTGGATGCAGCGTCGGCGGATGGACTACACCAATACCTTCCGTGATCTGATCGGTGGCGGACGCCCGGCCGGCGTCGACGGTGACGATGAATTCCATGACTGGCAACAACGCTGGCGGCAGCGTCTGACCCGCCAGCCGCGGACGGAAGCGGACGGCTACGAACTGATGCGCCGCAACAACCCGGCGATCATTCCCCGCAATCATCAGGTCGAGCGGGTTTTGCAGGCCGCGGCGGTGGAGGGCGACCGCAAGCCGATCGCGGCGTTTGTCGAAGCGTTGGCGGCGCCATACCGGGATCGCGCCGCCGACGATCCCTACCGACAGCCGCCAAACGCGGATGAGGAAGTGCAACAAACATTTTGTGGCACATGATGGGAACAGGGTCGTGACCTTTTCGGTCCAATTGTGCTAGATTCGCACGGAACACTCAGGATTTCTGTGAGAACATAGAAATAATCAAGGCAAATCGGAGGTGCTACCATGATAAAGACAGTTCTGAAAACCACTTTGGCTGCCGGTCTTGTCATCGGCCTTGCTGGTTGTGCCAGCGACGCAGCGATGCAATCGCAGGCACAGCAAACGGCTGAAGCGGCTCAAGCCTCGGCTGATGCGGCGCAACAGAAAGCGGATGCTGCACAGCAGACCGCCAATGAAGCTCTGCAAGCTGCCAACAAGGCTCAAGCAACCGCTGAAGCCAACTCCCAGCGCATGGAGCGGATGTTCCAGGCTTCCCAGCGCAAGTAAGGCAACAAGAGTTTCAAGCATGTAGCGGGCGGCTTTTCTCCTTCCCTTCCCACTCCGCCCGCGACAGCCAACAGGCCGGACGATTTCGTTCGGCCTGTTGGTGTGTGGCCGTTCCTTTTTTCCTTCGCTACTTTACTGCGCCGCCACGTTCCGCTGCGGGTCCGAACCGATTTCCCCTGGCACGCCACTGGTGCTGTTGACGATGGCTTCCGCGCGATCCCAGTCGATCGGTACCTTGGGCTGCTCCCGGGTCGCCGCGATCAACGCTTTCACCCATCCCGTATAAGAGATGGCCGCCGTCCCGCCGCTGCGGTCCTGCGGATGCACTTCCAGCATCAGGGTGTCGCCCTGCCAGCCGACCTTGTACGGCTCGTTGACGATGTTCACCGGCGTGCCCACGGAGGCCATCGAGAACAGCGCGGCGATATCATCCGCGAACAGGCGGATGCAGCCGTGGGACACACGCATGCCGATGCCGGCCGGCTTGTTGGTGCCGTGAATCAGGTAAGACGGCAAACCCAGCCGCAGCGCGTACTGGCCCAGCGGATTGTCGGGACCGGCAGGCACCACGTCCGGCAGCGGGTCGCCGTTTTCCGCATGCTCTTTCTTGATGGAGGCGGGCGGCGTCCAGCTGGGATGCGGAATCTTCTGCATGATATGCGTTTCCACGATCGGCGTGGACCAGCCCTCGCGGCCGATGCCGATCGGGTAGGTGAATACCTTGCCGGCGTATTCGCTGTCCGCCGGCGGATAGTAATAGACTCGCATCTCCGGCAGATTGATGACGATGCCCTTGCGTGGCACGTTCGGCAGTATGTAAGCGGTGGGCAGCGTCAGCGGCGTGCCGTCGCCCGGCAGCCAGGGATCGACATCCGGGTTGGCGATGCGCAGCTCGCGGAAACCGAGATCGTATTGCTGCGCCAGTGCCACGAAGGTGTCCGACTCTTTTGTTTCTATATGTTGCACTTGGCCGATCACGTCGGATCCCTGGGGCGGCAGATCGTACATGGCGGCCAGCGCCGGCCCGCTGATGCAAAGCGGCAGCAGCAGGCTGGTCAGTCGCAAAACGGTTGGTTTCAGATTCATTCCATTCCCGGCACCAGGATGGTGTCCCGTGCCTCCTCCAGCATGTAGGGGTACTCGCGCATGAAGTGCAAGCCGCGGCTTTCGTGTCGCTGCAACGCGGAGCGGATGATCAGCTCCGCGATCACCACCAGGTTGCGCAGTTCCAGCAGGTCGTTGCTGATGTGGTAATTGCTGTAGTACTCGGTGATCTCGCTTTGCAGCAGGTTGACGCGGTGCAAGGCTCGCTCCAGTCGTTTGGTGGTGCGCACGATGCCCACATAATCCCACATGAAGCGCCGCAGCTCATCCCAGTTGTGGCTGATCACCACGTCTTCATCGGAATCGGTGACCAGCGAGGTGTCCCAGGGGGCGGCGTCGCGCGGCTCCGGCAGGCCGTTCAGATGCTTGCTGATATGATCGGCCACCGCCCGGCCATAAACGAAGCATTCCAGCAGCGAATTGCTGGCCATGCGGTTGGCGCCGTGCAGACCGGTGAAGCCGGTTTCCCCCAGCGCATACAGTCCGGGCACGTCGGTCTGGCCGTGCTGGTCGATGATCACGCCACCACAGGTATAGTGCGCGGCGGGTACCACCGGAATCGGGTCGCGGGTGATGTCCAGGCCCAGTTGCAGGCATTTCGCATAGACGGTGGGGAAGTGCTCGATGATGAAGTCCGCCGGCTTGTGGCTGATGTCCAGATACAGACAGTCAGCCCCCAGGCGCTTCATTTCGTGGTCGATGGCGCGCGCCACCACGTCACGGGGGGCGAGTTCCGCCCGTTCGTCGAAACGCGGCATGAAACGCTCGCCATTGGGCAGCAGCAGCCGGCCACCCTCACCGCGGATGGCCTCGGTGATGAGAAAAGTTTTCGCCTTGGGGTGGTACAGGCAGGTGGGGTGGAATTGCATGAACTCCATGTTGCTGACCCGGCAACCGGCGCGCCAGGCCATGGCGATGCCGTCGCCGGTGGCGACGTCCGGATTGGAGGTGTAGAGGTAAACCTTGGAAGCGCCGCCGGTGGCCAGCACCACGGAGCGGGCCAGGAAAACGTCCGTCTCGCCGCTCTTGATATTGTGCACGTAGGCGCCGCAGCAGCGTTTGCGCTTGCCGGCTTCGCCTTCGGTGTCGTCGTGCTCCTGAAGAATCAGGTCCACCGCCACCCGGTGTTCGAAGCGCTCGATGTTGTCGCGTTGCTTGACGCGCTCGATCAGCGCGCTGGAAATGGCCACGCCGGTGGCATCGGCGGCATGGATGATGCGCCGGTGGCTGTGTCCGCCTTCACGGGTCAGGTGATAGGGCAGGGCGGAATCCTCCCCGTTGCCCTGCATGCGCGTGAAATCGACACCTTGTTCGATCAGCCAGCGAATGGCATCCGGGCCGTTTTCCACGGTGTAGCGCACCGCATCGTCGTGACACAGGCCGCCGCCGGCGATGTGCGTGTCGCGCACGTGGCTTTCCATGGAGTCGTTGTCGTCCAGTACGGCGGCGACGCCGCCCTGGGCATAGTAGGTGCTGGCGTGGGTCAGCTCGCCCTTGGACAACAGCGCGGCGCGTACCTGGCCGGGCAGGCGTAACGCCACGGTCAGGCCGGCGGCGCCGGAGCCGATGATCAGAACATCGTATCGGAATGTGGCCATAAGGTCCTGCTTGTCCTCTGGGTTGATCCTCTTGAGCCTGTCCGTCGCTACTGGCGGCCGGCCGATGATAACGCCGATACCGCGCTGCGAATTGTTGAACCAATGTGAAAACCGGCGGTTCCGGGGCGGTTAGTATAGCGGTGTGGGATACACCTGCTACAATATCGCGCTTTTAAGTCCGCTCTCCCGCAAAGCTGAAGGAGCTCCGGTGTCAGACGAGCAATTGGTCAAGAAAGCCAAAACCGGTGACCAACGTGCCTTCGAGGTGCTGGTGCGCAAGTACCAGCAGCGTATCTTTGCGCTCATCAGCCGCTATGTGCGCGATCAGGATGAAGTTCAGGATGTGGCCCAGGAAGCTTTCATCAAGGCGTGGCGGGCGTTGCCCCGTTTTCGTGGTGACAGCGCCTTTTATACCTGGTTGTATCGTATTGCCGTGAATACCGCCAAGAACCACCTGGTGGCCATGGGACGCCGCCCGCCGGGCTCCGATCTGGATGCCGCCGAGGCGGAGCAGTACAGCGGCGCGGAAATGCTTCATGAAATTGGAACCCCGGAGGCCCAGGTGTTGTCCGAGGAACTGGAGGCAGTGATTCACAAGGCCATCGAGGATCTGCCCCACGAGTTGAAGACCGCCGTGACCTTGCGTGAGTTTGAAGGTCTTAGCTACGAGGATATCGCGACGGTGATGGAATGCCCGGTGGGAACCGTGCGTTCGCGTATATTTCGGGCTCGGGAAGCCATCGACCAGGCGGTGCGCCCCCTGTTGGGGTCGCAACGCGGCTAAAGGTGAGATCATGAGCAAGGACTACGAGGCGTTGTCCGCGTTTCTGGACGGCGAAACCAGTGAATTCGAGACGCACCGCGTGTTGCGTGACTTGGGTGCCGAGGAACTGGGCACACTGGCGCGCTGGCAACTGGCCTGTGACATCATGCACGGCCAGGCGGTGCGGGCCGTGCCCTGTTCCTTCAACGCGCGTTTGTCCGAGGCGCTGGCGGCGGAGGCGAAACGTGGAAAGCGTAGCGGCATGATCGGTGGTTTCGCCCGTGTCGCGGTGGCCGCATCGGTGGCCGCCGCCACGGTGATCGGCTGGCAATACTGGAACGAAGCCGGCCGTGAAGGTCTGGCGGCGGGTCCCGCGGTGGCGGTCAATGCGGCGACCACCGCCGGTGGTGCTGCAAACACCGTGGCCATGGAAAGCCCCGCGGCCAACGACGCCGAAGCGCTGCCGGCGGCGGCCGGGCAGAGCCTGATCCGCCCCTTCGGGCAGACCTCCCTGGTGGCCCAGCACCTGTTTCCCGTACAGCATGAGCCGCGCGCCCGTACCGTCAGCAGCCCTGAGCCCTGGGGCAGTACCATGCTGCTGCGGCACAGTGAATTCGCCGCCCAGCACAGTGGTCAGGGCATGATGCCTTACGCTCGTCTGATCAGTCTGGATGCGGGCGACGGAGCTCAGTAACGCATGCTGCGGACTCTTGCGCTTGGCCTGACGCTGCTGGTGCCGTTCGCCGCCTTCGCCGCCACCCCTTCACCCGCGCAGACGCTGCTGGAAGAGATGGCCCAGGCGTCGCGGAGCCAGAATTACGAAGGCCGTTTCCTTTACCAGTTTGGCGGCCAGATCAGCACCATCGAGGTGCGTCACGCGGTCTTCGATGGCCAGGAATATCAACGACTCACCCACCTTGATGGCCGCGTTTCCGAAGTATTGCGGCGCGGCGATGAGTTGTTGTGCTTGCACCCCAATGGCTCCCTGACCCGCATCATCGATGGCCAGGACGGTCTGCTGACGTTCCGTGACCGGTTGGTGAAAGCCATTCCCGAGCAGTACAACGTGCTGGTGGATGGCGATAGCCGGGTAGCCGGCCGCGCCGCGACCCGGGTACGGGTGGCGCCGCTGGATGATCATCGCTACGGCTATCGGCTGTGGCTGGATGACAGCAGCAAGCTGATGCTCAAGTCCGAGCTGGTGGATGCCAGCGGCATGGCGCTGGAGCGTATCGAATTCGTCACCCTTGAACTGCACCCCCATCTCAAGCCCACCGATTTCCAGATGCCCACGGCGCTTTCCGAGCATTCCCTGAAGCGCCTGCCGGCGGATCAGCCGGGCCGCGTGCGTATCCAGGTGGCCTGGCTGCCGCGGGGCTTCAAGTCGGTGGATCAGGACTGGCGGCGCATCAATGCCGGCCATCCGCCGGTGGCCGCGCAAAGCTACAGTGACGGGCTGGCCACCTTTACGGTGTTCGTCGAACCCGTGCACACTGGCGGCCAGGTGGAAGAGGGCGTCAGCCGGGTCGGGCCGACCGTGGCAATCAGCCGCCGTCTCGATGCCACGGGCCAGAATTACCGCGTTACCCTGGTTGGAGAGATTCCCCAGCCTACCGCGGAGCGTGTGATGCGCGGGGTTGGCATTGTTGTTGCCGGCTCACAATGAAAGAAAGGCGAGCGCCGGGTCTGGCATGGCCCGGCTTCGTGGCTTCACCCACTCAACCAACTGGCAAGAAGGGAGCCTGTCCATGGGGATGATCGAGAAATCCGCGCTGCTGGTGTTGCTGACACTGGGGTTGCTGGCCGGCTGTGGCGACCACAATCAGGAGCAGCCGAAGACCAGCCAGCCGCAGGCGTCACAACAGGCCAGCCAGAGCGCGCCGGCCGCTACCACCAGCAATACGCCCAGCGACGGCAAACCATTGGTGACCGGCTTGCCGGATTTCTCGCCGTTGGTGGAAAAAGAAGGTCCGGCGGTGGTCAATATCAGCTCTGTCACCCACGAGAGCGACAGCGACCGTCAAAAACAGCTCGATCAGATGCCGGAGTTCTTCCGTCATTTCTTCAAGCAGTTCGGTGGGCCGGATGACGGCGTGCCGGGCGGCGGCGGTGAAGTGGAGTCCCTGGGTTCCGGTTTCATCATTTCCAGCGATGGCGATGTGCTGACCAACTACCATGTGGTCAAGGGCGCCGACGAGATCATCGTGCGCTTGCAGGACCGCCGCGAACTGGACGCCAAGCTGGTGGGCTATGACAAACAAAGCGATCTGGCGCTGCTGAAAATCAACGCCAAGGATCTGCCGGTGGTGTCCATCGGTTCCTCCAAGGCGCTCAAGGTGGGGCAGTGGGTGGTGGCCATCGGCGCGCCGTTCGGCTTTGACAGCTCGGTGACCGCCGGCATCGTCAGTGCCAAGGATCGCAGCCTGCCTTCCGACAACTATGTGCCTTTCATCCAGACCGACGTGGCCATCAATCCGGGTAACAGCGGCGGCCCGCTGATCAACATGAAAGGTGAAGTGGTGGGCATCAACTCGCAGATCGTCAGCCGTTCCGGCGGTTACATGGGGCTGAGTTTCGCCATTCCCATCGACCTGGCCATGAACGTGGTCGAACAGATCAAGACGCACGGCTCGGTGAGCCATGGCTGGCTCGGCGTGCTGATCCAGGAAGTGAACAGCGATCTGGCCAAGTCCTTCGGTCTGGACCGGCCGATGGGCGCGCTGGTGGCCCAGGTGCAGAGCGGCTCGCCGGCGGACCAGGCCGGCCTCAAACCCGGTGACATCATCATCGGCTTCGACGGCCACCATATCGAACGCTCCGCCGAGTTGCCCAAGGTGGTGGGCTCCATGGTGGCCGGCAGCAAGGCGGACATGACCGTGATCCGCAACGGCGACAAGAAAACGCTGACCGTGACGCTGGGCGAACTGCCGGATAATCCTCAGGAGGCCATGCTGAAAGGCAGTGGCGGTGGTGAAGCGGCGCATTCCGACAGCCTGGGCTTGTCGGTACGTGACGCCAGCAAATCCGAACTGGCGCGCATCAATGCGGATGGCGGTGTCATCGTCACCCACGTCGACAAGGGGCCGGCCGCCGACGCCGGCATCCAGCAGGGCGACATCCTCATCAGCCTGGATGGCAAGGCGGTGGACAACGCCGATGATTACCGCAAAGCGGTGCAAGCACTGCCCAAGGAGGGCACCGTGCCGGCACTGATCAACCGTGACGGCGGCGCCCGTTTCCTGGCCCTGAAGCTGGGCTCCTGAGCATTGCGCCCCGTCCCGGGGTGAGCAACTCCGGCCGGCGGCCCGAAAATCGGGCCGTCCGCGCACGGGGGATTATTCAGCGGCCTCGCAATCCGCTAGAATCGCGGCCCACTGTTCCGATCTTTGGCGGGGTTTCGTGACCGACATCACCCATATTCGCAACTTTTCCATCATCGCTCACATCGATCATGGCAAATCCACCCTGGCTGACCGCTTCATCCAGCTGTGTGGTGGTCTCAGCGACCGCGAGCTCAAGGAGCAGGTGCTGGACTCCATGGAGCTTGAGCGCGAGCGCGGCATCACCATCAAGGCGCAAAGCGTCACGCTGTACTACAAGGCGCGGAATGGCGAGACCTACCAGCTGAATTTCATCGATACGCCCGGCCACGTGGACTTCGCCTACGAGGTGTCGCGCTCGCTGTCCGCCTGTGAAGGGGCGCTGCTGGTGGTGGACGCCGCTCAGGGTGTGGAGGCGCAGTCGGTGGCGACCTGCTATACCGCCATCGAGCAGGATCTGGAAGTGCTGCCGGTACTCAACAAGATCGACCTGCCGCAGGCGGAGCCGGAGCAGGTGATCCAGGAGATCGAGGAAATCATCGGCATCGACGCCACCGACGCCTGCCGGGTTTCCGCCAAGACCGGGCTGGGCGTGGAGGATCTACTGGAGCAGTTGGTGGAGCGCATTCCGCCGCCGGTCGGTGAGCGTGACGACAGGCTGCAAGCGCTGATCATCGATTCCTGGTTCGACAACTACATGGGCGTCATCGCCCTGGTGCGCATCCGCCATGGCCGGCTGCGCAAAGGCGACAAAATTTACGTCAAGTCCACCGGCCAGACCCATGTGGTGGACAGCCTCGGCGTGTTCTCGCCGAAGCGCACGGAGACCGCGCATCTGGAAGCGGGCGAGGTGGGCTGGGTGAGCGCCACCATCAAGGACATTCATGGTGCGCCGGTGGGGGACACGCTGACCCACGCGAAAACCCCGGACGTGGAAATGCTGCCCGGCTTCAAGAAGGTCAGGCCACAGGTCTACGCCGGCATGTTTCCGGTCAACGCCGACGACTACAATGATTTCCGTGATGCACTGGCCAAGCTGACCCTCAACGACGCTTCGCTGTTCTACGAGCCGGAAACCTCCGACGCGCTGGGCTTCGGTTTCCGCGTCGGTTTTCTCGGCATGCTGCACATGGAAATCATCCAGGAGCGGCTGGAACGCGAATACGACATGGACCTGATTACCACGGCACCCACCGTGGTTTACGAGCTGCAACTGTCGGACGGCCGCACGATATATGTGGACAACCCTTCGGCCTTGCCGGAAGGCAACCGCATCGAGGAGTTCCGCGAGCCCATCGCGCGCGTCAATATTCTGGTGCCGCAGGAGTTCGTGGGCAATGTCATCAGCCTGTGCGTGGAACGCCGCGGCGAGCAGAAGAACCTGCAATATCTGGGCAAGCAGGTATCGCTGACCTACGATATTCCCATGGCGGAAGTGGTGCTGGACTTTTTTGACCGGCTGAAATCCGCCAGCCGTGGCTTTGCTTCCCTGGAATACGGTTTCGAGCGTTTCCAGACCAGCAAGCTGGTCAGAGTGGATGTATTGATCAACGGCGACCGGGTCGATGCGCTGGCGATGATCTGCCATGCTGATCAATCCGCCCATCGCGGCCGGGTGCTGATCGAGAAAATGAAGGAACTGGTGCCCCGGCAGATGTTCGATGTGGCCATCCAGGCGGCCATCGGCGGCAAGATCATTGCCCGCCAGACGGTCAAGGCCTTGCGCAAGAACGTCACCGCCAAGTGTTATGGCGGCGACGTTTCCCGCAAGAAAAAACTGCTGCAAAAGCAGAAAGAAGGAAAAAAACGGATGAAGCAGGTGGGCAACGTGGAAATTCCCCAGGAAGCCTTTCTTGCCGTGCTCAAGGTGGATGACTGATGGATATCGATGTTGGATTCTGGCTGACCTGGCTGCTGCTGCTGACGATCGTGATATGGATCGCCGATCGCATTCTCAAGCTGCGCAGCCGGCCCGGCCCGGTCGGCAGTATCGTGGAGACTTCCAATTCGCTGATCTCGGTGTTTTTCCTGGTGCTGGTGGTGCGCTCTTTCATCGTCGAGCCGTTCACCATTCCCTCCGGCTCCATGCTGCCGACCCTGCAAGTTCACGATTACATTCTGGTCAACAAGTTCGCCTATGGGCTGCGCTTGCCGGTTACCAATACCAAGATCGTCCCGGTCGGCGAGCCGAAACGGGGCGACGTCATGGTATTCAAGTACCCGAAGAACACCAACGAGGATTTCATCAAGAGAGTGGTGGGCCTGCCGGGGGACCACATCGCGGTGCGCGACAATGTGGTCTACGTCAACGGCAAACGCATGGGCCGCGTGCTGATCGGCGAGGCGCGCAACCAGCAGGCCTGGCGGCGTGAATATGTGGAAGATCTGGATGGCCACAAGCACCTGATCTACCAGATGGGACCGATCGACCCGCTCAGCGGCGAGCAGGAAATTCCCGCCCGCACCCAGGGTGAGTGGACGGTGCCCAAGGGGCACTATTTCGTCATGGGCGACAACCGTGACAACAGCAACGACAGCCGTTTCTGGGGCACGGTGCCGGAAGACCTGATCGTCGGCAAGGCGTTCTATATCTGGATGCACTGGGACGGCCTGTTCTCGCTGCCGAGCTTCTCGCGCAACGGCGGCCTCGACAAGGCCGATGAGATGCAGGTGGAGACACAGCAGTGAGCGGCCATCGATAATGGACGACCGCGCCCGTCTTTGCCGCCGCCTGGGCTACCAGTTCACCGACCCCGAACTGCTGGATCTGGCGCTCACCCACCGTAGCGTCAGCCGCCACCGCAACAACGAGCGGCTGGAATTTCTCGGTGACGCCCAGCTCAGCCAGGTGATCTCCTCGGAACTGTTCCACCGCTTCCCGAAAGCGGCGGAAGGGCAACTGACGCGCATGCGTGCTTCTCTGGTGCGTGGCCAGACACTGGCGGAGGTGGCCCGCGAGCTGGGTATCGGTGAACATCTGGTGCTCGGCGGCGGCGAGCTGAAGAGTGGCGGCAACCGGCGCGATTCGATTCTCGCCGATGCGGTGGAAGCATTGATCGGCGCCATGGTCATCGACGGCGGCGAGCTGGCCTGCCGGAATGTGGTGCTGGCCTGGTTTGACCAGCGCCTGAGGGCCATCTCTCCGCAGAGCGCGCGCAAGGACGCCAAAACCCGCTTGCAGGAATGGTTGCAGGGGCGCAAACATGAGCTGCCCACTTATGAGGTGCTGACAGTGACCGGACAGGCGCCCCGGCAGACATTCCAGGTGGAATGCACGTTGCCGGACCTGGACAGACAATTCGCCGCCAGCGGTTCCAGCCGCCGGCGTGCGGAACAACAGGCGGCGGAAGCGGCGCTGGCCTGGCTGGAGCAGACGCTATGAGTACCACTCGCTGTGGTGTGGTGGCCATCGTTGGCCGTCCCAACGTCGGCAAATCCACGCTGATGAACCATCTGATCGGCCAGAAGGTGAGCATCACCTCGCGCAAGCCGCAAACCACGCGCCATCGCATCCATGGCATTCTCAGCCGCGGTGATTACCAGATCGTGTTCGCCGATACGCCGGGCATTCACAGCGGCCACCAGCGCGCCCTCAACCGCACCATGAACGAGGCGGCGCTGTCCGCGCTCAGCGGTGTCGATGTCATCTGCTTCATGGTGGACTCCACCAAATGGACCGAAGCGGATGAGCATGTGCTCTCCCTGCTGGAACGCGCCGAAGATATTCCGGTACTGTTGCTGATCAACAAGATCGATCAACTGGAAGACAAACAGGCGCTGCTGCCGCACTTGCAGAATCTCGGCCAGCGCCGCAATTTCGCCGAACTGATTCCGGTATCGGCGCTCGGTGGCCACAATCTCGACGCCCTGGAGCAGGCCATCGCCAAGCGCTTGCCGGAAGGCGAATTCTGGTTCGACGAAGACCAACTGACCGACCGCAGCCTGCGTTTCATGGCCGCCGAGATCATCCGTGAAAAGGTGGTGCGGCAACTGGGCCAGGAACTGCCGCACCAGATGACCGTGGAAATCGAGCAGTGGAAAGAAGGCCCGAAGATCACCGAAATCGCCGCGCGCATTCTGGTCGAGCGGCGCGGGCAGAAAAAAATCCTCATCGGCGACGGCGGCGATCGTATCAAGAAAATCGGCACCCAAGCCCGCCTGGATATCGAACGGCTGATCGAGCGCCGGGTGATGCTCAACCTGTGGGTGAAGATCAAGGCGGGCTGGTCCGACGACGACCGCGCCCTGCGTTCATTGGGTTATGACGACCACTGGCAGTGAACAGACGCCGGCCTGGCTGCTGCACCGCCATGCCTTCCGCAACACCAGCCTGGTGGTCGATCTGTTTCTGCCGGACAAAGGCCGCGTCGGTGCCGTGGCGCGCGGTGGCCGGCGCACGCCCGCTTTGGCACCGTTCCGGCCGCTGTGGGTAGACCTCAAAGCCAGCGCCGGTGAGCTGTTCACGGTGCGCCAGATCGAACCGCAGGGGCCGGCGCTGCCGCTGCACGGCACGGCGTTGTATTGCGGTTTTTACCTCAACGAGCTGCTGATGCGGCTGCTGCACCGGGACGAACCCCAGCCCGATCTCTGGCATGCCTATCAGGACAGCCTCGCCGCGCTCACCGGCGATACGCCGCTGGATGTGACGCTGCGCCGTTTCGAGCGGGTGCTGCTCGACGAGATCGGTTATGCCCTGGTGCTGGACCACGACGCCGATGGTCAACCACTGGACGATGATTGCTACTACCAGTGGCGGCCGCACACCGGTCTGGTGCTCGCCGCGGAAGGCTATCCCGGCCACCTGTTGCGCGCCCTTGCCGAAGACCGCTGGGACGACGATGTGCGCCGTATCGCCAAGCCGCTGTTTCGTGCCGCTCTGGCGCCGTATCTCGGTGACAAGCCGCTGCGCAGCCGCGAGCTGTTCCGCTAGCGGTAAGCCGCCAGCAAACACGGAATCCACTCCCCACTACCGTCACCTTGCACGTAGCCGCAGGGACGCAGTTGCCGGTGAAGTCGACGTGGTGCCCCTGTCGTCACGCGCGGCCCTGTCGTCATTCTGCGCGGCCCCATCGTCATCCTGAGCGGCCCCATCGTCATCCTACGCGGCCCCATCGTCCTTCTACGTGGCCTCATCGTCATCCTCTGAGGCCCCATCGTCCT